>DAIEGL010000106.1 GCA_027356255.1 Geobacter sp. | reverse complement strand
TAGACCTTGTCGCCGGAAGCGATGTTGGCGATCAGCTTGTCCAGGTTGTCCAGGGAGATGTCCGCCATGAGATGGGCCCTCTGGGCACGGGCCAGAAGCCTCCCCATGGTGGAATGATAATCCTTCATGCCGATGCCGATGGTCTTGTTGGCGCTGTCCACCAGTTTTTTCACCCTGGGGTTGCCGGCGGCATAGGCGGCAAAGATCTGTGCGGGAGGGCCGACCTGGACCGGCTTGCCGTCGAGGCGGGGAGCCTTGCACCAGGAGTATTTGCCGTTTTCCTTGAAGTCCGTGTAGTCAGGCTTTGTCTCCCCTTCCCACGGATGGAGGGTGGAGGAGCCTTCGTACCAGGCATGGGCAACCGATTCCTTGACGTTGTTGATCAGATACTCGTCGTGATGGTCCTTGATCGGCCGCATGGCTGCGATGTTGCCGGCGGTGACGATGCCGCCGTTGAGGGCGAATTTGGTGTTCTTCGTATCTTCCGGGAACTCGGGCACGGCCAGGTAGTTGGTGACCCCGGCTCCGTAGTGGAACCAGTCCTTGTAGGCAGAGGCGATCGCCAGCATGTCCGGGTAGTAGACCTTCTGCACGAAGTCCCTGGTCTCCTCCATCAGGGTCTTCAGATAGATGAGCCTTTCCATGTTGAGGGTGGCGAGGTTCTCCATATTGATGGCTGTTGCCACGCCGCCTACCACCAGGTTCTGGATATGGGGGTTCTTGCCGCCGAGGATCGCCACTGCCTGGGCCGCCTTGCGCTGGTAATCGAGCGCCTTCAGGTAATGGGCGACTGCGAGGAGGTTGATCTCCGGCGGGAGCTTCATGGCCGGATGCCCCCAGTAGCCGGAGGCGAAGATGCCGAGTTTCCCCCCCGCAACAAACCCTTTCAGCTTGTCCTGCACCGCCTTGAATTCCTTCTCGCTGTTCCCCGGCCAATCGGAGATGCTCTGGGCGATCTGGGCGGTCTTTTTCGGGTCCGCCTTAAGCGCGGAGACGATGTCCACCCAGTCGAGGGCCGAGAGGTGGTAGAAATGGACGATGTGGTCCTGCACCGAGTGCTGGGCGATCATGATGTTGCGGATGTACTGGGCGTTCATCGGCACTTCCACCTTCAGGGCGTGCTCCACGGAACGGATGGAAGAGATGGCGTGTACCGTTGTACAGACGCCGCAGAAGCGCTGGGCAAAAGACCAGGCGTCCTGGGGCTCCCTCCCCTTCAGTATCACCTCGATCCCGCGCCACATCTGGGCGGAAGACCAGGCGTTGGAAACCTTGCCGCCGTTCACTTCAACATCGATCCGCAGGTGCCCTTCTATGCGGGTTATGGGATCAAGGGTAATTCTCGTAGACATTTATATTCCTCCAATAGTGGGGATCGGGGGCCGGGGACCGGGGATCGGCAAGACTTGACCAATCCCGTTTCCCAGATCCCGGTTCCCGGATTTGAGTTATTTTCCGAATTGCAGGCTGCCCTGCACCGCCGCTTCATCTTGATCGACATGCCTTTTTGCCCCGTGCTTGGCCGCATTTGGAAGGACCGGGAAGAGCTTGACGAACACCTTGTAGCCGAGGATCTCCAGGGCAACGATACCGACGGTGATCATCACTTCGGCGAAGGAAGGGAAGTACCTCCACCCTTTTCCCGGATTGAAACCTATCAGGTAGACGTTGAAGCGGTAGAGAGCCCCGCCGAGGACGATCAACGCCGCACTGACAAAAAGCCAACGGGGCGACCGGCGGTTCTTCTTGCTGAAGAGGATGACGGAGCCGATCCCCACCAGCAGGAATTCCGTGAGAAAAAACCCGGAATAGAAATCCAGCTTGAGGGCCGCACCCACCTGCCCCCGGTGTACCAGATCGCCGACCACCACCGAAAGCCAGATGACGGTCACCCACGGGATCAGGGCGGCGAGGCCGGAGAGCTCCTCCAGCTCGTAAGGTCTTTTGAACGCGTAGCAGGAGATGATGGACTCCAGTATGGCGATTGCATAGCCGATAAAGACGCAGTTGATGAGGAACAACAGTGGCAGGAAGCCGGTGTACCAGAGCGGGTGCAGCTTGGTCGAGGCGATCAGGAGCAGTGAGCCGAGCGACGACTGGTGCATGGTCGGCAGGGTGATGCCGAGGACGATGAAAAAGATCAAGACCTTGTTGAGCCGCGGCTTGAGCCAGGCTGCGCCTGCCTTGACCCACTCAAGCCTGTTCACCAGGTTTTCCGCATCGGGAGCGATGCGGGGATGAAGCCAGTCACGCACCTTGTGCATCCGCTCCCACTTGGTGTTTTCTATGGTGGTGAGGATGGCCGGAAGGAACTCGATGATGAGGACCATCGAATAGGTCATGACGCAGAGCGCGACCTCGAACATGGCGGAATTGGCCTGCCACTTGGACGGGATGAAGAAGTTATAGGCGTTCCACGGCCGACCCAGGTCGACCATGACCGAGAAGCCGGCCAGGCCGTAACCGAACATGCTGGTGAGGATGGCGGAGCGGATCAGCGGATGGTACTGCATCCGGTTCCTTATGTAGACCAGGATCGCCACGGCATAGCCGCCGCAGGCAATGGCAGTGCCGGTGGCGACGTCGTAGGTGATCCAGATCCCCCACGGATAACCGTCGCTCATGTTGGAAACCGCGCCGATCCCCTTTACGTAGCGCACGCCGACAAAGAAAAAGCCGACAAGGACGATGAAGAGGAGGATGAAAAACGACTTGGTGAAGATCTTTCCTTCAAGCTTCTGGTATTCGTCGTGATGTCCCATTACCGCTCCTCCCCGTCACGCTTCTTTTGATCGTGATCTCCGCTGTTGTCGTGCTTTTTCATGTTCTTTACGGCGATGAAACATAGGGTGCTGTAGAGGGCGACCGGAGCGATGAACCCCTTGTAGATGGTGTGCTGGATCTTCTCGGAAAATTCCGCGGGCGCCTCGGGTTTAATTTCCGGAAGCCCGAGCTTGATGAACGGCATGGAGGCAAGATAAAGGTGGTTGGTCCCCCCCGCCTCATGTTCGCCGTAGACATGGGGTATGTACTTGTCCGGGTTGTCCCTGAGTCTGGTCTTCGCCTCGTCCAGGAGGTCCTTCCGCTTGCCGAACTTGATCGCCCCCACCGGACAGACCTCTGCACAGGCGGAGATCCCCTTCTCGCGCAGATTGGTGTTCTTGCAGAGGTCGCACTTGACGATCTGCGGGATCGACTTGTCCCACTGGAACTTCGGAATGTTGAAGGCGCACGCCACCTGGCAGTAGCGGCAACCGATGCAGGTGTTCTTGTTGTAATCTACGATGCCGCTCACCTTGTCCTTGGTCATGGCGCTGACCGGGCAGACCGAGACGCAGGACGGCTTCTGGCAGTGCATGCAGGAATACTTCACGTACGACCACTCGCTGTCCGACTCCTTGAACAGCTTGATGAGGGTCCTGGTGTTGCCGGAAAGGTCGGTGGGCGCGTCCCACAACCCATCGGAATCGAACTTGGCCTTCTCGTAAGAAAGGCTGCCGTAGTCCCCGTTGACCCGCTTGCAGGTCGCCATGCACGCCTTGCAGCCGACGCACATGGTGGCATCATAGAGCATGCCAAGCGCCTCATCGTTGACCCACTTTTTCTCATTGGCCATGGCGGGAACGCTGCTCGCCAGGAGGGTTGCGCCGCCGAGCCCGAGCATCTTGAAAAAATCGCGCCTACTCTGGCTTTTCATGCTTGTCCTCCTCGGCGGGACCGTCCTTGGGAAGCTTCTTGGCCATCATGGCCCCTGCCCCCAGTGCCGCGCCGGCGGCCAGTCCGAGGATGCCGGTGGTCAACGGGTCGGCACCTTTCCCCTTGTCGCGCAGGTTGATCGGCGCGTAGGTGTCGGGCGGGGTCGGCTCGTGGATCTGCACCTTCTCGGCAATCGGCCGTTTGAAGAGGATATCCGGCTCGGTGCAGCCGATGCAGGGATGCCCGATGGAAACCGGCCAGGCCCCCACGTCGTTGAACCGCTGCACCGAACAGTTGGCGAAGGTCTCCGGCCCCTTGCACCCCAGCTTGTAGAGGCAGTACCCCTCCGCATGGGTTGCGTCGCCGTAGGCCTTGGCAAAGCGGCCGGCGTCGAAGTGGGGGCGCCGTTCGCAGTGCTCGTGGATCTTCCGGCCGTAGGCGAACTTCGGCCGTCCCAGGGAGTCCAGGTCCGGAAGTCGGTTGAAGGTGAGGTAATACATGACCGTGGAGAGGAAATTGTAGGGGTTGGGGGGACAGCCGGGAATGTTGATGATCGGCTTGTCCTTGATGATGTCCCGCACCCCCACGGCGCCGGTCGGGTTGG
>DAIEGL010000099.1 GCA_027356255.1 Geobacter sp. | reverse complement strand
GGAGAGATCGTCGCAGAACAGGATGAAACGGTACGGCAGGTCCCGGATCTGGCTGATAATGAACGGCAGGGAGAGCAGGTCCCCGCGCTGGAGCTCGATCATCCGCAGCCCCTGATCGCCAAACCGCTTCAACAGGCCCTTTACGCTGGAAGATTTGCCGGTCCCCCGCTCCCCCCACAGAAGGACGTTGTTGGCCGTGTATCCGGCCACGAACTGGTCCGTGTTCCTCACCAGATCCTCTATAGCCGGGTTGATCCCTACCAGATCGTCAAGCTCGACCAGATGGGGACGTTCCACGGGAACGAGGCATCCCCCCGCCCCCCGTTTCTGCCAGCGGAATGCGCGGAAGCGGCTGAACTGCCCGGAATCCGGATTGGCGGGGGGGATGAACGCATCCACCAGTCCTTCCACCCGCTGAAGCACCCTTTCAAGCCTTGCGGCAACACCTTCCCAGTTTTCCTGTGTCATGGCCGGTCGCCCCTCAGCGTGCATTCCCGCTCCCAGGCGCCGTAACCGTCACCCTTGATATCCCAGAAGGAGTCGATGCGGCTCTCATAATAGGCGGTATCCGCGCACTCCTTTTCCATGGCGCGCAGGTGCTGCAGCGAAATCAATCCGTGGCCATACAGGAAGCGGTAGAAGGCCTGTACGCCGCGCAGATGCCGGCCGACCTCGGCCCCGTTAGGCTCAAGGGTATTGACGATGTACCAGTTGCCGGCAAACTGGCGGACGATGCCGGGTCGCTCGCTGAAGATGTTCAGCTGCTTTATCGACACGACGAAGTCCCGAATGAAATAGTCGGCCCCCGAAGCGAGGTCGGTCGCCTCGGCTTCATCGACGCCCTGGGCGCAGGTTTCCTGGTAAAAACGGAGCAGAAGCTCCTTGCAGAGCTGGTCTACGCGCAGCTCATCATCAAGCGTCCCCGGCTCGAAGGCGTTCTTTTCAACCTTGATCTGTTCAAATTCCTCGTTACATTTTTCTGCCACAAGCACCTCTTTTTAAGTTCTACGTTCTAAGTTCTATGTTCTACGTGACCGCCGTCCATCTACCGCCTTTAACGCCTATCGCCGTCCAAGCCGCGGATCGAGCGCATCCCTGATTCCCTCGCCCAAAAGGTTGTAGGAAAGGACCGTCACAAGGATCGCCAGGCCGGGAAACAGTGAAAGCCACCAGGCAAACTCGATGTAGTCCTTGCCGGAGGTGAGAATGTTCCCCCAGCTCGGAGTCGGCGGCTGCACGCCGATACCGAGAAAGGAAAGAGCGGATTCGGTAAGGATGGCGCCCGCCACCCCCAGTGTCGCGGAAACAAGCACCGGCGTCATAGCGTTGGGGAATATGTGGCGGAAAATAATGCGCAGATCCGAGGCCCCCAGAGCCCGCGCCGCGAGGATGAAATCGCGCTCCCTCAGCGACAGGACCTCGGCGCGAACCAGGCGGGCAACCCCCATCCAGCCGGTCAGGCCGATAATGATCATGATGTACCAGATGGACGGTTCCAGCATGGCAATCACCGCAAGGATAAGGAAAAACGTGGGGAAGCAGAGCATGATATCGACTAAGCGCATCAGGATGGTGTCGGGCCAGCCGCCGTAATATCCGGCGACAAGTCCAACCACCGTCCCGACCAGCACAGCTATGCCGACCGCCACAAATCCGACCTTGAGGGATATCCGCGCCCCGTATACGACGCGGGTGAATACGTCGCGCCCCAGTTCATCGGTGCCGAACCAGTGCGCGCCGCTCGGCGGGAGCAGGACATGATAGGCATCGATGGCGTCAGGGTCGTAAGGCGTGATCAGCGGCGCCAGGAATGAGAGGATAAACAGGGAAAGCACCACCAGAGCGGCCGCCACGGCAAAACGGTTGGAGCGGAACCTGTTCCAGTACAGGGTGTATAGATTAGTCACGTGCAATTCCTTCCCGCTTCAAGTTCTACATCGCACTCAAACAGAGGACATGGATATTCACCCGCCATGGCGGATGCGTGGGTCAGCCAGGGCGTAACAGAGGTCCGCCAGCAGATTTCCCACCAGGGTGAGAAACGCGCCGATGACGAGAATCCCCATCACCAGCGGATAGTCCCTCGCCATCACCCCCATGTAGAAGAGCTGCCCCATCCCGGGAATGGCGAATATGGTCTCGAAGATCACGCTCCCCCCAATCAGTCCCGGCAGCGAAAACCCGAGGAGGGTGATGACCGGCAGCAGTGCGTTCTTCAGCGCATGGCGGTAGATGACCGCCCTTTCCCCAAGCCCCTTGGCCCGGGCCGTGGTTATGTAATCCTGCCCGAGCACCTCAAGCATGTTGGCGCGCATATAGCGCGAAAGACCGGCCAGGCTCCCGAAGGTTGCCACTGCTATGGGGAGGAGCAGGTGCCTGCCCATGTCAATAAGCCAGCGGACGGGACTGAACCCTTCGCTCCCGAGCGAGTGGAGTCCGGAGATGGGGAGCCAGCCGAACTTTACCCCGAACAGGTACATGAGCAGGAGTGCCAACCAGAAGGTCGGCACGGCAAAACCCAGAAAAACGAAGATCGTGATCCCCCTGTCCAGGAGCGTCTCCCGGTGGGTGGCTGCGAGGATGCCGATCGGTATGGCCAGGCCGAATTCAAGGACCAGGGCAATGATGTTCAACGACAGGGTAATGGGAATGCGTTCCTTGATCTTGTCGATGACCGGCCGGTTATCAGATGCAAAGGAGCGGCCGAAGTCGAGTTTTGACAGCCGTGTCAGCCATTTCCCGTACTGGACGTAGAGGGGCTTGTCCAGGCCGTAGTATTCCCGCAGCTTCTGCCTCGTCTGGGCGGATATCTTGGGGTTCATGGCGGTCTGCATCTCGACCGGTTCGCCGGGTGCCAGATGGATCACCGTAAAGGTGATGAGGGTGATCCCGAGAAATAGCGGAACCAGCATCAAGAGCCGTTTTATCAGGTAGCCGAGCATTTAGTACACCTGTTCCTCTTTGGGGACATACCACTTGATGAAGTTGTACGTGATCCCTGCGGGGGCCGGCTCGATGCCGCGGAAGCGGGAACTGACCACCGGCAGCGAATCCGGCACGTACAGGAAGGTGTAGGGCTGTTCGTCCGCAAGGATCTCCTGGATGCGGTAGTAGCAACGTTTCCGCTTTTCCACATCGAAGGTGCTGCGCCCCTCCTCTATCAGCCGGTCCACCTCTTTGTTCTTGAAGCCGATGAAATTCAGCTCCTTTGGCCCGGTCTTACTGGAATGCCAGACGTCGAAGATATCCGGGTCCTGGCTGATTGTCCACCCCATGATCAGCGCATCGAAGTTCCCCTTGTCGATAAAATTGGTCAAGAGGGACGCAAATTCGAGGACCCGGATCTTCACATCGATTCCGACATTTTTCAGGCGGCGCTGGATGATCTGGGCGCATTTCATGCGCTGGTCGTTCCCCTGGTTGGTGAGAATGGTAAAGGTGAACGGCTTGCCGTCCTTGACCAGCACGCCGTCGCTGTTCAACTGTTTCCAGCCCGCTTGCGCCAGGAGCTGTTTCGCCCTCCCGGGATTGTAATCGAAGTCCTTGACGTGCGGGTTGTATGCCCAGGTCCCCGGCTTGTAAGGTCCATGGGCGATCTGCCCCATCCCGAACAGCACGCCGTGGATGATCTCGTCCTTGTTGATAGCCGATGTAATGGCTTGGCGCACCCGCTTGTCGGCAAACATGGGGTTTCGCAGGTTGTAGCCGAGATAGGTATAGGCAGAGGCGGGGTAGCGGTATTTGTTGAAGCGCGACTTGAAATCGGGCGTGTCGGTCTGACGCTGATACTGGACAGGCGTAAGCCCCATCATGTCCAGCCCACCCGCCTTCAGTTCCATAAACATGGTGGAGTTGTCGGGGATGATCCGGTACACGTAGCGACCGATGTACGGCTCCCCCTCGAAGTAGTTCTTGTACGCCTCAAGCACGATCTTCTGCCCGGCAACCCACTCCTTGAAGCGATATGGACCGGTGCCGACAGGCTTGCGGGCCAGATCGCTTTTGGTTATGTCTTTCCCTTCCAAGAGGTGGGAAGGAAGGATGCTCATCCCCCACGATGCCAGGGCCGGGGCGAACGGCTTGCCGTAGGTGACGCGGAACGTGTAACGGTCCGGCGCTTCAGCTCTCTTCACCTGTTTGAAATCTTCGGCATAGGCGGTGGGGGTCTTGGGATCGATGGTGACACGGTAGGTGTAAAGGACGTCGGCGGAGGTGAATTCCACGCCGTCGTGCCATTTGACGCCATGGCGCAGGTGAAAGGTAATGGTCAGACCATCCTTCGAGACGTCCCACGACTCGGCCAGGTCGCCGACCAGGTTCAGGTCCTTGTCGTACTTCACCAGGCCGTTGTAAACATAACCGGCGATTTCAAAGGAAGGAGTGTCGGAGGCAAGGAGAGGAATCAGGTTGGAAGCATCGCCGATGGAGCCGACAACAATGGCGTCACCGTAAGCAGGTTTGCCGGGACCGCGCACCGCCTGTTTGGTCGGCTGTTTGTCCATGCAGGCTGCCAGGAGCAGAACCAGGGAGAGCAAGATGAGACGGGCAGCCCTGCCAATCCTCATTTTTCACCGGTCTCCGCCATGATTTTCTTTATCTTCTCGGCAACGTCCTTGCGTCCCGGCTCCAGTTGGAGGACACGTTTATAGCGGTTGAGCGCCTTGCGGTATTCCTTGTTGGCATAATATGCATCGGCCAGATGCCCCATAATGGTGGCATCATCATCGATCAACTCGACGGCCTTTTCCAACTTGTATACCGCCTGATCGTAGCGTTTCAGCTTGTAGTAAGCCCAACCGAGGCTGTCCAGAATGAAGCCGTCGTCCGGGCGGAGTTGAACGGCCTTGTTCAGGTACTGCAAAGACTCATCCAGGTTGATGCCGAGCTCCGCATAGGTATAGCCCAGATAGTTCAACGCCTGCGCATCGTTCGGCGCCAGGGAGATGACCTTCTTCATCCGGGCGATCGATTCATCCTTGTTACCCATCTTGTCGTAAAGAACGCCAATGCGGAAGCTCAGCCGCGGATCGTTGGGGAAATTCCCCTCCACATCCGTCAATATCCGGAGCCCATCGGCAAATTGATCCATCGACTCATAGAGTCCGGCAAGGCTCAGATAAAGTTCGATGCGGTTCGGCTGGCTGGCAATCGCCTCCTTGAGGAGGGCAATCCCCTTCTCCGGCTCGCCGTTTTCCTTGTAAAGGAAGCCGAGATGCCCCAACGCATCGAAATAGTTTGCGGATGAGGGGGGAATCTTCTTGAACTCTTCGATGGCACGGTCGAATTCTTCCATCTCCTCATAGGTGGATGCCAGATAATAACGGACCTGCTGCGCATCCGGCTCCTGTGCGAGTATCCCGGTGAATTCCTTGACCGCGTCGTCGTAACGCTCCATCTCCAGGTAAATGAGTCCGATCTTTCGGTGCGTTTCCAGTCCGCCGATGTCGCTGTCGGCCATGTTTTTCAATAACGCCAGGGCGTCATCGAGGCGCTTCTGCTGGATATACAGCTGGACCAGATGTTGGATGACGTTGTAATTGATCGGATTGATCCGCAGCAATTCATTGTAGGTATTGATGGCATCACCGGCGAGCCCCTGCATTTCCTGGGAAATGCCCAGGTCGATGAGCGCCTGCTCGAAATCCGGCTTCAACTCCACCGCCTTTTTATAGTAGGTGGCGGCGTCCTTGGTAAGCTTCATCTGGTCGTAGGTCTTTCCCAGATAGTAGTAGGCGATGGCTGAATCAGGGGCGATCTTGATGAGCGACTTAAGGGTATTTACCGCCTCTTCGTATTCAAACCCCTTCACATAGGCAATGGCCAGGTGGAGGTAGATGTCTTCCTTGGTCGGATCGATTTCGATGGCCTTTTTGAAATAGGGGATGGCCTCCTTGTCCCGCTGCAGGCCGACCAGGATATTGCCTGCCAGTATCTGCGCATCGACAAAGTTGGGATCGATCTTGATTGCGGCCTGACAAGAATCCAGTGCGTCCTGAAACCTGTTCATCTGCAAATAGACCTGGGCAATGGATTTGCGGAGAAATGCGGAGTTGGGGTCAGCCTCAACCGCCGCCTGGAGAAGTGACAAAGCACCTTCGAAATCACCTTCCAGCACATGGATGCGGGAGAGGGAGTAGATATACAGGGAGCGTGATTCGGCGATATCTACAACGGGGTGAACTGTTTGGGGCTGAAGAGGAGGCGGCTCGGCTACATGACCGGCTGCACATCCAGAGAGAAGCACAAAGAACCAGAGGTTGACTGCACAAAACTTCTTTTTCATGAATTACCCGATTAATCTATAGCCTTTTGATAGAGTAGAGGGCGGCCATTTACTGCAAGCCAGGTTCTTTGTTCAATTGTGTGTATGGCGTTGTCAGCGTGTTGTATATCCACGCTGGTTGGTTCGACCAACTATATGAAAAGCTAACATAAATAGGTACGACCGTCAAACAAACTTTATCATTTTTTCCGGGTTGCGCCGGCCACCGGGTATGATAATATTTTCAAGTAATATCACGGCGTTAAGGACAGGTTATGCCCCGAATGTTGATAAAATCATTACTTAATACACGAGCCTACCCGGAAAGTACCTCCTCTGTCCATCTTCTGCAAACGCATGTATCATTTCTCTTCATTACCGACAGCTTCGTATACAAGATCAAAAAACCGGTAGACTTCGGTTTTCTCAATTTCACGACCCTCGATCGACGCCGCTTTTACTGCGACGAAGAGGTGCGTCTGAACCGCCGTCTCTGCCCGGACATATACCTCGGAGTAGTGGAAGTCCGGGAATCTTCGGCTGGAATAACAATTGACAGAGAAGGAAAGATTATCGACTACGCGGTGAAGATGAAAAGACTCCCCGAAGAAAGGATGCTGCACAGGCTTTTGATTGAAGGAAAGGTCACCGATGGTGATATGCGGGGGATTGCCCGCACCATCGCCGAATTTCACCTTAAGGCCGGGAGGAGTGAGGAAATAGACGGCTATGGCCGTATTGAAAACATCATCCGCAACTGGGAGGAGAATTTCCAGCAACTGGTGGGATTCATCGATGTTTCCCTGTCGAAGGGCGATCTGCAGATCATCAAAAACTGGGTCGATGAGTTCATCGGGCAAAACCGCCCGCTCTTTGACGAACGGGTCTCAACGGGGTTCATCAGGGAGTGTGACGGCGACATCCACTCCGAGAACATCTGCCTGACCGATAAAATATGCATATTCGACTGCATCGAGTTCAACAAACGCTTCCGTTATTGCGACACGGCCGCAGATATCGCCTTTTTGCTCATGGACCTGGATTACCACGGTAAAAGTCCGTTTTCCACCGTCCTGCTCGATGAATACATGACGGCAACCGGCGACCGGAAACTCCCGGCCCTGCTCGATTTCTACAAGATCTACCGTGCCGTCGTCAGAGGTAAGGTGGAAAGCTTCAGGTTGATCGACCCGCACATCACGGCAGAAGAAAAGGAATCCGCCCGGGAGAGGGCCAGGCTCTATTTCCGTCTGGCAAGGGGCTACGTCCTGCGCCGCCGGCTCCTCCCAAGCCTGATGATTACTTGCGGTCTGATGGGGAGCGGCAAGAGCACAGTAGCATCATCTCTGGCCTTCGAGCTTGGGGTGGACGTGGTTACGGCCGATGCGGTGAGAAAGGAGATCGGTCGGCTGCCGGCCGGTTCCCACGACTTCAGTGGTTACGGGGGTGGGATTTACACCCCGGCTTTCAACGCGGCCACCTACGGAGAACTGCTGGACCGCAGCGAAAAACTGCTTGCTTCCGGGAAAAGCGTCATTGTAGATGCAACGTTTCGCCGCAGGAGCGACCGCGCACGATTCCGCAGCCTGGCTGAAAAATTGCGAGTCCCCTTCTTCATCATCCTGACAAGTTGTCCGAAAAAGATCATGAGAGAGCGGCTCGAGGATCGCAAAAACGATCCCGCTGCAATTTCGGACGGCAGGTGGGAATTGTATCAACAGCAGAAAAACGAGTTCGAACCGGTGGAGGAAAATGAAGGAAAGACGATTACCGTTGATACTTCCACGTCGTTGTTGAATAATGTCGACACTATCCTCAGGCATCTGGAGTTGATTTAATGTGGCCCAAGTTGAAATCGGTGGTCCTGCAAAGTTTACGTTTCAAGGAATCATGGGTGATTTTCTTCATTCTGGGAATCATCATGATGAACTACCCTTTTATCAGCATCTTCGATAAACCGACCTTTGTCTTTCACCTGCCGCTCCTATACCTGTATCTGCAGATCGGCTGGCTGGTCTCGATTTTAGTCATCTATCTCTTTACGAAGGCCAATCATCTGCCGAAAAACCAGGAAGACAAAAAGGGAGAGCCGCGTTAATGCTCAGCATTGAACTGGTATGGGGGGTATCGCTCCTCTACATAGCGCTCATCTTTCTTGTCGCCTATTACGCCGATCAAAGGCAGAAATCAGGGCGGAGCATCACAGCCAACGCCACGGTCTATTCGCTTTCCATAGCTGTCTATGCGACGTCCTGGACCTTTTACGGCAGCGTCGGCAAGGCGGCCACAACCGGCCCCGACTTCATCCTTACTTACCTGGGACCGTCATTGACCGCTTTTTCGTGGTGGTTTTTGCTGCGAAAGATAATCCGGGTAACCAAGGAAAACAACATCACCTCCCTCGCCGACTTCATCAGCTCACGATATGGGAAGTCGCAATGGATCGGCGCGCTCGTCACCCTGATCGCCGTCATGGGGATAATGCCCTATATCGGCCTTCAGCTCAAAGCCGTATCCGGCGCATTTTCCATCATCACCGGCCACCCCGACTTCCACATCGCCTTCCTGGACAAGATTTTGCTGCCATCCCCCCACCCAGGACTGTTCACCGCCCTGTTCCTCGGTACATTCAGCGTCATATTCGGCGCCAGACACCTGGTTTCTTCCGAACGCCATGATGGGCTGGTGGCAGCCATCGCCCTTGAATCGATCGTCAAGCTGGTTGCATTCATCTCGGCCGGCATTTTCGTCACCTACTTCATGTTCGACGGTTTTGTCGACATCTTCTCCCGCATGCAGCTGAAAGACCCGCGTCTGACGGCCCACCTGACGACATTCAACGAATACGGTGAAACGTCTTACGCAAACCTGTTTACCATGCTCTATCTATCGATGGGCGCCATCATGTTGCTCCCGCGCCAGTTCCAGATAATGGCGATCGAGAACTCATCCGAAAAACATATTTCCATGGCAATGTGGCTCTTCCCCGCCTATATGTTCCTGATCAACATCTTTGTCGTGCCCATTGCCCTGGGAGGAATACTCTCTTCCGGCAGCAGCGCCAACGCTGATTATTTTGTCCTGACCCTCCCCTTGCAGAGCGGTCATCCCTGGCTGGTGCTCCTGACTTTTCTCGGCGGCTTTTCCGCCGCAACCGGAATGCTGATGGTGGAATCGGTCACGATTTCGACCATGCTGCTCAACCACGTGTTCATGCCGATCATAGTCAGGCTGAAGCCACGCAGTTGGTTCCCGATTCTGCTCATCAACATGAAGCGCTTCGGGGTTTTCGTGGTGGTGTTGCTCGGATATTTTTACCAGAGCGTTGTCGGCGAAACCTACATGCTGGTCACAATGGGGCGCATATCCTTTGCCGCCGCCGCCCAGTTCGGTCCCGCATTAATCGGCGGACTCTATTGGCATCGGGGGAACAGGATCGGCGCAATCACGGGGATGTTCCTGGGCTTCCTTATCTGGTTCTACACCTTGCTGCTCCCCTCATTCGTGAAATCCGGGTGGTGGCAGAGCGACATTCCGGCCAAGGGGCTGTTCGGGCTGGATTTTCTAAAGCCGACCCAACTGTTTGGTCTTACCGGCCTGGACATCTGGAGCCACTCTGTTTTCTGGAGCATGCTCTTCAACATCGGCGCATATCTGGCACTTTCCATCATCCTGGGACAGGACGAACGCGAACAGGAGCAGGCAAAAAGGTTCGTCGACGTTTTTGAGCCCGAGAAAATCAAGATGCCGTGGGAAACCAAGCGGCTCTCGAAACCGGTAACGATCCTGCAGTTCGTAAATCTCATGACAAAATTCATCGGAGAGACCCAGTCCCACGCTGCCATAAGCGAATACCTGGGGAACAGGGAGATCGACAGCAAAGGGGGAGTATCGGAGTTCGAGCTGCCGAATCTAAAACGATTTATCGAGAAAACCCTCGCAGGTTCTCTGGGCGCGGCAGCCGCCGGAGCCATCGTCGAAAGTTATCTGAGCGACATCGGTTCAAAAATGGAGTCTGTTTACGACATCTTCAGCACGGTCCGCACATCCCTCGACCAGAGCAGGGAAGCGCTTTACGTCCGGCTCCGGGCTTCGGAAATCATGAACCGGTCACTTGACCTGCAGATCATCATGGAGGACCTGCTGGAGTTGCTGCAGAAGGAATTCAAGTTCGACCTGTCCATCATCAGGCTTGTGGATGAACATGGTATCCTGACCGTCCGCTGCTACCGCAGCACGGGAAGCCAGCAGATCACCGGACACAGCTGGCAGCCGGAAATCGACACCCACATCGGCGAGGCATTCCTGGGTAACAGGGCGGAATTCGTCAATGATACGCAGTATCTCACCAAACCCAAATCGAAAGAGATAATGGAACTGGAAGGAATAAGGTCATTCGCCCATATCCCCATCGCCAGCGAAGGTGAACCTCCCATGGGGATTCTGTCGGTGTTCTCCAAGTCGATAGTGGGTTTGTTCACCGAACCGTTTCTCCAGCTGCTCGGCAGTCTTGCCGGGCAATTGGCCCAGGCGGTAAAGATCGTCTCCGAGAGGGAAGCCAAGGAAATGGAGCGGCTGCAAAAGGAAGCGGCCCAGTTGGAAAACGCCCGGGTGCTGAGAGATATGGAAATCGCAAAGCAGATACAGCTTTCGCTCCTGCCGGCATCGTTCCCAGATTTGCCGGGTGTGCGTTTTGCCTGCCGCTGCGTACCTGCGGCCCATGTGGGAGGGGACTATTACGACTTCTTCCTGCGGGAAGAAAACAACATCGACATGATCATAGCCGATGTGTCCGGTCACAGCGTTGGAGCGGCTCTGATAATGGTGGAAACCCGCAGCGTTCTGCGGGCGCAGGTGCATTCGACGACTTCCTGCACGGACATCCTTACCGTCCTGAACGACCTTCTCTATGAGGACCTGACCAGGGCCGAACTCTTCATCACCATGTTTTATGCAAATTACAACGCAGAAAGCCGCATCCTGAACTATGCCAATGCAGGTCACAATCCCCCCATACTTCTCAGACGAGGAAAGTCGTCCTGCACGGAGTTGGATGCCGAAGGGCTTATCCTTGGGGTCAACCGTGCCGTCTCATTTGAAGGGAAAAGCGTCCAATTGCAGCAGGGAGACCTGGTACTTTTCTACACCGATGGAATAACTGAAGCACAGTCAGTCACAGGGGAACTGTTCGGCACCGGGCGGCTCTGCACCGTTCTGACTGAAGTTTTTGAAGACGAACCGCAAAAAATCATCGATCGGTTACTCAAGGAGATAACCGAATATACGTCATCCAACCTGTTACAGGACGATATATCCATGGTCGTCATGAAAGTGAATTGAAAAACGGCGGGCACTGAGTTACCGGTCGGCAAACATATTTAGTTGAACCGTCGGTCACATTACTATATAAATATACTAGAGGGCAAAATCAAAATAAACAGCAAGTTAACTCACAGGAGCATGGCATGAATCTTCAGACCGAAACAAGGAACGACATCGTTGTTATCTACGTAAAGGAAGAAAGACTCGACGCCCACAACTCTGGGGAGCTGAAGATAGAGGTGCAGAGAATTTTTGAAGAGGGCAAGAAAAATGTACTGATAGACCTGAAGGACGTCCGGTTTATCGACAGTTCAGGTTTGGGCGCACTCGTTTCCGGCTTTAAAAACGCAATTTCCCATCAGGGCATCCTTAAGCTGTCGTCTCTCCAATCCCAAGTAAGGTCCATGTTCGAACTGACCAGGCTGCACAGGGTATTCGAGATATTCTCCTCTACCGCCGAAGCGCTGGACAACTTTTAGCTATAAAAGTGAGGCTCAGATGGACAAGAATGAAATAGAGGTCGATATCAAGGTTCCCAACCAGACTCGCTATTTGAGTCTTATTGGCAGAATAGGAGAAGACATCGCCAAAGAACTGGTGAAGTATACCGGAGACCGGGAAACCCTTGCCTATCATTTGAATCTGGTCCTGACCGAAGCGATGGTAAACGCCATCAAGCACGCAAATACCAGCGACCCTGACAAGATGGTCCATATTGTGATAAACATCTGCGAGGATGACTTAACGATCAAGGTCTACGATTTCGGCCAGGGATTCGATATAAACACCATCCCCGTACCCAACTTCGAAGAGTTGGAGGACCGCGGGCGCGGCATATACATGATTAAATCGCTGATGGATTCCGTCAGCTACAGGAAAGTCTGTGACGGCAACGTCCTGGAAATGAAAAAAAGGTTGCAATAAGTAAAACGTACGCCGTCATTTTCCAGGGTTACCGCACTTTCCTCCTGCCATACAACCACACGATCATCCCCCCACCAACCAAGAACATCGGCAAACTCAACAGCTGCCCCATGGAAAGTCCATCCAGGATGAAGCCGAGCTGGCTGTCCGGTTCGCGGAAGAATTCCACTATAAATCGGAAGAGTCCATACATGCAGATGAACGCCCAGAATACGGCTCCTGACGGATGTTCCTTCTTGCCTATCAGCCAGAGGACCAGAAACATGAGCGGCCCCTCAAGAAAAGCCTCGTAAAGTTGCGAGGGATGGCGGGGCAGATTGCCGCCGGAGGGAAAGACCATCCCCCACGGCACATCGGTAACCCTTCCGTACAGTTCCCCATTGATGAAATTTCCGATCCTTCCCAGCCCAAGACCGACCGGACCGGCAAGAAAACCGATATCGGCGATTTGGTAAAAGGCGATCTTCTTCTTTCTTATATAATACAATCCAGCCAGAACCGCCCCGGTCAAACCACCATGAAACGACATCCCCCCTTCCCACACGGCAAAAAACTTGAGGGGATGGGCAAGATAATAGGAAAGATTGTAAAACAGGATATAGCCCAAACGGCCGCCGAGAATGACGCCGAGAGCAACCGAAAAAATAAGGTCCGCCACATCATCCTTGGTGAGAGGGATATTTTTTCGTCTGACGCCGGCCTTGATGATAAAATACGCACTCACAAATCCGATGATATACATCAGGCCGTACCAGCGAAACTCAAGAGGGCCCAAACGAAGGAAAACCGGGTCGAAGTTTGGAAAATGCATGCATGTCTCCACGATAAGTTTTGCCATAAGGTAACAGCAAAAATCCTGAGTGTCAATCTCCGGGCTGGACGGCGCCATCGGCGGCATTACCGCTCCAGAGCAGGACAACGGGCAGCAGCCAAACAAAGGGTTGACAAACGCAATGGCCGGTAATATAAACTTTAGGAATAATTCCTCGTTAGGAAGAGGCGTTTGCACAAACAAAAGCTACTGCCCAGAAACGTCGAAAGACGCCAATGCGGTATACCAGGTTCGGTCGGATTAAGGCTTTACCTAAAGTAGCTGGTGATCAGTTAAACCTACGTTGTGCACTGCTGAAACTCAAACCAGGGG
>DAIEGL010000088.1 GCA_027356255.1 Geobacter sp. | reverse complement strand
CGGGTTAGTATTACAATATTGAGCATATGAAGTCAACTTAACATAAATAAGTGTAAGAAAATATTACTAAGCCGATGACTACACAGAGATTTTTTTATACATTTTTTACGGCAGAAATGGTATAAGGCTCCTAATTAGAGGGGGGGGTTAGGGGATGAGTAACAGATTCTTCGTCTTAATTTTGCTTTCTATGCTTATTGCTGCAATGGCAGGTTGCGGCGACAATTCAGGTAACAGTGCGCTTGCCAGCCTGGCTGCCTCAGAAGAATGCATACACTGCCATGCGACAACGAACAGCATTTCTCCGGTCACCGGAATGAACATTGTCGATGAGTGGAGGCTTTCCGCACACAACAGCGCTTACGGGGCCGGGTGTGTCGACTGCCATGGCAACGGGAATGGTCATCCGAACAGCTGTGGCGGTTGCCACGGCGGCTCTTCACCCGTGCCATCCGGATTCCATAACCCGGATGCGGACCAGAAATGTTACAAGTGCCACGGTCTGGGCCACCCGGATGATGCCATGATCGTCAATGCACCGCAGCATTTCGGCAACATGACGGCAAGCATCGCGAACGTGAAGGGTCGCGCTTCTTACGTCAGTTCCAATTACATCGGCAACTGCCGGAAATGCCATAACCCCCACGACCCCACTACCGCCATGGAATTCGGCCGGCAGTGGGCCGAGAGCGGCCACGGCGATACCGTTGGCGCACCAAGGACTTACGTAGACTTCAAGACTTATGGCACCTACCAGCCGGTAAATACGACCTTTCAAAGCAACTGTGTCCGTTGCCACACCACCACCGGTTACATCAACTTCGTCACCTCCGGCTTTACGGTCCAGAGCCCCTTTGCAGGTCCCGGATATCAGGTTGTACAGTATCCGGCACAATCCGCAGATACCACCAAGGAAGTCACCGCCTGCAACGCGTGCCATGACGACGGCAAAGGCAATGCTTACGGCTATAAGCTGCGAACGATCCCAACTGTGCATATCTATTACAACTATTCCGGTGCAAATACCGCTGCCAATCCCGGAGCCAGGGCCGTTTCGCTTCAAACCGGCCTCCCGGTGAAATTCAACAACAACGTGGTCAACTACCCCGATGCCGGTCCTTCCAACCTGTGCGTCAGCTGTCACACCGGCCGCGGTCTGGGCGACATGATCAAGATTGCTGCAGCAGCACCCTACTTCCTCAATTTCAGCACGAGTACAAGTATCGGCGGCTCCCACGCATTCCCAGGCGCAGCCACACTCTACCAGAAGATAGGTTATGAATACGCCGGACGCGACTATGCTCCCACTTCATTCCTTCACGACCAGATCGGCGTCTCGAACACAAGTTCCACCGGCACCCTCGGCCCCTGCATCACCTGCCACATGAACAGCAGCGAATCCCATTCCTTTGTGCCTGTTGCGTTCTCGACAGATCCAACGGAAACCGATCCATCCGTGGGGGTGATCGGCAGTATCGCCAGCCAGACCTGCGTTAAATGTCATAACGGCCCATACGCCTGGACCGCGACAAAGCTTCAGGATGAACGCTCAGGATTTCAGGCAGCCCTGACCGTGCTCTACGGACTGTTTTATCAAAAGGGCGTGCTTATTTCCAAAACAGCAACCACCTGGGGCATACCGGCCAATTACAACTGGAACAGGCTTTATGGCAGTGCGAGCGGAGCGGACGCCATGGGGGCGTATACCAACTACAACGTGCTCAAAAGCGACTGGGGCGCCTACGCCCACAACGACATTTATGTAAAACGTCTGATTTACGACTCCATCGACTGGTTAAACGACGGGGTTCTCAACAACGATGTCGAAGCGGCCATCAACAGCCTCACGGTCGCCAAAAACCCATGGAACAGCGCCGTCAATTACTCCGGATCGACCCTGCTGCCGGTGCAGCAGAGCGCAATCGCATACCTGCTGGATGGACCAGGAGGCAGCCGACCGTAACAGCACTGCCGTTTAAATGAAAAAAGCCCGTCCTCAACCAGGACGGGCTTTTTTTGCGTTCAATTTCATATCTGAAGGATCAGGCCTCTTTCTTCATTTCCAACTCTTCCCACCGCGCATACCTGCCTGCCAAGAGCACTTCTACCTTTGTATAAGCTTCGGATAATCCGGCAATCCCACCTTCCGCCTTTTCATACTGCTGGGGATCAGCCAGTTTCGTCTCGATAGCCGCCTTCTCTTGCTCGATCTCTTCTATCTCGATCTCCAGCTTTTCCAGCTCCAGCCTCTCGGCATAGGTCAGCCCCTTTTTCGGCTTAACGGGCTGCCGGGCGGAGGCGACCTTTGCCGTTCTGCGGCTCTCCGCCTGCGACTCGACCTTTTCCGTCAGCCGCGACTGCTCTTTCAAGGCCCTGTAGTGGCTGTAGTTCCCCTCGTAAAAAGTCGCCCTGCCGTCCCCCTCGAAGGCAAGTATGCCGGTAGCCACCTTGTCGAGGAAAAAGCGGTCATGGGTAACCATCAGCACGCAGCCGGGAAAATTGGCCAGCGACTCGTCCAGGAGTTGCAAGGTGGGAATGTCCAGGTCGTTGGTCGGCTCGTCCAGTATCAGCAGGTTGGCATCGAGGAGCATCAGCCTTGCCAGGATCAGGCGACTCTTTTCACCGCCGGAAAGGGTCTTGATCTTCCGCATCCGGTCCGACGCGGAAAAGAGGAAATCCTCCAGGTAGCCGATCTTGTGGCGCTTCTCCGGGCCGGCCTGGACATAGTCCCCTTCTCCGAGGAAATCATAGATGGTCTGCTCCGGATCCAGAACCTCACGGGTCTGATCGAAATAGGCAATCCGGCTCTTCTTGCCGACCACCACCGACCCGCTATCGGGACTCTCCTCCCCCACTATCATCTTGATCAGGGTGGTTTTGCCGCAGCCGTTGGGACCGATGACACCGACCCGCTCCCCCCGCTTCATGCGAAAGGTGACCCCGCTGAGGAGCTGCTTTGCGCCGTAGGCCTTTGCCAGATCGGCAAATTCGAGGACGGTCCCCCCCAGCGTCTCGTCGGTGGTGAAACCGATCTTCGTATCCCTGACCGATTTCGCGACGTTTTTCTCCTGGAGGGCGTGGTAACGGTCTATGCGGGCCTTCTGTTTCGTCGACCGAGCCTTGGCGCCGCGGCGGATCCAGGCGGTCTCGACGCGCAAAAGGTTCAGGAGACGCGAACGGGCATGTTCCGCCGTAAGGAGCTGTTCCTCCTTCTGCTCCAGGTAACCGGTGTAGCCGCCGCTGTACGATGATATCTTTCCCTCGTCCAGCTCCAGCATCCGCGTCGCCACCTCGTCGAGGAAATAGCGGTCGTGGGTGATGAGGAGCACCGCACCCGGATATGCTTTCAGATAATCCTGCAGCCACTGGGTGGTGTCTGCATCGAGATGGTTGGTCGGCTCGTCCAGGAGCAGCAGATCGGGCGCCTCCAGGAGGAGCCTGGCCAGGGCCACGCGCCGCTTCGTCCCGCCGGAAAGCTCGGAGATGCGCTGGTTCCGGTCGGGAAGCTGCAAATGGGTCATCATTTCGGCAACCCGATAATCGGTATTCCAGCCGCCGTGATGCTCTATCCAGTTGGAAAGTTCCCCCTGCCGCGACAGGAGCCGGTCCATGTCCGGGGGATTGTCGGCCATCCTTGCGGAAAGCCCGTCGAATTCCTCCATGGCCCGACGGATTTCCTTCAGCCCACGCTCTATCTCCTGCGCCACCGTCAGGTCGGGGTCTAGGTGCGGGTCCTGCGAAAGGTAGCCGGTGGTAGCCCCCCGTTTCATGGCGACGCCCCCCCCTTCGCTGTCATCCAGTCCGCCGAGGATCATGAGCAGGGTCGATTTGCCGGCGCCGTTCCTGCCGATCAAGCCGATCTTCTCATCCTCCCCCATGGCAAAGGTGACGCAGTCCAGGACTTTTCTGGCGCCGAAACTCTTTTCCAGGCCGACAACGTCTATGACATTCATTTTTTCAGCCCGCCCAGAAATCCGGAGATCTGCCCGAGATAAAAGGATGGCCGGTAACCCTCGGGGATTGCGTAGGTCCCGGTTTTTTCGATTGGAACGGCCAGGTTCCCCACCGGTGTATCCAGATCGAAACCGGCTTTAAGCTGATAAGGGATACTGTTCGGGTCCGGTTGCCGCTTGATTATCTCCAGCATGTCCCGGTAGGCGATGCGAACCGGCAGACGGACGTCGGTGGTGGATTTGGCAGGGAAATCAACCCGCTCGCGGCTCCCACCCTTGGAAAGCGGGACGGCCATGACCTTGAGATCATAACTGTAACCGAGCAGTTTGAGATCGAACGCGTTGGGATTGGTTACTGCGAGGTAAAACTCGATGCCGACGCCGCCGGCGTCGAGATCGACAAGATTCACATCCTTTACCACGACATCGGGCTTTGCAACGAACATGGAACAGCCGGTCAGGAACAGCAGACAGCAGAACAACAGTTTTTTCACAGACATCTCCCTGAAACAAATGTGGCGGACCCCTCACGGGACCCGCCTACAATAACACAACCGCTTAACCGGCGACAATATGTTCTGCATCCGTCACGACGGACTGTCGGGCTTCAACCGCTTTATTTCCGCTGCCTGAGCTCCGGCCTTGCTCAGTTCATCGAGGATTTCCCGCCTGAACTGGCGCCGTTTCGCCTCATAGGCGTTTGCCTCCGGCCCAACACCGCAGTAAAGCTTCTTGGCCCTCACGATGTCCCCGTTCGCCATCTCCAGCTTGCTCAAAAGCTCGCGGACTGCGGCAGCCGCGCATTTCTCATCGTCTTCCATGTCGTCGGGCGCATATCCGTGGCTTTTCGCCCTGCTGGGCATCAACTGCCACACCCCCAGCGCCCCCTTTCGCGACACGGCGCGGGCAGATAAACCGTGGCCGCCGGTCTCGGCGAGAGCAATCTCTGCCAGGTCCATCGGCATGAACGATGTTCCAAGCGTCTTCAGGTAGCAGAGGGCGGCAAGCCAGCGGGCCCGCTGCGGCTCTGTCCTCCTGGCAAAAGCCGTGGCAATGGCCGAAACCTGGCGCCTTCTCTCCTCCAGATTTATCCCCTTTTCCATCACCCTGCGAATTTCGCGATCAAGCTCCGAATCCGCCCCATTCGCAGGCAATTTAGCCTGCTGAATGTGGGCCTTGTCGCAGGATGCCCCCAACAGCAGCATTACTGCCAAAATCACAATAGTTTTTTTCATAATAGATTTTGTCGGTTTTATCAGGCTTTGCCGGCTGGTCCTTTTCGACCCTCAGAATTTCCAGTAACGTTTCCGGCCAGAATCTCCTTTCCATTGATTTGGTGCGCGCATCACCCGTTTTGGGGGAAGCCGCCTCAGGTGTTAGCACATTATAATTTAATTTATTTTATTTTCAACCTGTGATCGGGAAAAAAGTCAGAAAACGTCAAAAGGACCCGATCGGGTCCTTTTTCCAGCCTGCCATTATCTTGCAGGGCGAAACCTTATACATTAAAACTACGAACAAGTCAAAGCACAAACTTTACTTCACCTTTAAAT
>DAIEGL010000067.1 GCA_027356255.1 Geobacter sp. | reverse complement strand
CCTGCGCCCCGCTGAGGGTGCTCTGCGCCTCACCCTTCATGAGCAGGACGAGGGCAGGAATGCTGCGGATGGCGAACCTCTCCGCCAGCTTCGGGTTTTCCTGGGTGTTTATCTGGACTACCGCCGCCCTGCCGGCAAGGTCAAGGGCGATTTCCCGCACCACCGGTGCGAAGTTTCGGCAGTGGGGTCACCATGGTGCCCAGAATTCGGCCAGGATCGGCCCCTGATAGCCGGAGACGAACGGGTCGAAGCTTCTGTCGGTAAGTTCAAGCGGATGGAGGTAGAGGGGGGGGAGGGGGGCTCGGCAGCTGCCGCACCGGCCAGAAATGCCTTCCTTCGAGGCGGGGATGCGGTTCTCAGTGCCGCAGGCGGTGCATGCTATCCGGTAGGTGGAGACGGTTTCGCTCATGGTTCATCCTCCTGGGAGTCTGTCGGACAAAGCAACTCGAAAACCTGAAAACGCCGCCCCTGCGGGACATTCCCGGCAGGGGCGGCCTTGTGCGCTGCTTATATGCTCACCACGGGCCGAAACAGACGTTCTGTTCCCTGGCAGCCTTGGTCTCGTCCAGGCGGCTCACCGGCATGGTGACCGGTGCCTCGTGGAGTGCGGCCGGATTCTTCTCGGCCATCTCCGCGGCCTCCTTCATCACGGCGATGAAGGCGTCCATGGTCTCCTTGCTCTCCGTCTCGGTCGGCTCGATCATGATCGCTTCCTTGACGTTCAGGGGGAAGTAGACCGTGGGGGGGTGGTAGCCCCGGTCGATCAGGTACTTGGCTATGTCTATGGCGTGCACCCCGTTCTTCAGCTGCCGGGAGGCGGAGAAGACGCATTCGTGCATGCAGCTCTTCTCATAGGGGAGGTCGAAATGCCCCTTCAGCCGCGACATCATGTAGTTGGCGTTGAGAACCGCCTGCTCGCTCACCTCGATGAGCCCCTCCCGGCCGAGCATGAGAATGTAGGCGAACGCCTTCGCCATCACGCCGAAGTTGCCGAAGAAGTTGGCCACCCTGCCGATGCTTTCCGGCTGTTCCCTTTCCAGGGCAAAGGCGCCGTCCTGTTGCACCACCCTCGGGCCGGGGAGGAAGGGGATCAGCCCCTTTTTCACCCCGACCGGGCCGCTCCCCGGGCCGCCGCCGCCGTGGGGGGTGCCGAAGGTCTTGTGCAGGTTCACGTGGATCACGTCGAACCCCACGTCCCCCGGTCTCACCTTCCCCAGGATGGCGTTCAGGTTGGCCCCGTCGTAGTACATGAGGGCATCGTGCTCGTGCGCGATGTCGCAGATCTCCCTGATGTGCGGGTTGAAGAGCCCCAGGGTGTTGGGACAGGTCATCATGACCGCGGCTACCTCTCCGTTCATCGCTGCCCTGAAAGCATCCAGGTCCATGTCTCCGTAGGGGGCGGAGGGTATGGTGATGATCTCGTATCCCACCATGGCCGCCGATGCGGGATTGGTGCCGTGGGAGGAGTCGGGGACGATGACGTACTTCTTCCTGTTCCCCTTGGCCCTGTGATAGGCGGCGATCAGCATTATGCCGGTCATCTCGCCGTGGGCGCCGGCCAAGGGCTGGCAGGTCACCTCGTCCATGCCGGTGATCTCGGAAAGGAGCCCACCGAGCCCGTGGATCAGGGCGAGGGAGCCCTGGGTGAGGGCCTCTCCGCCGGGGAGAAGGGGGGTCATGGGATGGCTGCCGGCAAAGAAGGCGGTCGTGTCCTCGATGATCTTGGCGTTGTACTTCATGGTGCAGGAACCCAGGGGGTAGAAGTTCGTGTCCACAGAGAAGTTGCGCCGGGAAAGATTGGTGTAGTGGCGCACCAGGTCAAGCTCGCTCACCTCGGGGAGCCCGGCGGGCTCTTTTCTCGCGAGGTTTTCCGGCAGCTCCGCAGCCCGCGGCACGTCCGCGACGGGGAGCTTCAGTCCGCGCCGTCCGGCAACGGATTTTTCAAAGATCAGTTTCATAGCGCTCCCTCCAGCTCTCTTGCCAAAAGGTCGATCTCCGACCGGCTCCGTTTTTCCGTCACCGTCACCACCAGACAGTTGGCCATCCCATCGTAGTACGCCCCGAGCGGCACGCCCGCCGCAATACCTTTGGCGAGGAGCCTTTCGGTGGCCGCCGCGGCGTCCCCGGGGAGAACCAGGGTGAACTCGTTGAAGGTGGGGGCGGCATTGAGGAGCCTTACTCCCTTGATCTTCCCGAGGAGCCCCTTGGCGTATTCCGCCTTGTCCCGGTTGAGCCTCGCCAGTTCCACCATCCCCTCGCGGCCGACGCTGGCCAGGAAGAGAAGCCCGCGCAGGGCGCAGAGGCTCTGGTTGCTGCAGATATTTGAGGTCGCCTTGTGTCTCTTTATGTGCTGCTCCCGGGCCTGGAGGGTGAGGACGAAGCCTCGCCGGCCGTTTCTGTCCACCGTCTCGCCGATGATCCGGCCGGGGAGGTTTCTGATGTACTTCTTGACCGTGGCGATGAATCCGAAGGAGGGGCCGCCGAAGGATAGCGGGTTTCCCAGGCTCTGGCCGTCGCCGACCACGATGTCCGCCCCCATGGCGCCGGGGCTCTGCACGAGCCCGAGGGAGATGGGGTAGACCGAGGCGACGAGGAGCGCCCCCTTGGCGTGGGCCGCCTCCGCCAGATCGGAGAGGTCTTCCACTGTCCCGAAGAAGTTGGGGTTCTGGAATATGACCGCGGCGGTCCGGTCGGTGAGGTGGGCGGCCAACGCGTTCCGGTCGATGGCGCCGTCCTTTGGTGCGATTTCCACGATCTCCACATCCAGGTTCCTGAGGTAGGTCCTGACGATCTCCCTTGCGAAGGGGCTCACCGAGCCGTCGATCAGGAGCCGATTCCTCCCGGTGATGCGCAGGGCCATCATCGCCGCTTCGGCCAGGGCCGTCCCCCCGTCGTAGAGGGAGGCGTTCGACACCTCCATGCCGGTCAGGCGGCAGATGGCGGTCTGGTACTCGAAGAGCGCCTGGAGGGTCCCCTGGGAGCATTCGGGCTGGTATGGGGTGTAGGCGGTATAGAACTCGGCCCGACCGGAGAGGTGGTCCACCGCCGCCGGGACGTGATGATCGTAATAGCCGCCGCCGATGAACGGGGTCACCGTGCGGTCTGTCCGGGCCAGCTCCTGCATCTGCCGGCGCAACTCCTGTTCGGAGACCCCTTCCGGCAGGTCGAACGATTTCGCCCGGAGCTCAGCCGGGATCGGCGCGAACAGCTCATCGACGCTCGCGGCGCCGATGGCGGCGAGCATTTCCCGGACATCCTCCGGGGTGTTGGGACAAAAGCTCATGTTTCAGTCCTTTCAAAGTAAGGATCGAGGATAAAGGAACGAGGTGAAAGGAACGAGGTGAAAGGAACGAGGTGAAAGGAACGAGGTGAAAGGAACGAGGTACGAGGGGAAAAGGCTTTTCTCGTACCTCGGTCCTCGGTCCTCGCGCCTTCCTTTAAAGCCCCTTCAGGAACTCGTCGTACTCCGCCTTGCTCATCAGGTTTTTCACCTCGGAGAGGTCGGACGGTTCAAGCCAGGCGATCCACCCCGCCTCCTCGGCGGCCTCGTTGACGATCTCCGGGGTGTCGTTGAGCGCCTCGTTCACCTTCGTCACCTTCCCGGAGAGGGGGGCGTAGATGTCGCTCGCCGCCTTTACCGACTCGATCCCCGCGAGGACGTCGAACTGTTTGACCGTTTTTCCCACCTGGGGAAGTTCCACGAAGGTTATGTCCCCCAGCTCATGGGCCGCATGCTCGCTGATGCCGACGCTGGCAACCCCGTCCTTGATCTTTACCCATTCATGTTCCTTGGTGAAATAGGTTTCCGTCATGATATCCCCTCCGGTTTTGATATTGGCAGATTGATTTGTTTGCGTAGGGGCACCCCCGTGTGGGTGCCCTTGAAAGAACTTATGAGCGGAGCGAGCCCCCCCTGAAGAACGGGAGCTCCACCACGGTCGCTTCCATGCTGACGCTGTCGTGCCTGATGGTGAGCGGCGCGCCGATAGCCGCCGCTTCCGGCCTGACATAGCCGAGCCCCACGCCGCAGCCGAGCATGGGGGAAAAGACCCCGCTGGTCACGCTCCCTACGGCCTCTCCCTCGAAGCATATCTCGTAATGGTGGCGGGGTGAGCGGCGGGATGCGACCCGAAATGCCGCCTTCACCCTCTTCACCCCGGCCCGTTGCTGTTCGAGGAGCGCCCCCTTCCCCGTAAACTCCTTGTCGAAATTGACGAACGCCCCGAGTCCCGCTTCCAGCGGCGTGGTCCCCTCGTCGATGTCGCTGCCGTAAAGGCTGTACCCCACCTCCAGCCGGAGCACGTCCCGGGCGCCGAGCCCGGCAGCCTTCACCCGCTGGTCCGCTAGGAGCAGGTCCCACAGCTCGGCGACCTTCCCGGCCGGGAGGAATATCTCGTACCCCAGCTCGCCCGTATAACCGGTCCGGCTGACGATTGCCTCGACGCCGAGGATGTTCATCCTGACGAACTTGAAGTAGGGGATTCTGTCGATCTCCGGGCCGAAGGCGTCCACCAGCACCTCGCGGGAGAGGGGTCCCTGGATGTCCAGCTTGCCCGTGTCGGCCGATATGTTGGAAAACCGGGTGTCCGGCTTGAGTCGCGACCGGATGACGCTGAAGTCGTTGTCGATGGTGGCGGCGTTGACCACGATCATGGTCTCGTCCTCCGCCAGGCGGAAGACGATCAGGTCGTCGATGATTCCCCCCTCTTCGTTCAGGAGGAAGCCGTAACGGGAGCGCCCCACCGGTATGGATGCGACGGAGAAGGTGAAGACGTCTTCCATCCCGCTCGCCGCGATGTCTCCCCGGAACAGGAATTCCCCCATGTGGCAGATGTCGAACAGGGAGGCCTTTTCCCGGCACCACCTGTGCTCGGCGATGATCCCCTCGTACTGGATCGGCATGTTCCAGCCGCCGAAGGGTGCGAGTAATGCCTTCATCTGCTGGTGCCGTGCTAAAAGCGGCGTGCTTTTAAGAGCTTCCATGGTCTCCTCCGCCAGGCGAATTTGAAAAAACAGCGCCTAAATTTAAAGAATTTATTCTGTTTTGTAAACAGCTTTTCTGGAGGCTCAAATCAAGATGTTGACAGCGGTCGGCTGCGTGTCATGCGGAGATAGTGGGCGAGAGTGAGATGCTGTTTCAAAAAAAGACGGGCAAGGCAAAGGGCGGGGGAGAAGGACGGGTCTATGGGTGGTTTCGAAATCCCGGGAAGGGATGGCGGTTGGTTCCAGCCAGGATGTCTTCACTTTCCATGATTACCTGGCTTTGAACGTTGAACAATCAGCATGGCCTTGGTGCAGCCCAACCTTGATGCCGGGCGCCCCACACTCGAACGAGGTGTTGTACGAGCATTTTTCCACCTTGCATGCCCCTACGCCGCCGGTCATTTCGGCGACTCCACCCTTTTTGTCGGCGTGCAGGTAGGTGTCACAGCACGCGCATACCTCTGGACCACCGACAGTGATGGCCATGGCATGACACTGGTTTTTCTGGTTGTATGAACATTCGGCTACTTCGCATTTGGTGATTTTCGACATATTCATTGCCATAAGGTATCCCCTTTTTGGTACTGCCAACCCTTCCCGGAGTTATTTTTATCATCGCCCGGACGGTTGTCAAGCAGCCCCCGAAGGCCCTGTCGGGGCCGTTTGGGATGGAACTCCGGGCGCGGTTCGCCGTTTGTTACCCCTTTGGGCGTGAAGAAAAAACGCGACCACGCCTCATTGACCTGTCACAGAACACGAATTCCTAAGGCCTTGAGGTGTCCTGTCAACAACAGACACTCCCAACTCAAGCGGCTACCGGCGGTCAGCTGAAATTCTGTGCGAACACGGCCGGCGCAATATAGCCAAGGCGAGGCTACCTCAGGTTAAGCGACTACACCTTCCACGCTCATGTGCGCGAGAAAAAGGAGGCAGTCATAAACTGAGGTAGAGAGAAAACTCCTTGACTTGATATCTTGTGATGATACTATCCACCCATGAGTACCAAGCACCGTAAAACCCTCCAAGCGATCTTCGACGATCCGGTGAAAGCCAACATCCTCTGGGCGGATATCGAGGCCCTTTTTCATTTCCTCGGCGCAGAACGCGATGAGGGGAGTGGCTCCCGAATCAGATTTTATCTGAACGGCATCAGGGCCACCTTTCACCGGCCTCACCCACAAAAGGAGACCGACCGTGGAGCGGTAAAATCGGTGCGAAAATTCCTGTCGGAAGCGGGGATACGACCATGATGGAATACAAGGGGTATATCGGACACGTGGAGTTAGACGACGAAGCGGAAATTTTTCATGGAGAGGTGATCAACACCCGCGACGTGATAACTTTCCAGGGGAAGACGGTTGATGAAATCAAAGAGGCGTTCCGGGATTCCGTGGAGGACTATCTCGACTACTGCGCCAAGCTCGGCCAGGAGCCGGAAAAACCGTTTACCGGCAAATTCATGCTGCGCATTCCGCCAGACCTGCACCGCAAGATTTATGTTGCCGCCAAACAATCCGGCGAAAGCATCAACGCCTGGATCAAGGAACAACTTACCCAGAGCGTGGAGCGGGTTTGCTGAGGGTGAGGATACGGCTCTGCCTTTCTGCGATTCTCAGGCGGCCAGGCACAGAGGAAAAAACCCGAAATGGAAAAAGGCCTTGCGGTCGGTATCGCAAGGCCTTCTTATTTGCTGTATGGTGCCCAGGGACGGAATCGAACCGCCGACACGAGGATTTTCAGTCCTCTGCTCTACCGACTGAGCTACCTGGGCGAAAAGAAACCACTTTATAGCCTTATTTCCATTTCATGTCAACAGATTTTTGCTGCCAACATTTTACGCCCTGGAGATGAAGCGGCCGTCCCTCGTGTCCACCTTGATCTTCTCGCCGCTGTTGAGGTAGGGGGGAACCTGAATCCGCAGGCCGGTCTCCAGGACCGCCTCCTTGGTCTGGGCGGTGGCTGTGGCGTTCTTCAGGACCGGCGCGGTGTCGGTGACGGTCAGTTCCACGGTCATGGGGAGATCGACGTTGACCATCCTCCCCTGGAAGAGCCCCAGCTGGACCTCTGTCCCCTCCAGGAGGAAGGGGGCGATCGGTTCGAAGCCGTCCGGTTCCAGTTCGAACTGCTCGTAGGTCTCCAGGTCCATGAAAACCCCCCTGTCGCCGTCCGTGTAGAGGAACTGCCCCTTGTGCCGCTCGAAGTCGGCCTCGTCCACCTTGTCGCCGGAGCGGAAGGTCTTTTCCAGCACCTGGGCGGTGATCAGGTTGCGGTACTTGGTCTTCACCATGGTGTTTGCCCCGCGGGCGGACGGGGACTGGAAGGTGACGTCGATAATGAGGCACGGCGCCCCGTCGAGCTGGATGACGAGTCCCCGCTTGAAATCGGAAGTAGTGTACATAGTTCGTTCTCCTTGGCAAATATTCTCCTATCTTTAGCAGAAAAACGTGATAAATTCAACCGGCGCTTGTGGCCGCGCAGGCTGCTGTGGCGCAAAGGAGATGACATGAAGATCGATACGGAATACATCAAGCTGGACAGTTTCCTGAAGGCGGTGAATGCCGTCACGTCGGGGGGCGAGGCGAAGATCATCATCGGTGAGGGGTTGGTGGAGGTAAACGGCGAGGTGGAGCTGCGGCGCGGCAGAAAGCTCAGGCCGGGTGACCGGGTGAGGGTGGGGGGAGAGACGTTTCCCGTCGAGTAGGGCGGTTCTACCCTCCCGACTTTTTCACCCGGTAGCCCCGTTTTCCCAGCTCGGTCACCAGGAGCTCCCGGTGGTCCCCCTGGATCTCCACCGTCCCGTCCTTGACGGTGCCACCCGTGCCGCAACGGCGCTTCAACTCGCCGGCCAGCGTCTTAAGCGCCTCGTCATCCAGCGGTATGCCGGTGATTACGGTCACCGTCTTGCCGCCGCGCCCCTTGCTCTCCCTCTGTACCCGGACGATGCCGTCCCCGGCGGTCCTGGCCGGTTTTTTCAGGCAGACGCACCCTGTCGCGGGCTTGCCGCAATCGGGGCAGATCCGCCCCAGCTCCGAGGAGTAGACCAGGCGCGAATTTCGGGATTCCTCTCGTTTCATGGGTATCCTTTTAACAGAAAACGGCCGCCATTGCCACGACAAATGCGCTCACTTCCTGACCGGCGTCGGTACCTCGCAAGACAGCAGCGGCCGCGGCGTCAGGTGATCGGGGAGCTGCAGGATGGTCACGCCGGCAGGCGCTTCCAGCTCCTCGTAGACGAGATGGCTCCGCTCCTGGTATGATTTGGACAGGTGCATGGGGAGGACGAAGGGGGGGCGGAGCCTGTCCATGAGGAGGTTGAGGTCGCCCGTGCAGAGATGGTGGGAAACGCGGGCCTTGTCGCGCTCTTCCGCCAGGAACGAGCATTCGCAGACGAGGAGCGTCACCCCCTCCATCAGGGGGACGATCCTTTCCAGGTTCTCCCTGCTGAAGCCGACGTCGGTCATGTAGCCGATGCCGGCCGGCTTCCCTCCCTTGCGTATTTTTTCGTACAGGGCCGCCGCATCATCAACGGTGTGCCTTTCAATGCTCTCCCCCCTCCGCGCCAGCACGTTCAGCGGTTCCCCGCCGAACTCCCCGTCGTAGAAGCGCCTCTTCAGGACCCTCAGCCATTCCCCCTTCACCAGCCCCTCTCCTGCCAGCCGCTCCTCATCCACGCCGAACGCATCCCGTTCCGTGATCCGGAAGGCGAGCGACGGGATCTTGTGGTCGCAAAGCGCGGCATCGACCCTGAGCCAGGCGTTGCGGTAGACGGTTGCATCTGTGCGCTTCTCTTCTCCCGCCGAGCTGCGGACAAAGTCGTTTGCGCCGGTGAAGACGGACATTGCGACGCTTTCGGCCGCGACCTCGTGGACCCGGAAGGTGCACCATGAAGGCTCGGCCAGGTTCCAGTCGTAGCTCGACAGCTTGCCGGCCATCTTGCCGGCGATGCCCGGGGGGCCGTAGATGTCGACCGTCTTGGGAGAGACGTGGTTGTGGCGGATGAAGGTGTCCATCCCCATGAAGTGGTCCATGTGGCAGTGACTGACGAACAGGGCGGTGATCGACTTCAGGACCCGCTTGGCCAGGTGGTGGAGCTGGCCGCAGTCGAAGAGGAGGCTCTTCCCCAGCGGGCGGACGTGGAGGAGGAGCAGCGGGTCGTCCAGAAGGCCCGAGAAGAAGGTCGGCTCTATGAAGCGGAACGGCAGGCGCTCTTTCATGCTCTAATAGTACCACACCTTGACCTGCGTCAATTGCATTGCGTGGAGAAGGGGGTAATGTTGTATGCAGGAAGCGGTAATCACGACGAGAGACCGGGGATACGCCGGGGGAGGGGAGTATGAACGGAACAAAGGGGGTTGCCATCGGTGAGGCATTGCAGATAAATGCACTGGCCGCCTACCAGGAGGGGACGGTGGTCAGCAGGACCGTCATCGACAAGCAGGTCGGCACTGTGACCGTCTTCGCCTTTGACGAGGGGGAGGGGCTGAGCGAGCACACGGCCCCCTACGATGCCTTCGTCCAGATCCTCGACGGCGAGGCGGAGATAATCATTGCCGGTGAACCGAAGCGGCTGTCGGCCGGGGAGATGATCATCATGCCCGCCAACAGGCCACATGCCCTGAGGGGGGTGAAGCGGTTCAAGATGCTTCTCGTCATGATCCGGGCCTGACGGCCCGGTTGCGGATGAAAAAAAAGGCCTGCACGCGCAGGCCTTTTTCCGTTTATTCAGGCATCAAACCATTACGGGCAGCCGCAGCGGCCGGCCCTTCCGGCCTCGTAACCCTTGTGGAGAAGCCGCGCCACCTCCATGGCGTGGTAGGTGAGGATCAGGTCCGCACCGGCCCGCTTGAAGGACATCATTGTCTCCATGATCACCCGCTCCTCGTCGATCCACCCCATCTTGCCCGCCGCCTTGATCATGCTGTACTCGCCGGAGACGTTGTATACCGCCACGGGGAGGTTGAACTCGTTGCGCATCTCCCGGACGACGTCCAGGTAGGGGAGGCCTGGCTTGACCATGATGATGTCCGCACCTTCCTCCACGTCCATCTGCGCCTCGCGCACCGCCTCAAGACGGTTGGCCGGGTCCATCTGGTAGGAGCGGCGGTCGCCGAACTGCGGGGTGGACTCGGCCGCCTCGCGGAACGGGCCGTAGTAGCCCGAGGCGTACTTCACCGCGTAGCTCATCACCGGGATATGCTTGTAGCCGTTGTTGTCCAGGACTTCCCTGATCGCCATGACCCGGCCGTCCATCATGTCCGAAGGGGCGACCATGTCCGCGCCGGCCTGTGCGTGGGAGAGGGCCTCCTTGGCCAGGAGCTCCAGGGTCTCGTCGTTGTCCACGTCGCCGTCCTTGATGATGCCGCAGTGGCCGTGGTCCGTGTACTCGCACATGCAGACGTCGGTTATCACCGCCAGCTTCGGCACCTCCTTTTTCAGCGCGCGGATCGTCTCCTGGATGATGCCGTGCTCCGCGTAGGCGTCGCTCCCCACCGCGTCCTTTGTTTCCGGGATGCCGAAGAGGATCACAGCCGGCACCCCCAGTTCATAGGCCTCCTGGGCCTCGGCCACGATGTTCTCGATGGACTGCTGGTAGATGCCGGGCATGGAGGAGATCTCCTTCCTGATTCCCTTGCCGAAGGCGGAGAACATGGGGTAGATCAGGTCGTTGGTGGAGAGGGCGGTCTCGCGGACCATGTTGCGGAAAACTTCCTTGCCCCTGATGCGGCGGGCCCTGAACGTGGGGTAGAACATGGCTGTTTCTCCTTTATGATGAAATTGAGGCAGGCTCTCTGTCTGGTTGACACATCATACATCAAGTGGCGCCGTCCGCTCAAACCATTTTGCGCCTGCGCCCGATTTTTCGTCACGGGGCTATGCCCCTTCTGCCGTCTCCTTGGCCGCTTCGGCGTTGCAGCGCTCGACCACCTCCCTGAGCCAGGCGATCTCGTCGGGGAGAAACTGCTTCGAGTAGGGGGTCCCCACGTTCATCGCCCAGTGCAGCGGCGGATGCGTCGTGGCGGCGAGCACGTGCCCAGGCACCGCGACGCTCCCCACCTTGGCCTGCGCCCAGGCGTGCACCCGCTCCTCGCTGTCAAATAGCATCAGGTAGTTGTTCCCCTCCGCCTCGATCACCAGCGGCAGCACAGCTTCTTCTTCACTTCCTTCGCCCGCTCCTCCTGCATCCTGTTCCTCCAGTTTCGGGACGAAAAACGTGGTGTTGAGGAAGAGGTCGTAGAACTTAGATTGGCTCTTCGCGTCGTTCATATCCTGGCGCAGGGTCTCCAGCGCCTTGTCCAGTTCTGTCATGGTCAGCTCCTATAGTTGCTGTGTTGTTGGGGGGACGGCCCGGAGCCGCTCCTCTGGCCAGCTCTTGCTGCCTCATAAACTTACCTTACCTGCTTGCCGGCTATCGGAATCTATCTTGGATCGCAAGAGGGTTGTCAGTGGGGTCAATGTAGATAAATAGACAATATCGGGCAGGCTCAAGGAAGCGAATATTCATGGTTTGTACTTCTCGAACACTTCAGCGGCAGAAAGGGTTTTGATTTTCCCTGTATTATACCCTTCCCATCGTTTTGATGCTTCATCAGCCCAGAGCTGCTCGATCTCCTTATCCGGCATATCCAGCGACTCAATGATATAGTCGACTAACTGGAGCCGTTCAAGGGGAGGAAGAGCTGTTGCCTGATGAATGAGAGGGGTGTTACGTTCGAGCATGGTGCCACCTCATCACTATCCAGCTCAGCCGGACGTTCCGAATTACACTTCGAAATTGAAACTAACTGTTGATGCAGGGAGTATATCAGCACGGCTGAGCGGTAGTCAAGGCGACAGGGAATGACCTGCAAAGGCCCTCGTCGTCGGCAGCCTTTTTGACCAGGAGCATGGGCTGCTCATGCTGCCTCATAAACTACCCTTCCTTCCGTTTTTGCCTGGTAATATACATTGACCGGAGTTTCAGCCCAATAATCGAAGGTCTCCCGGCTGACCAACAGCAGATCGACGGGAATGCGAAGCGGACTCAAGGTCCGGTTAAGGCGTACCATTTCGGCAATGCGATCCTTTACCTCGGTTTCAATGACGAGTATATCGACATCGCTGTCTTCGCGGGCTTCTTTACGGGCATGTGAGCCAAACAGGATGATTATTTGCGGATGGGCGGTTTCCTTGAGCAGTTCGGTTGCCCTGTCCAGAAGAGCTTGATCTATCATGATACGATTCCATGCATGATAAGGGATAGCAGGATGATTACCGGCATTATACAGGATTAATTGGAAAATCAACAGGTTAGGGTGTGAAGCGCGAGGCGTCGCAAGACGACACTCGGCGGAGGCATGTGGCCAATGGTTTCACAGTAAATTGTCGGTTACGACATTTAACTTGGCATCTTGGAAGCCCGACCCCGGATATCCCCCTCAAGTTTTTCCGATTTTCTGCACTTCCACTGATGGCTATCCCCTCTTAATCCTTACCTTTTTTTAGAAGTGTAAAATTTTTTTACACTAATATTTCGTATAACTTCGCGATATTTTTATTGATTTTGAGCGTTTACTTGTGTAGAAAACGACTAGCGCTCATTAATGGTTCGGTGCCGGGTGCCTATATCAGGAACAGGTTCACTATAAGGAACATGCTGGATAAGTCAGGGGAATCGCTGAATGGTCATCCAAATCTTATGTTTGAATTTTGGAGACTTGAACCTCTCATCTCGTTTTTATCCTTACAAATCGGCATGAATTAAACACGTTACAGGAACAGGTAAGAGGACTTGTGGGTAAGCAGGGATCGAAAGCAGCTGCTCTGTTTGTACCTTATGGATCATTGCTGGAACAAAACTGGAAAAGCTTATAGTATTATAAATCCCGAAGAATGGTTGAAATCAAGTTGAGCTTACAATAATAGAAACATATCTGTTTATACTATTATAAACTAGGTTCTAACTGCTCAATAGCGAGTTATAGAGAAAGAGAAAAATGAAAATACAATACCTCGGAGACTGCGACCCGGTATGCTGGGTATTGACGAACATGTAACCATGGGCGGTCGGTCGGCGCGATAAGTTGTGCCGCCGCTGCACCCACAGATTGTTGGCAGGGGTAAGGAAATATGGAAGCAATTGAAGTGTGTGTGCATGATTTTGTCTCTGGTGTCCTGGAGAATGAAATCGAGAATGTGAAAGCCATACTCCTCATCGGCAGTATTAACCGAGAGAAAAAGATAATCCAGGATTGGTCGGATCTGGACTTCATTGTCATCTGGAAAAACTTCCAAAAGGTAGATCTTGGCAGGCTGGCAGACACTGTTGAACGAATAGAGACGAAATACTCGTTGCGAATAGATTTGAATCAAATATCCGAGTCTGAGTTGTCTGATATTACATATAGTCAGTATCTCTACAACGGAATAATCATGAACGCAATCAAAAGAGCTCATCAACATCAAATCTTATACGGTTCACTACCGGATTTTCAAATAACTGACCAGCAAGAGAAACAAGCAGCACTCTTTTACATAAATCAAATGCTATTTTGGCAACGTGAATATTTCATAGAAACGCTATTGAGGACAAATGATTTAAAAGACAAATTTCCTCAATTATTGAGGAGAACATTTTCCATTGCACGAGCGTCGTTGAGGCTATTTGATATTTACTGTAACCCGTATGAGGAGACCATTGAAAATATAGAAAGTATTTTTCCGGAATGCAAATTTGAAACACTGCAAAAGCTACTCTTGATAAAAAATAATTATTCTTCGATTGAAGTAAGCAAATTGGAAGAATGCCTAATCGAAATTTCCCATTTCATTGAAACATTTATCCCTATGGTGCTAAGGAAATACAATGGAAAACGATAAACGCGAATGGATTCTGGTACTCACAGGAATCACTGCCGATGTACTATCCATAGTTTTTGCAGAAAGCGGGATCAGGTCATTTCTAAAAGTGTTTGTGCACGATCAGGCTTTGGCTGATAAGCTGTCAGATTTCTTTTATTGGCTGCTTGTTTCGGCAATTACTGTTGCCATGCTTTTCCTCCTGATTGGTAAATTAACTCGGATTTCAATTTTCCTTCTTAGAAAATTCAGTTATGTCTCCAAGCTGGATGAACAAAGTCTTCAGCTTGCACAATACTTGCAGGATAATGGCATAAGATCGGTAAACATTAACGAGGCATCTGACGGCAAGCGCGTTGTCAGTTATGAAGAACTTCGCGGAAGAACCCAGCATACTCTACTGATTGTTGGGGTAGGCAGCACTAACTTCAGTCAAAACAAAGGTTTTATTGAAAAATTGTTACACCGTAAGATTTCGCTGAAGATACTCATGCAATCACCAGGACTAATCCAGAATCCATCTTTTGAGAAAACTTTTGGGACATCATTCTTTAGTGAATACTTCTCACGAGCCGGTTATGAAAATGAAATAATCAGCTCGTATGACAGACTGAAAAGAATATGTCTTGATTATAGAGCTAGAGGCATTTCAAGTAATGAAATTGAGATGAAAGAGTACATGTCGTTCTATCCCATTAATTTGACAGCTAGAGATATTGATTACCCTGATGCTGAATTAATTGTGGAATTTTGCTATCCACTAGTGACAGAAAGAGTCAGGCTTCATATTGTAAAAAAAGATAATATCAGGATGTTTGAAATTTGTATCAATAGCATAATAAAGATGTATGAGAAGGCTGTGACGACTGTATAGGTAAGTGGCGGTTTACGAACCGACTGAAATCTCCACAAAATGATGTACAATTTCCCATACCCTTTGCAAGGACGAACAGAAGAAAATCATGCACCTTATACAGATACTGTTGCCGCTCTAACATGGAAATCATGGCATCGCGTCCATATTGACTTACCTCTGCCGAGCGCTAAAATTTGAAGAAACGATCTTGTCCCCCCCCTTCCGGGTTGCGGAGTCGCTAAGGAGGCAGAGAATGGATAGACGGACATTTTTGAAGTCGGCGGTCGCGGGTTCCGTGGCTGCGGGGTTTGCCGGGTCGGCCTTCGCGGCCGGCTATTATTACCCTGTCCAGGTGGACCAGTCGCTCTTCGCAGGGATCAACCGGGCGAAGGACCCCGCGCATAAAAGCGGCCTGGAAAAATCGCATGCGCCGGTGCTTACCGCTCCGGCAGCCGTAAAGGCGGGGGAGCCGTTCACAGTTGATGTTGCGGTCGGCGAGACCCTCCACGTCATGATGACAAACCACTGGATCGGGTTCATTGAACTCAGCATCGGCAACGAGCCGGTCGGCAAGGTCGATCTGACGCCCAAGGGGTATCTCAAGCCCAAGGTCGCCTTCACCGTGGTGATCCCCAAGGAGGCCGCCCCGTCGGGCAAGGTTACGCTGGTGGCGAAACAGCAGTGCAACCTCCATGGCCTGTGGGAAGGGAGTCTCGATATAGCGGTGAGCTGAGCCGCCAAGCCTTGCCATTCTTTACGCGACATGGCGTGTCAAGCAATTGCGAAAGCGGAGGGCGCATATATGGCAAGAAACTCACTTTGGTCGGTGGCGGCTCTGTTTGGACTTCTTCTGAACGGCTGCACGTTTTTCAACGTGGAACTGATGCACCCGGTCAGTCCGCTCTGGGAAACGGTGGTCGAGGGGGAGGGGAAGCCGAAGCTCCTCCTGCTCGACATAAGCGGCATCATCTCCGAGAAGGAGAAGGGTGGACGGCTGAAGGAAAAACCGTCCATGGTGGCGGAGGTGAAGGAGGCGCTGCAAAAGGCGGAAAAGGATGACGACATCGCCGGGGTCATCATCAGGATCAACTCGCCGGGCGGGACGGTGACTGCCAGCGACATCATCCACCACGAGATCCTCGCCTTCAAGGCGCGCAAGAAAGTGCCGGTCTACGCCTGCATCATGGGTGTCGGCGCATCGGGGGGATACTATGTGGCGACGGCGGCCGATGAAATATTTGCCCATCCCACCGCGGTCACGGGGAGCATCGGCGTGCTGCTGATGCGCTTCGAGGTGGAGGGGCTCCTGACCAAGATCGGTGTCAGCGAGCATACCGTCAAGTCCGGCGACAAGAAGGACATGCTCTCACCGTTCAGACCGGCAACGCCTGAAGAGCAAAAGATCATCCAGGAGGTCATCAACCGGCTCTACGGTCGTTTTGTGGATGTGGTCCAGGCCCGGCCAGGCAACAAACTGGAGCGCAAAGAGCTGGAAACCCTTGCCGACGGGCGCATCTATACGGCGGAGCAGGCGTTGCAGGCGAAGCTCATTGACCGGATCGGCTACCTGGATGACACCATTTCCGCGATGAAAAAGGCGGGCAAGATCGAGCAGGCGAGGGTCGTCAGCTACTATCGCCCCGGCAGCTACAAGGGGACCATCTATTCCGGCGAGCCTGACGCCGCCAACCAAGCCGTCAGTCTCATCAGCATCAGCGGGGACGGCCTGGAAATGCTTTCGGATGCGGGTTTCTTGTACCTGTGGAAGCCTTGACCCACTCCCAAGGGTTACCTCCATGTTGTAGATTGCCCGCTTTTACCCGGCGGGCTTTTTTTTGCCAAAGCATCCGGTGCCGGTAACCATCCGGTTTACAGTTAGCTGTATATAATTATATTTTCTTGAAAATAAATTGTTGCCGGGTATTATGTCCCTGTCCGATGGTGCCTGAATATTTCGAGCAGGGAGGGTATTGTATGGAATCCTGGTGCAGAAGATTGTATTGCCGGGCTGTGATGGCATGCCTGTCTGTTATCTTTGCAATGGCGTGTGCCGGTGCGGCGCATGCCGGTTTCAACCAATGGTCGAGTACCGGCCCATGGGGGGGAAACATCACTGCCCTGGTCATGACAGACCCTGACACGATCTATTCCGGGGCATTCAATGGCGGCGTTTTCAGGAGCACAGACGGCGGGACCAGTTGGAATGCCGTCAATAGCGGGCTTGGCAATGCTACGGTCTATGCCCTGGCCGCAAGCAAGGGGTCCCCGACCACCATTTATGCCGGCACGGACGGCAGCGGCGTCTTCAAAAGCGTTGACAGCGGGGCAAGCTGGACCGCGGCCAACAACGGCCTGACCGCGCTTTCCATCTATGCCCTGGCAGTTGATCCGACTAATCCGTCTGTTGTCTATGCCGGGACAAACGGCGGCGGCATCTTCAAGAGCACTGATGCCGGCGATAGCTGGAACCCTGTCAATACCGGACTTGCAAACAGCATCGTCTTCGCCCTGGCCATCGATCCGAACGTCTCGGCAACCCTTTATGCAGCAACCTACGGCGGCG
>DAIEGL010000052.1 GCA_027356255.1 Geobacter sp. | reverse complement strand
TGCTCTTCCGCACCGGCAGCCGCAGGGACGGGCTCAGGGAGCTCTACCGCAAGGTGAGCATGACGCCGGCCGGCCTGCACGAGGAATGGATCTCCATCGACGAGTTCTACCGGGAGTACGACGAGCTCCCGTTCACCGTGCCGGCGGACCTCTTCATCCCCGCCGGCGGCCGCCCGGAGACCATCGACCGGGAGGACTGGCAGGAGTTCCTCCTGGCGGACGGCACGCCGTCGGCACGGGCCATCGTCGAGGGGGCCAACTCGTTCATCACCCCCGAGGCCCGCGTCCAGCTCCAGCGAAAGGGGGCCATCATCATGCGCGACGCCTCGGCCAACAAGTGCGGCGTCATCTCCTCATCCTACGAGATCATCGCCAACCTGCTCCTGAGCGAACGGGAATTCCTGGCGGAGAAGGAACGCTACGTGGCCGACGTCCTCGAAATCCTGGAGAAGCGGGCCGGCGACGAGGCGCAGCTGATCCTCAGGCGCCACCGCGAGCAACCGATGCTCCTCTGCACCGAGATATCCGATGCGCTGAGCAGCGAGATCAACGGCCTCTACGCCCGCATCTTCAAATTTTTCCAGGGGCGGCCGGAACTTTGCCTGCAACCCCTCTTCCGCCGTGCCATCCTCTCCCACCTCCCGCGCATGCTTCGGGAAGAACCCCGCTACCGGCGAAGGATAGGCAAGCTACCGCAGAAATACCTCTTCGCCATCCTCGCCGCCGAGATCGGCTCGTCCCTCGCCTACCGGGGGGACCGGGAGGCGGCCTTCGAGGACACAATCCGCCTCCACCTGACAAGGTACTTTCCCGCCTGAGGGATATACAAAAAGCCGGCATCGTATGGATGCCGGCTTTTGTTTCAGCCCTTCCCTATTAAATCTTCCGGTAGTGGACAAAGTAGATCCGCTTCCCCTCGGCCATGAACTTGAGCATGTACTTGGAGAGGTGGTAGCCGGGGAGCTCGTGCACGTAGAGGTCGGGTGAGAGCCGGTTCTCGAACCCCTCGACCCCGGCGAGCATCCCCGCCACGTCGATGCCGTAGTCGTCGAAGTCGGTGGCGAAGTAGAAATCCGCGCCCGGCGTCAGGTAGTCGCGGAGGAACTCCATGAACTGCCGGTTGACGAGCCGGCGCTTCCGGTGCTTCTTCTTCGGCCAGGGGTCGGGGCAGTTGATATAGACCGCGGAGAGGGAGCCCTTGGCGATCCGCTCGGTAATGAACTGGCGCGCCTCCTCCCTGAGTACCCGGACGTTCCCCAGTCCGTGGCGGTCGATGCGGCGGCAGCTCTTGTAGCACCCCTTGTTGTAGAAATCGATGGCGATGAAATTGGTCTCAGGCGCATCGAAAGCGGTCTTGACCATGAAATCGCCGATGCCGCAGCCGATTTCCAGCGCCAGCGGCCGGTCGTTGCCGAAGACGGCGGCCCAGTCGGCGGGGCTCGCCAGGGTCTCCGCCTTCAGGTAGTTGGGTGATTCGATGTGGATGAAGGATTGTGTCATGCGTTGCGTCCTTGGGTTTTATTTGGTCCGGGCAGGATAGCACAGGAGGGGGCGTGGGAGAAGGGGCAATCTG
>DAIEGL010000048.1 GCA_027356255.1 Geobacter sp. | reverse complement strand
CCAAAGGGGAGATAACGTCTCCCTCCAAGGGGTACGTGTCTCCTCTTCCGGGCAACCCGAAAGGAGACACGAAATGAGAGCCAATACCGTACCCATCAGATGCGCCAACGGCAGAACCATCTACATGAAAGCGGAGAAGTCGCCAGTCGAGATATCCTGCAAGAACATCATTGCCGGACTCATGGTGGGAACTTCCATTCTGGTGTCGGCGGTCATCGCCTACGCCTGCATGTAGGTACTCACGCTATTTACCCGTCAGGGAGACGAACTCCCTCACGGGGTGTTCCGTCTCCTTGAGCAACTTACGAAAGGAGACCGACATATGAGCAAACTCGTCACGTTCAATTCCCAGGCGCTTCTGTTGATCGAAAAGAGCAACACGAAGAGCCTCGACGACTTTTCCCGGCCCCGCAACGAGATGGCCACTGCTTCCGAGATCTGCGGCTGCTATCGCAAGGTGCTGTTGAAGATGACATCGCCCGCGAAACCGACAGCCAGGGAGCTGCGCCAGAAAAGAAGGGGGCATATCTTCGAGATTGACCAGGCGGAACGGTTCGAGGTGATGGGATTCCGGGAAGTCTCGCCGGAAGAATTCCCTGATGCCTCGGGACCCTGTTTCACGCGCCAACTCGTAGTCGAGCACCCGGATCATCCGATCGGGGCACATCTCGACTTCGCCATCAAGCACAAGGACGGGTCACTCCACATCATCGAATGCAAAACGACCGATGGGATACCAACGGAGCCTTATGGCAACTGGATTGGGCAACTCCATATCCAGTTGGGGCTCCTGGCGGTCAGTTTTCCTGGGATCGAGATCAGGGGGAGCATCTTGACCGCTGATCTGAGTAAAGGGGAGGAGCAGGAGTTCAACTCCTTTACCCCGGACATGACCCTCTTCGGATTTTACGTCGAAAAGGGGCTGGAGCTGATCGAGGCAAAGGCCGGAAGAATACCGGCGGAAAGCATACCGGGCATTCTCTGCGGCTACTGCCCCTATCGTGGCGGCTGCCCATCCCACAACGACCAGCAGATTCCAATCGAGATCGAGTGCCGAATCACCGAGTTCGAAAAACTCGACCGGAAGAAAAAGGACCTCGAAAAGCGGCTGGAGCCGATGAAGAACGAGTTGATTGAGTTCTTCGGCGGATCATTCCACGGGGTTACCGACGACGGCATAGCGGTGGCGACAACAATGATTGCCGCTTCCGATTATGTCGACTCGAAGAAGGTCAAGAAAGAGTATCCGCTCGTGTACCAAGCCTGCAAGAAGGGAAAGGCAGGCTACACGAAACTGGAGATCAAGAAACTGCCACCGGCGCCGCTTGCGAAGGCCGCCTGATACACAACCCCAACAGGGGGCGGAACACTCGCTCCCGACAGGGAAACTCCTTTCGCGGGAGGCGTGAATCCGCTCCCGGAAAGGAAATGTCATGAGACATCGAACAGGCGTCCTGCCCACTGATTTAAAACACCACTCCAAGTCGAAGATGAACAGCGAGGACCTCAAGGAACTCGCCCGGACCATCCTGGCGTCACTCTTCATGGTGATCGCGGTCTGTTTCTGCTTCCTTGCTGCAGCCACCGCTCCGGAGCTCGATGCCCCGGAAACGGTAGCCCGGAAAGGAGGTGGCAAACATGCCGGTTCTCACCCTGTCGTTGCACGGCGCCAATCGCATCCTTGAGCGGTCTGTACCGTTTGAGGCCCTGGAAGGGGTCAAGTTTGCCACACCTCTCCTCACCGAAAAACCCCTGCGGTTTCGCTACAAGGGGGTCACGGTGATTGCGAGGATGGCATCGGGATGTCCGAAAATCATCTCCGCCTGGAAGGATGCTGCATAGTCAACATTCATAAACACTTCAACCCCATGGGGGCGGACTATCTCCCCCCAGGGAGTGGTCCGCCCCCCGAAAGGAGACAGACCATCATGAAGAAACCCATCACTGAAGTATTCGGCATTCAGGCCCCCGCCTCGATCACCGTCGATGTCCGCGACAACGCGAAACACGCGATGATCCCCCGCTCCAACCCGGACTATGTGTTCCGGAGAGAAATCCTGTCGGACATTCTGGCTTGGATGAAAGGGGCGGCAGGAGCCGATCCACTCTACGTCGTCGGTCCCACCGGCTCCGGAAAATCGTCCATCGTCACCCAGATTGCCTCCCGGCTCAACGTCCCTCTCTACGTGGTTTCCTGTCACGAGCGGATGGAGATGCCGGAACTGTTCGGGCGCTTCGTCGTCAGAAGCGGCACCATGGAATGGGTGGACGGTCCCTTTATCCAGGGACTCAAGGATCCGGCATCGGCATGGATTCTTCTTGACGAGGCCGACACCCTCGACCCAGGCACCTTCGTCGGGCTGAACGCCGTCAATGAAGGCCGGACCATCATGATCCCGGAAACGGGCGAAACCATCGACCCCTTGCGCTTCGGCGCGAGGATAATCTTCGCCGGAAACACCGCCGGCAACGGCGATGCGACCGGCCTCTACCAGGCGACCAAACGCCAGAATCTAGCCTCGATGGGGAGGTTCATGATGCTGGAAGTCGGCTATGCCGACCCGGCGGAGGAAAACCAGGCCCTTGAAAAAGCGGTCCCGGAAGTACCCTCCCCGATCCGGCAGAAAATGGTCGAAGTGGCCAACAAGGTCCGCGATCTCTTTGTAAGCGGCGAGATCGAGGTCACCTTCTGCACCCGCACCCTCATAAGGTGGGCGCAGCTGGCCACCTTTTACAAAGCGAAACCGGGAATAAACCCCATCGTCTACGCCCTTGACCGGGCGCTCGGCTTCCGGGCCGAAGTGCAGTCCCGTCAGGCTCTTCACGAACTGGTACAGCGAATCATCGCATAGGAGGTGGATCATGTTCGTTCCCGGCAATACCCAGTACGGCATCTGGTTGAGGGCACCCTCCTCCAGCGGCGGCAAAGACTGGCTCGGGTTCCTCACCGACAGGGAAGTTATCAGTCAGTGGGGAAAGACCGGCCAGGTGAATCAATCCAAGACCATCGGCCCGGCCCCATCCCGGATATTTCTCGATCAGAAAATCGAGGAGAAAAAGGGAAAGGGCTACCGTCTGGTTGGGGAATGGTTCCCCAGCTCCGGGTGGTCACACCAGCGTCAGACCCCGCCAGTGACACCGCCTGATCCACCACCACGTAACAGGCCGGCAAGCAGCACTCCGCCCTTGGCTAGCCAAATCATGAGCGAGTGGCTGTCCGACCAGTACAGCGATCAATGGTTCTAATCCACCCAATCAGGGGAGACACATCCCGGATGGGGTGGCGCGTCTCACCTTACACCAATACTGAAAGGAGACGTCATGAACATATTGGACAACATAGTAATTCTCGTACTGTCAGTTTCCCTCTGGACGGGGCGGAAACAGCTCCGTGAGGAGGATCTGAAACTGGCGGACGGCAGTGAACTCCCACCCCAGAAGCTCGCTTCACTAGGGAGCAAACGGGTCATGGACCCGGCGGCGCTTGCGCCATTTGCAACCTTCAAGAGGCGGGCGGAACGGACCGTTCTTTCCGTGGGGACCAGGTTTCTCGGCGGGTATGCAGTTCCCGTGGAGAAGCTCGATGGTCTCATGGCGGAACTCGACGTCATCAAGGGCGAATACAATGCAGCCAGGATCGAATTCCTGTCGGAGTACGACCAGGCGGTTCAGGACTGGAAAGCGCAGAACCCCGGCTGGGAGGAAGTCATCGCCCGGGCGGTGGAAAGCCTGGAATACGTCAGGGGGCAGCTTGCCTTCAGAGTACAGACATTCAACATCAACCCGGTCGAAGGGCATGAGACCGGTCTTGAGACGGAGATAAACGGCCTGGCCGATCAACTCCGTCACGAGGTCCGGCAGCAGGCACGATTGACTTGGGAAGGCTCCTTCCGTGGCAAACTGGAAGTTGGCCAGAAGACGGTGCGGCCGATCAGGGCGATGCTGGAGAAGATCGAAGGTCTGGTCTTTCTCGAACCCGGCCTGAACGAGCTGGTCACCGGCATCAGGTCAACCCTTGTCAACCTGCCGAAAACCGGGCCGATCAAGGGAGGAGATTTTGCTGCCTTGTGTGGCGTGATCCACCTCCTCGGCAACATTCCGGAAGCCAGGGAAATCGCCGAAAATCTCCCTGTCGAAGATGAACCGGCAGAAGTAGCGGTTGAAGAGCTGGAAGCCACCGAGGACAGCAACGAGATCGAAGTCATACCGGACCTTCTCTACGTGCCTCAATTCGAGGAGGCACCAGCGGAATGGTTCTAATGCAAGGAGTAATCATGACACCGAAAATATCCACCGTCATCGGCGGGCTGCGGATCGCGATGCAGGCCCTCGGTGCAAAAATGGGCGTGACCCTCCGGATCGAGGGGGATCAAGCTTACACCAACGGCAATGAAATCATCATTCCAACCCTACCACCCGACGATCACAGAGCGGCAGTCCTCGCCCGTGGCTACGTCGATCATGAAGCAGCCCACGTCCGTCACTCTGATTTCGAGAGAAACATGGGGACATGGGGTGAACTCATCGAGGAAGTCTATATCGAGAAGAAACAGTGCGCGGAATATCCCGGATGCGCGATTAACCTGCGTGAACTGGTTGCCATCCTCAAACACGAGAATGGCAGTTTCAGGGGTACGAAAAGTGAGCCCATGTCGCAGCTGACCAGTTGGCTTATTTGCCGTGGCCGGGCGAATGTCCTTGGACAATCGCTCGGAGATATAGCCTCTGAAATGGAGGCATGGAGCAGGCTCTCGTTCGGCGATCATTTCTGTGATCAATTCGCGGCATGTGTCGCCAGAGTCGGCTCATGCAACACGCTGGACGATTGCGTGAAGCTCGGGAACGAGATCGAAGCGCTCATTGCAAATCCGCCACCGGCCCGAAAGAAGGATAGACAACCGGATAGCGGGGAGAAACAACAGAGTCCGGGCAATGGCAACAGCGGCAATCCACCTTGCCGTGAAAGCGGTTCCGGAGACGGTCCAGGGAAACCTTCAGCCGCTAAGCAGACTGACAACCTGGAAAAACTCCGGACAGCCGATGTCGGCAAGGCAAGCCAGAAGGTCGACCTCGGGAAGATCGTCGCCCAGATGCTCGGCAAAGAACACACCAAGGGAGAGCGGACAGGCAACCTGGAAGAGATCCCCGACACGCATCATCCAAGCGTCGGGGCCGGCAGCGGTACCGGAGATCAGAGAAGGATCGAAGGTGAAATGGGCTTCGACGATGCGCGTCGCAAGACGAGCAGAATGCGGAGCCAGCTTGCCGGACTCCTCCAGGCGGTCCGACTGCAACAGAGCAATGCAAAGAGGGCAGGCCACCGAATCGACAGCCGGTCGGTATATCGTGTGGCTTGCCGGACACCGGACACCCGGATATTCGAGGCACGGCGGGACAAGCAGGACGACAACACGGCGATCGTGCTGCTCACCGACCGCTCCGGATCAATGAACCCCGAAAAAATGTCCGTGGCGCTGCAAGCAACGTTTGTCACCGCGGAGGCGCTGGAACTCCTCCCGGGAGTGACCTGCGCCGTTGGGGCCTTCCCCTGGGGCAGAGGCCTGGCGGAGTTGAAGCCATTTGGTGCGAAACCAAGGGCCGGATTCTTCAATATCGGCTCAAGCGGGGGAACACCGATGGCAGAGGCCCTGTTGTGGGCCGGAATGCTCCTCACCCATCGTCCGGAACGCCGGAAGATCGTCATTCCGATGACCGATGGGAGCCCGGACGATATCGGAAAAACGAGAAAGGCGGTGGAACGGCTTAAGGAATGCGGCATCGAGGTGTACGGAATCGGCATCCTCGACTCCTCCATTCTGAACTGGCTGAGAGAATCCTCCGTCATCAAACAGATCGAAGAGCTGCCTGCTGCGCTGATCGGCCTCCTCAAGGAGGCCCTCATCACCAGGCGCAAGGTAGCCTGACCTCCACAACGGAGGCCCCGCCCCTACCGGGTGTTCTAACCGACACTCCCGTAGGGGGGAGTGTCTTCAGGAGGTCACCGTGAAAAAGAACAAAGTCACCATAAATCCTGACTACTTCGGTCCCGGCAACGGCCTGTACCTCATCCATTTCGAAGAGGGATATTCCACGCTCGGTTTCGACCGGGTGATGCAGCTGGGCAATCTGCTTGCAGCTGAACTCGACCGCTGGGACCTGACACCACTGCCGGCAGAACGCGGCACCATGAAGGCCTATGAAAAGTACCGGAAGCTGTCGGACCTCGTTTTCCAGAAACACCGGCAGACCGGATACCGTTCCAGGGCGGAACTCACCCCTCAACTCATCGGTCTGGAAGGCAAACAGGTTGAGGTGGTGGATTGCTACGGCGAAAAGCGCCGCTTCGTGGTCGGCAAATCCACCGGCTGGATACCGTGCCATCTGGAGATCCCATCAAAGAGATCATCCGGGGGCCCGGCCGTCATGGGCACACCTTACCAATCGGTCAGGGTAGTCTGAAGAAACAGGCAATCATTACATTCGATAAACCATCCATTACCCTTCGGGGGGCCAAGTCCCCCACGGGGACATCCGCCCTCCGGAAAGGAGCACGCGCATGTCCCCCTATTCCAGAAATCTCTTCGGAGAAGAAATCCCCCCGGAGACAAAGAAAATAACAATCCTCTCTATCGAAGCCAGATACCGCAAAGAAGTGGTGCGTGAAGACGCACCTGCGTGGGTATCCAAGCGATTCACGTCGGCAAGTCAGGTCTTTGAGCTGTTTCAGGACCTCCGGTCGGAGGCAAAGGAACACTTCATCGCGCTGCACCTGGACGGCAAGAACCGGATCGCCTGTCTCGACAGGATATCAGTGGGGTCTTTAAACCAGTCCATCGTTCACCCGAGGGAGGTCTTCAAGACGGCCTGCCTCTCCAGTGCCGCAGCGATCCTGCTCCTCCACAACCACCCAACCGGCGATCCAACGCCGTCACGGGAGGACATGGAAATCACCCGTCGCCTCACAGAGGCGGGCGATCTCCTCGGCATCAAGGTGCTCGATCACATCATCATCGGCGACAGCTACCTGAGTTTCGCCGAACAGGGATATTTATGAACATTTCCCTGCCATTATCACAATTTGAACGAAAGCTGGCCGGGCTCTATTCCGCCGACGTAATCCCCGATGGCAAGGTCAGAGGGTTGTTCATGCACGGCGGAAAGAACTACGTCATCACCGGTTTGTTCTGGTCTGACGGATTGCAGGTTGCCAACGCCACTGAAGCCATCCCTTTAAAACTGTGGCCCGGCAAGGTCTGCTGCTATCACGAGAAAGAGATAGTGACGGATGAAGACCGGCGACGGTTCTATGAAGGGGTAAAGGTAAAGTGCAAAGGCGAT
>DAIEGL010000045.1 GCA_027356255.1 Geobacter sp. | reverse complement strand
TCGCTCGGCTCCGCCCGGGCGGATTTCGATGCGGGTTTGAGGGCGTACAACGAGGGAGACTACGCCACGGCCATTCGTGAATACAGGACGGACGGCAGCGCCCGGTCCCTTTTCAACCTCGGTCTCATGTATGCGGAAGGGAAAGGTGTCAAGAAGCGCAACCCCAGGGAGGCGATGAAATGGTATCGCCAGGCCGCCGATCAGGGGTTGGCGAAGGCCCAGTTCACTCTCGGCCTCATGTATTACGTGGGGGGGGACGTTCCCACGGACCGGAAAGAGGCGGCGAAATGGTATCAAAAGGCCGCAGAACAGGGACATGCGACCGCCCAGTACAACCTGGCGCAGATGTACGCCAGGGGGGACGGCGTCAGGCGGAACGAGGCGGAGGCGGTCAAGTGGTACCGCAAGGCCGCTGAGCAGGGGCATGCGGCGGCCCAGCTGAACCTTGCCCAGATCTACGAAAAAGGGGCGGGGGTCGCGCAGGACAAAAAGGAGGCGGCCCGCTGGTACCTGAAGGCAGCCGAACAGGGGAACGTGCGCGCCCAGTTCGAGATCGCCCTGCGGTATGACACGGGGAACGGCGTCGAGCTGGACAAGAAAGAAGCTGCCAAGTGGTTCCGCAGGGCCGCCGAGCAGAAACACGCCAAGGCCCAGTTCAAGGTCGGTTTCCTATATGATAAGGGCGAAGGGGTCCCACAGGACAAGAAAGAGGCGGTAAAGTGGTATCGCCGGGCTGCCGAGCGGGGGGTGCCGGAGGCCTGTTTCAACCTCGGCCTCATGTACTACGACGGATCGGGCGTTTCCCGGAACAGGAAGGAGGCGGCCCTGTGGTTCCGCAAGGCAGCCGCACAGGGGGACGCAGAGGCCCAGTACAATCTGGGGCAGATGTACGATGAGGGGGACGGGATCAGGCAGGACCGGAAAGAGGCGGCGAAATGGTATCGCAAGGCTGCCGAACAGGGGTTCGATCAGGCCCAGTTCAATCTGGGTCTCATGTACTTCCATGGCTACGGCGTGAAACAGAACCGGAAGGAAGCCTTCAAATGGTTCGTTAAAGCGGCCGAACAGGGCTCGGACGAGGCAGTGAAAACCTTGGAAGTACTCGGCAGGGGGATGCCTCTGGCCCGGCCGTAAAGGGGGGGCGGACGTGGTACATCGACTGCGCTCGTCAATATCAAGGCCTTGACGGCAACGGTCAAGGCGCAGGCGTATCAGGTTTCGGGAACAGTCGTTTCCGCCCTTCATGGTCAACGGCCACGTACGTGTACGAAGCCTCCGTGACCATGGAAAATACATGTTCCTTATCGATCTTTATTTCCAGGAAACCAGGCTTCACCCAGACCTCCAGCCTGATGGTGACGGATGTGTTCCCGATCCGCGTAATTTGGCCGTAGCAGCAGACGACATCACCGACCCTTACTGGCTTGATGAATTTCATGGCGTCCACCGCAATAGTGACTGCGCGGCCGCCGGTGATTTCTATCGCCATCATGCCGCCGGCAATGTCCATCTGCGACATGATCCATCCCCCGAAGATGTCGCCGTTCGCGTTCGTGTCACTCGGCATGGGCGAGGTACGGAGAAGCAGCTCTCCCTCCGGATATGCACTGTGGTTGGTCAAGGGTGCCTCCTTATGATGGTCAACGGGTAAGAATTCTGCGACTGGGGCGCATACGGATTGCTCATTGCTGAATGAGGGCATTGTAGCACCTGAACGGAGGGTGCGCTATCCCGTGCTTGCTATTATCGCGTCCCAAGTTACTCCATTTAATTTTACCCAACGCTGCACCTTGCGGTCTTTTCAACTCTTATTGACCGGTTCACGCGCGCATAACGCCGCGGCGATACCCCCAGCTCCTTGCGGAACATCTCGGTGAAGTGCGTCCCCTATGCATCCCCATGCATCTTCCTTATTTACGTGTGATTCCCAGATCTTTCTTGACAGACTTAATGTAGCGACCAAATGCCTTATCCTTTTTTCGCTTTTCAAGATACGACATATCATGAAACTCCGATTCATTCCTGAGTTTGATAAAGTTCTGATAGTGTGCCCGATGGAGACTTCCTTCCACCATTGCACTCAAAACAGCACAACCTGGTTCGTTAGAGTGAGAGCAATCACTATATTTGCATTTCGATGCTAACGCATAGATATCAGCAAAGCTGTCGCCCATTCCTTCATCAGCTCCTAAAATGCCAAATTCACGCATTCCTGGGTTATCTATCAACATTGCACCATTATCCAATATTATGAGTTCGCGACGCACCGTCGTATGTCGTCCCTCGCCTGTACCACTTACCACTTTAGTCTCAAATATATGACGGCCAATCAACTGGTTGAGCAATGTACTCTTGCCAACCCCTGATGAACCTAAAAGACAGTAGGTTTTTCCGGATTGTAGAATTACGCGCACATTATCAACACCTTCGCCGGTGACATTACTAAGCGCGATTACCTCCGTATTTATTCCCGCACTTCTAATTTTTTCTATTAGTTGTTGGAGAGTTTCAGGACTGACCAGGTCAGTTTTTGTAAGTAAAACGACAGGATGTACATGGCCATCTCTGACCATTACCAAGTAACGCTCAAGCCTGTTAACATTGAAGTCGAAATGACAGGACTGGACTATTAAGGCTACGTCAATATTCGAAGCAATCATCTGGTATTCAATGATGTCTCCTGTAGCCTTGCGACGCAGAACCGACTTTCTGGGAATGACGTCATGAATTATTCCAAACATGTAAGAGCTGCTGTATTGAATGCATACCCAATCTCCAACACATGGAAAATCAATTGATTGCTCGGTCATATATAGAAAACGGCCGGCAAGCTTTGCGCGAAATTCACCAGACGCATCTATTACAAGAAGTTGATCACGATCCACAGCAACAACACGTGCAAGACGGTGTTCTGCCGAGCCCTTTTCATGTGCCTTTGCATCAAACCATTCATCCCATCCAAATTGATTTAGTTGTTCAGAAGCAGAGCTCATTTGACATACCTCAAGGTGTACAGATTTGTTTTTTTCATTACTTTCACGGCCAACGCAAGGCTGGCCGGCCGGTTTTAGGGCGGGTCCAGCCTTGCGTTGAGAAATTCTGTCTCGTGTTTTTGAAATTTGGAGACGCGACCCCTTAGCCTGCTCCCATCCGGGCTTCGTCGCCTTTGATGCGTGCAAATGAGTTCTCGTCAAACGGGTAGAGGCCATCTTTGCGGCTGACTACAACTTCCGGATTCCCTGTGATGGCGAAATCGAGTTGATTCCGGGCATTTTTATCTGCCCTTATTTAATAAGAATCGAATATATAACCGAAGCAAATTATTTGCAAAGGAGAATTGACCAAAATAAAATGATTGAGGAAACCGGAGGACAAATAAAATCGGGGACATAAGCGGATTTCGGATACCCTTTGCCGAGTGGAGAAAACCCCAACCGCGTAGGGAGAGTAAATAAACTTGAAAGTTTTAACCTCCTGACAATCTTGAGAAGTCACCGATCTTAAAAACCAATGCGGAGGCGTGATGAGGCTGACCCTCCATACCTCAAGATTGAGCAATTTCGGTCAAGTTTTGTGCCCTGCGCTGTGGTAGGATGGGCAACGAGTTGAAGGGAGAGCCAGTGGGCAAGGATACGGCGAAAGCATACTCGCAGCGGTTCGACAGGGTGTTTGACTATATAGATCGGCATCTGGACGAACCCTTGAGCGTCGAGCGGTTGAGCCGGGCAGCACATTTCTCGAAGTTCCATTTTCATCGGCAATTTTCCCAGTATGCGGGCATCGGTGTCCTCGCCTACGTCCGGCTGCTGAGGCTCAGGCAGGCTTCTTACCGCCTTGTCTTTCGCCGGCAGGAGCGGATCACAGACATTGCCCTGGATGCCGGCTTCGAGAGCCCGGAAGCGTTTTCCCGCGCCTTCAGGCAGGCCTTCGGACAATCCCCTTCCCAATTCAGAAAACCACCCTTATGGCAGCCGTGGAGCGAGCGCTTCCGGCTGCCGCCCCGAGAAAGGAGAGAGAAAATGGATGTGAAGATTGTAGATTTTACCGAGACGCAGGTCGCGGTCCTGGCACACCGAGGCGCACCCCAGAGGCTCAACGATTCGGCGCTGAAATTCATCGAATGGCGCAAGCAGAGCGGGTTGTCGCCGGTGCAAACGAGCCGGACCTTCGGCGTCGCTTACGACGATCCCGAATCGACAGAACCGGAGCAGTTTCGCTTCGATATCTGCGGCGAGGTTTCGGGTCGGGTGCCGGAAAACCCGCAGGGGGTGGTAAACGGCGTCATTCCGGGCGGCCGCTGTGCGCTGACCCGGCATCTCGGTTCCCATGATCGCATCGGCGAGAGCATCTACCCCCTCTATCGCGAGTGGTTGCCGGAGAGCGGTGAAGAGCTGCGCGATTTTCCACTTTTTTTCAACTACCTGAATCTGTTTCCGGACGTTGCCGAACATGAGCTGGTGACCGATATCTATCTGCCGTTGAAGTAGCTATCTGCGTGTGTTTTGAGGGGGCAGGGCAGACCTGCCCATTTCACTAGGTGGCACCGCATGAACGAATTGTCCCCAAGACGGTGCGCCGCTCACTCCGCAGCTTTCCCTTCCCCCAGCACCCCCATCACCCTGTCCAGGTTCACCCGCGCCGTCAGGTAGTCACGACGGGCGCGGGCCAGGTTCCCCCTCGCCTGGAGCAGGTTGAGTTCGGCGTCTTCCACCTCCAGCCGGATCTTCACCCCCAGTTCGAACCCCTTCTCCGCCATGGCGAGGAGCCTTTCCGCCTGGTTGACCGTGCCGGAAAGGGACTTCACTATCTCCGCCGATTCCCTGACCGCGTTGACCGCGTCCCGGGTTTCGAGGGAGATGGAGTCGGAGAGCTTCTGCTCGTCGATCTCCAGGCTCCGGCGGTCGCTCTCGGCCTGGGCCACCTTGCCGCGCGTCTTCAGCCCGTCGAAGATGGGAAAGGTGAGGTATATCCCTGCGCTCCATGCCTGCCCGTTGCCGTGGTTATCGCCCACATCCAGATGCCGCCATCCGTACCCGCCCTTGATGTCCAGGCGCGGCTTGTCTTCCGCATTGGCTATTTTTACGAGTTCCTCTGCGATCCCCTTCCTCTGCCGCAGCTCAGCCAGCTCCGGCCGGTGCTTGCGGGCGATCGCCAGGGTTTCGTCGTAGGAAGGGGCCGTCGCTGCGGCCGCTTCCAGCGTGCCCTGCACATCCACGTCCTCCTCAACGGCGAGGAGGAACCTGAGCCGGTCCTTTGCCTGGCGGACCAGGTTTTCCATGCGGATCACATCGGGGCGGGCGTTCTGCACCGCCACCTCCGCCGCCAGGGTATCGTAGTCGGTGGCGACACCTGCGTCAAAGCGTCGCTTGGCTTCGTCCCGATGGCGCTCTTTCTGCGCCAGGTTCTGTTTGGCAATGTCGAGCTGTTCCTTGGCCAGGAGGACGTCGTAGAAGGCGACGGCCACGTCCCTGCGGGTGTCCTGCCGGGAGATGCGAAGCCGTTCGTCGGCGGTACTGAACCCCTTCTTCGCCGCCCTGATGGCTGCCCCCACCTTTCCCCAGGTGAAAACGGCCTGGGAAAGGCCGACCTCTATGGAGCGGGTGTCCTCAAGCGTGGGGAAGAGCCCGCCGGCGATGGCACCCTGGCTGTTGTCCTGCTGCCGCGCCACCTGCCCCGTGATGGTAAACTGGGGCAGGGCGGCGGAACGCTCTTCCACGTATTTCCCCTCCACCTGGTTGAAGAACTCCTTTGCCTTCAGGATGTCCCGGTTGCGGCTGTCGGCGATCTCCAGCGCCTGGTCCAGGGTGAGGGTGCGGACTTCTGCGGCATGGGAGACACTCGAAAGCAATGTTGAAGCACAGAGCAACAGCGCAACGGAGAAAAACCTGTGCCGCAGATTGAATGATTTTTTATGGTCTAATTCGTTTGTCGGATTTATGAGGGCATGTTTTATCATGTTTTTGTTTTCCTCTGCTGCTCCGTTGCTCCGTGTTATTCAATGTTCTGGGTTTCCCCGCCACTTCCGTTTCAGCCATCCACCCAGGTCGTCCATGATGGTGTACATCACCGGCACCACCAGGAGCGTCAGGAGGGTGGAGGTCAGAAGCCCGCCGACTACGGCGCGGGCCATGGGGGCGCGTCCCTCTGCTCCGGCCCCGATGGCGAGGAAGAGCGGCATCATGCCGAAGATCATGGCCAGGGTGGTCATGATGATGGGGCGCAGCCTGGTGCGGCCGGCCAGGATGACCGCATCGCGCCGGTTCATGCCGTCCCGCCGCTGGAGGACCTTGGCGTAGTCGACCAGCAGGATGGCGTTCTTGGTGACGAGCCCCATGAGCATGATCAGGCCGATGAGGGACATGATGTTCACCGTGTCGCCGGTGAGCTTCAGCATCCCGGCCATGCCGACGATGGAGAGCGGGAGCGAGAGCATTATGGCGAAAGGCTCGAAGAACGACTCGAACTGGGCCGCCAGGATCAGGTAGACGAAGAGTACCGCCAGGAGCAGCGATTCACCCATGTAGCCGAACGATTCCGCCATGTCCTCGGCCTCGCCGGAGAGGTCTATGGCGTAGCCGGGTGGCATGTTGATCCTATTTGCGGCCGCCTCCACGTATTTGGCCGCGGTGCCGACGGGGAGCCTGTCGAGGTTGGCGCTGACCGTCACCTGGCGCGCCAGGTCGCGGCGGTTTATCTCGGTCGGTGAGGCCGCCACCACCGTGCTCGTCATGCTCCCCAGGGATATCAGCTTGACCCCTGCGTTCCCGTCAGGAACCGACACCTTCAGGTCGCTCACCTGGGAGGGGTTCTGTCTCATGGCGGCCGGGAGGCGCACGCGCACATCCACCGCGTCGCCATCCTCATCCTCGTAGGTGGAGATGGCCTCTCCACCCACCAGGCGGCCGACCGAACCGACGATGTCGTTGGTGGTCACACCGGCCGACAGCGCCTTGTCCCGGTCCACCCGCAGGCGATACTCGGGGATATCGTTTTCCAGGGTCATGGAGAGATCGACGATGCCCGGCACCTTGTAGAGTTCCTCTTTCAGCCGGGCGCCCAGTTGCTTGAGGGTCGTCAGGTCGTCCCCCTTCAGGTTGACGTTGAGCGGTTTCTGCGCCCCGCCGATCTGCCCCACCTCCTCGATGGAGAAGGTGATTCCGGCCACCCGCTGGAGCCGTTCCCGCACCTCGCGCTGCAACTGGAACTGGTTCTTTTCCCGCTGGTTGCGTTCCTTGAGTTTCACGTACAGAAGTCCGTCCCGCACCGTGCCGCTGTCGCCGGCGCCGATGGTGGCGTAGGTGTGGTCGACCTCCGGAAACGACTGGACCGCTGCCAGCACGGCGTTCATCCTGTTTTCGGTCTCGGCCATGGAGGCGTCCGGTGCGGTCTTGAAGGAAATCTGGAACTCCCCCTTGTCTTCGGGGGCCATGAACGACGACTCCAGGGTGCCGAAGATCATGATCCCGGCCACGAAGGAGACGAAGGCCAGAGCCATGACCGTCTTTCGATGGTCCAGGGCCCAGCCGATGGCGCCGCGGTATTTGTCGGCAGTCTTGTCGAACCAGTTGTTGAATATCTCCAGCAGCCGCGCAATCCCTTTGCGCTTCCCCTGCAGGTGGATGGACGGGTCGTGCCAGCGGGAGGAGAGCATCGGGTCGAGGGTGAAGGAGACGAAGAGCGATACCAGTACGGCAAAGGCCACGCTGATGCCGAACTGGTAGAAAAATCGCCCGACGATCCCCTTCATGAAGGCCACCGGTATGAAGACGGCGATGATGGACATGGTGGTGGCGAAGACCGCCAGACCGATCTCCGAGGTGCCGAAGCGGGCGGCCTCCATGTGGTCCATCCCCTCCTCCAGGTGGCGCACGATGTTCTCGCGCACCACGATGGCGTCGTCGATCAGCATGCCGATGGCCAGCGATAGCGCCATCAGTGTCATGACGTTCAGGGTCATCCCCATGGCGTTCATGATGATGAAGGAGGCGATGACCGAGATGGGGAGGGTCACGCCGGTGATGACCGTGGAGCGCCAGGAGTTGATGAAGCAGAAGACGATCAGGACCGTCAGGATGCCGCCGATGATCAGGGTTTCCTTGACGTCGGCCAGGGACTCGCGGGTCATGATCGAGCCGTCGCGCACGAGGCTGATGGTGACGCCGGGGGGCATCTCCTTCTGTACCTTGACGATCACCTTCTTGACCGTATCCACCAGTTCCACCTGGTTGCCGCCCGACTGCTTGTAGATGTCGAGGCCGATGGCCGGTTGTCCGTTAACCAGGGCCAGCTTCCGTTCCTCCTCCACACCGTCGCTCACCTGGGCGACCTCTCCCAGCGTAATCGGGCGGCCATTCCTCTGAACGACCACCATGTTCCGGTACTGGTCGGCCCGGTCCGGCTTTCCCTCGATGCGCAGGGGATACTCGGCCTGCCCCTTGGTGATGCGCCCCAGCGGGGTATTGGTGTTCTCCGACTTGATCCCGTTGACCACATCGTTGACCCCCAGGCCGAGAGAGTCCAGGCGCACCGGATCGAGGTCCACGTTGATCTCCCGCTTCTGCCCGCCGATCATGTCCACCTTCCCCACGCCGGCAACGCTCTCGAAGCGCTTCTTGACCTTCTTTTCCACGAGGGTGGTCAGCTCCCGGGGCGAGAGGGTGTCGGACTGCACCGCCAGGGCCGCTATCGGTGCGGCGTTGAAGTCGAGCTTCTGGATGATCGGCTCCTCGATGCCGGAGGGAAGCGTGCCGCGGATCGAGCCGATCTTGGCGCGCACCTCCTGGGCGCAGTCGTTGACCTTTTCTTCCAGGCGGAACTGTACCACCACGGAGGATACCCCCTCGCGCGAGGTGGAGAAGACGTGCTTCACCCCCGCCACCTGGTTGACCGCCTCCTCGATCCGCTTGGAAAGCTCCCGCTCCACCGTCTCTGGGGAGGCGCCGGGGAATTTCGTGACTACGGAGACCACCGGGAATTCCACGTTGGGGAACATCTCGACGGAGAGTCGGCGGTAGGAGAATATGCCGAGAACGACGAGGGCCAGGACCATCACCGTGGCGAAGATGGGGCGCTTTATGGATGTGTTTGAGAGAATCATGGGAACTTCCTCGGAGTATTGCCGTCTTAAGGTTTATTTGGGGGTTGCGGTTTGCTGTTTTGCGCAACAGTCACCCGGTCGCCGTCCTTGAGAACGAAGCCGCCGCGGGCGACGTATCTCTCCCCCGCCTTCATCCCCGACACGATCTCCACGAGATCGCCAGACACCGCGCCGATCCCCACCTGGCGCAGGCGGGCGGTTTCTCCCTCTATGACGAACAGGGACCCCTTCTTCGTCGTCAGGTCCACGCCGGCAAGTGTCTGGCGGGGGAGCTGGAGGACACCGCTCCTCATGCCGGTGACGATCCGCCCCTTGGCGAACAGCCCCCCCTTGAGGGTCTCGGGGACGTTCCGCACCTCGGCGATCACCTTGAGGGAACGGTCGGCAGCGGAGAGCTCGGGGTTTACGTACATGACCTTGCCGGTGAACGTCTTGTCTGGAAAACTGTCCACGCTGAACTCGAGCTTTTGACCGACCTTAACCCTCGCAGATTCGGCGGAGGGGACGGTGACGGTCAGGTTGAGGAGGCGGTTGTCTACGATGCGGAAGATCGGCTTGCCCGCCGCGGCGTCGCTCGCCAGGTCGCCGACGTTTACGTCGCGCAGGGCCACCACCCCGTCGAGTGGGGAGGTGACGAACCCTTTGGCCAGGCGCGCCCGCGACTGGCGGAGCTCCTCCTGGGCAACCCTGATCTGCGCCCTGGCGGACTCGATCCGCGCCGCTGCGGCGGCCGACTCGCTCCTGGCGTCATCGACCCCCTGGGCGGTGGCGAGCCCGGCCTCCTTGAGCTTCAGGACCCTGGCCAGTTCCCGGTCGGCGCGGGTGGCCGTCACCTGTGCCTGGGCGAGCCCGGCCCTGGCCGACTCGACTCCTGCCTCGGCCCGTTTCACCAGAGCCTCGGTCTCCGCCACGTCGATGCGGGCGAGCGCCTGCCCCCTGTGCACCCGAACCCATTCGGTGACGTAGACGTCCTTGACCAAACCCGGTATCTGGGTCTTCACGTCGGCGGAGAATTTCGGCTCCAGGCTCCCGGTCACCTCCACTCCCTCCACCAGGTCGGAAGCGGCGGCGACCCACGTTTCCACGGCTACCGGCGGCTTGGAGACGGTCTTTTCCTTTGTTGCGGCTCCTCCGCTTTTCGAGCAGCCGTATCCCCCTGCCAGAAGTGCGCATGCGGCAATTATCAACATCACTTTTCTCATCTCGGTATCTCCTCAGAAAAATGGTTCATCCGGATATTTCGAGGAAAGGCCGCCTGCCGCGACTTCGTCAGTTCGTTTGGTCGCCGAAGCTGCGGACCTTGCAACCTCTATCAATGTAATCATCAGAACATTCGTTTGTGACGAAGGTGCTTCGTTCATCCTCTGACGGGTGTCCGCTCGCCGCTTCGGCTCTCTCACTCAATCCCGAAGCCGCGGCAGCCATCCCCTGAAATGCCGGAAGGACCCAAAAAGCCGCGCCGACGGCCTACGCTGTTTTCGCGGCCAGTCCCTCCATCAGGAGACGCAGCATCCGCTCCATCTGCGGGCCGTCGATGCGGGGAGGGGTATGGCAGAACTGTTCCTCCATGGCGGTGTTGAGGATGGAGATGACGGCCCAGGCCCCGTCCTGACCTGCGTCCGGTCGCAGTTCGCCGTTTTCCGCCCCTTCCCGGACCATCTCCCCGATGCTCTCCACCATTCTGTCGAACAGGGTGTTGAAATCGATATGGGGGGCGCCCTGCGGCGGGCCGTAGTAGATGGCGTAGACCAGGCGCGCCACTTCGACGTTTTCCCTGACCAGCTCCAGTATCGTCAGGCAGAAATGAAGGATCCGTTCCGTCACCCCTCCCTGGAATGCCGTGACCCGTTTCAGGGAGGATTCGAATTCGGCCAGGGGGCCGTTCATCAGCTCCAGGTAGAGCCCCTCCTTGTTGCCGAAATAATAGTAGAGCACCGGCTTGGTGACCCCCGACGCCTCGACGATCTCGCGCACAGAGGCAGCCGCGTAGCCCTTGCTGTTGAAAAGCCCGAGCGCCGCGGCCAGAAGCCGTTCGCGCACCCCGCCGTCTTGTCTTGCCGTTTTTTCTTCCTGCGTCATGTTGTCCTCATTAGTATCTTACCGATCGGTAAGTAGCATGGTCGCCGGAAATCTGTCAATAAAAATTTACCGCTCGGTAAGCATGTCGCCCGTAGAGCTATGAATGTATTGATCCTTAATCCGTCAACCGCTGAATCAAGGTTGATTTTTTTTACTCAAATTTATATAGTGCATTCAGGCTTGCATACACAAAGGAAGGCTATGATAAGAAAAATACTCACTTTTCCCGACCCGGAGCTGAAACGGAAGTCCCAGCCGGTGGCGGTAATCAACGATAAAGTCATCGAACTGGTGCGGGACATGGCGGAAACCATGTACGACGCGCCGGGTGTGGGGCTGGCGGCCCCGCAGATCGGCGTCCACCAGCGGATAGTGGTGATCGACGTGACCGGCAAGGACGAGCCGCCGCAACTGATCGTCGCCATCAACCCGGTCATCATCCATGCGGACGGCGAATCCTATGAGGAGGAGGGGTGCCTCTCCATTCCCAAGTACGCCGCCAACGTGCGCCGGCACGAGCGGGTGGTGGTGAAGGCGCTCAACCTGGAGGGGGAAGAGATCACCTACAAGGCGGACGGGCTTTTGGCCATAGCCTTCCAGCACGAGATCGACCACCTGGACGGAATACTCTTTATCGACCACATCTCGCCGCTGAAGCGGGAGATATTCCGGCGCAAATATCGCCGTACCCTGGAAGACATGTCGGAGGGGGCGTAATGGCGGGGATGCGCATCATTTTCATGGGGACGCCGGAATTCGCCTGCCCCACGCTGCAAAAGCTCATCGACCGGCGCGAAGAGGTGTGCGCGGTCTTCACCCAGCCGGACCGCCCGAAAGGGCGCGGCCAGCAGACCCTGCCGCCGCCGGTGAAGGTGCTGGCCGAAAAGCACGTCATTCCGGTGATGCAACCGCTCAAGGTGCGGGCGCCGGAAGTGGTGGAGAGCATCCGTGCCCTGGAGCCCGACCTGATCGTGGTGGTTGCCTTCGGCCAGATCCTCCCCAAGAGCCTGCTCGACATACCTAAATACGGCTGCATCAATGTCCATGCCTCGCTTCTCCCCCGCTGGCGCGGCGCGGCGCCGCTCAACTGGTGCATCGTCAACGGCGATACCGAGACCGGCGTCACCACCATGATGATGGACGTGGGGCTCGACACCGGCGACATGCTGGTGAAAAAAGCCACCCCCATCGATCCGGACGAGAATACCCAGGCCCTCCATGACCGGCTGTCGGTCATAGGCGCGGAAGCCCTGGCCGAAACCCTCGATCTCCTTGAGGCGGGGAAACTGGTCCGGGAGAAGCAGGACGATGCCCTTACCTGCTACGCGTCGATGCTGAAGAAGGAAGACGGCCTCATCGACTGGGAAAAATCCCCCCAGACGGTAAAGAACCTGGTGCGGGGGATGACCCCGTGGCCCGGTGCCTTCACCCTTCTGGACGGGAAGGCGCTGAAGATTTACCGGGTCAGGACTGCCGATGGGTGTGGGGAGCCGGGAAGCGTCATCCGCGCCGGGCGCGATGGGCTGGAAGTCGCCTGCAATGGCGGCAGCGTCGTTATCGAAGAACTGCAGCTGGAAGGGAAAAAGAGGCTTCCAGCCGGTGATTTCCTGGCCGGTTACAAGATTGCACCCGGGACCATCCTGGGGAAGAGGGACTGAGTTTGACTGACAAGCATTTATCGAACACCCCCCCGCGCAAACGCCTGTTCGTGGCGCTCATGGGGGTTACCTGCTTTCTGATCGTCGGCGTTATCTATCTATTCTGGTGGGTGCCCACCAAGGGGCTTGCCAATATCCACCCGGAGCTGCCGCGGATGGCCGGGCTCTTCTTTGGCGCTCTCTCCGGGATTGCGCTGCTCGGCACCCTCCTGCTGATCATGACCACGGCGCTTGGGAAGGACATCCTCTTCACCCGCTTCATGCGCGGCGTGGTAATCAAGTTTCTCCTGCCGGTCATCGAGTTCATCGGCACGACCGTCGGCATCTCCAAGGACACCATCCGTCAGTCGTTCATAGCCATGAACAACAGCCTGGTGACCTCCCAGCGGCTGAAGGTGAAGGCGGACCGGATACTCATCCTGCTTCCCCACTGTCTGCAACTCTTTGACTGCGAGATCAAGGTGACCGGCGACATCAACAAATGCATCCGCTGCGGCCGCTGCGACATCAGGGGTCTGGCGGAACTTGCCCGCAAATACAGTATCGACATCTCCGTGGCCACCGGCGGGACCCTGGCGCGGAAGGTCATCATCGAAAAGAGGCCCAAGCTGGTGGTGGCGGTCGCCTGCGAGCGGGACCTGACCTCCGGGATCAAGGACTGCTATCCGCTGCCGGTCATCGGCGTCCTGAACGACCGGCCGTTCGGCCCCTGCTTCAATACCAGCGTCGATGTGGAGAAGATCGAAGAGGCGCTGCGGTCTGTCCTCGTCTGAACCGTGACAAGAAAGGTCGCCGGGAAATGGAGAGATTAACATCAGCCGCGCGGGAGCATCAGGACAGACCCGCTCTGCTTGCCGGACCAATCCTCTCCGCGCTGCTGATAGTTCTCGTCGTCACGCTCTTCTCCTCGTTTCCCGCTTCAGCTGCCGGGAAAATCACCGCCTACCGCCCCATCTTCAAGCCGTGCCATGTCGCCGGCGGGGTGCGGCAGGTGGCTATTCGCCAGTATCTGGACGATGGCGTTCCCTACGTTCTCCTTGTCAACCCCGCCACCCTTGAAACATCGATTGCTAAATCCGATACCCTGACAGCCGCCGGGAGCGCTGAAACTAAAAACATAGCGGACTCTCCTTTTGTCGCTGCCCTGGAGCGTTATACCGCACCTCCATGCAAACTCCAGAACCATGGCGCAACCCGGAGCGACAGGCCGGTTGACGGCATGTTCCTGACCGTTGACATGTGCCCGTCGAAAAGGGCGTTCGAGCGGGAGATGTTTGCTTCTGTAGCGGCTCTTTCCCGCAGGGGAGGGGGAGCGGTTCCCCTGGCCGTGTCGATGACCGGGGCATGGCTGGAGCGGCATCAGGACGAACTTGCCTGGCTGAAGGGGGAGGTGGCTGCCGGCAGGCTGGCGATTACCTGGGTCAACCATTCATTCAGCCACCCATACGAGCCGAAGGCGCCGCTTACGCGGAATTTTCTCCTTAGTCCCGGCGTGGATTTCGAGCGGGAGGTCCTCTCCACCGAGGTGCTTCTCCTGGAAAACGGCCTCGTCCCGTCGCCGTTTTTCCGCTTTCCCGGCCTCGTCGCCGACGGCAAGCTGCTGGTGAAGCTGCGGGAGCTTTCGCTGATTCCCATCGGCAGCGACGCCTGGCTGGCCAAGGGGGAATCGCCCCAAAACGGGAGCTTCATCCTCGTGCACGGCAACGGCAATGAACCGCAGGGGATAAGAAAGCTCTTGCCGCTTTTGCGGGAAGAAAGGCCGCTTCGGCTCCTTCCGCTCAGGGAAGCGTTTGTTGCGGTGAAGCGATAGCGTTCTCCGCGTTCAGAAAAAAATAAAGTGAGGAATTGTTGCATGGACAACGGATCACGCACCATCGCCACTGCTGTGGGGAATACGCCGCTGGTAGAACTGGCCGCCATCAATCCCAACCCAAAGGTGAGGATCTTCGCCAAGCTGGAGGGGAACAACCCCGGCGGCTCGGTGAAGGACC
>DAIEGL010000043.1 GCA_027356255.1 Geobacter sp. | reverse complement strand
CAGCACCCTTTCCGGCGGGCAGTTCTGCTGGGACTGCCACGACCCGCACGGCACGGGGAACAGCAACCAGTTCATGGTCCGCGCCCTGGTGGCTGTGGTCTCCAATGCCACCACGGGCGCACCGACCACCCAGAGCGCAAGCGTGACCTTCACCCTGTCGGCGACCCCGACCGGCACCGACTACGCGAAGAGCGCGGCTCCCTTCAACGGCATCTGCAACGTCTGCCACACCACGACCAACCACTACACGCAGACGGCCGGCGACGGGCACAACTCCGGCACCCGCTGCACCAGTTGCCACAGCCATACGGGAAGCGGCACCACCGACGGCTTCAAGCCGACGGGCGGCCACAGCTTCCCGTATCCCGGCTCCACGCACATGACGGACGCCGGGGCTTCCCCGTTCTCCGGCTGCGTGACTAGCGGCTGCCACACCAACGCCAAATCGAGCGGCTACCCCTATCCTCCGGCCACCGGCACGCCGCCAGACTGCCAGGGGTGCCACACCAAAGCTGCGCCCATAGGCAACCCGACGTCCGGCTGCTATTCCTGCCATGGCAGCAGTACGAACGCCGGCCGGCCTAACGGCACCGCTTTCCCTGATGTGGCCGGCCAGCACAGCAATAATCACGGCGGCGTCGCATGCACCAGCTGCCACGGCACCGCGGGCCATGGGCAGTCCACCCATGGGCCTAGCAACTTTACGCAGCACAACGATGCGAACGTGGTCATCCAGATGCCCAGCGGTTTCACCTACACCCGGTCGGGGAAAGGGGACGGTCACGGCACCTGTAACGGCAGCTGCAGCGGCGAGAGCCACAGCAATTATTCGTGGTGATTGAGGGAGATAATCAGGAAGGAGCATTTACCGCTGAGGGCGCAGAGGAACGCGGAGGAGAATCTAAAGTTGAAGCTTCGTATTCTCTGCGAAACTCTGCGTCCTGCGGTTCAAATGCCAGGACAAGCCATAGTTTAGAGAGCGGAGAAGAGGGCATTCCCCGTCTATTGTTTCTTCCAGTCTCCGCCAAGACTCCAGTCCAGAAAAACAAGCGCACGGCTGTCGTTCTTTTGGGGAGCCTGGCTTGAAAGGTACTTGCGGTATTCCCAGCGGGTGCCCAATGCCACTTCGCCCCAATTATTCTCTCCCAGTGACAATGTATGCTTCAAACTGAGTCCCGCCCACGGACCGACCTGGTTGTTCCAGTAATCCTGCCCATGGGTCGAAGCGGTCGCCTTGATTCCGATAAATGAATTCAGGACAAAACCGGTTTTGCCAAGCTTGACCCAATCTATGCCCTGTTCCGCGTAGCCGTCTATCTTTAAACCCTTCTCCTGGTGGGCATCCGGAGTCTCCGTCAGTTCCCCCCAGGAGGACCATGGATACCCCAGCGGAAACGTTGCGGAAGTCCCCTGTGCATTTGCAGCAGGTTCTGCGCCGAACGCCGGGGCCATAGAAGCAAAGAGCAGAACGACCCAAAACAATACGATGATCCTGTTCATCAGCTTGCATTTCCTTCTGTTAGAGTAATACCGGACTGCATCGGGTCGCAAGGAACCGAGGCTGAGCGTTCCAGTTTGTTCCACGAATGTCGCCTGCCGCGCAACATGGCGATGAAGGCGGCGATCGTCACCAGGTACAAGAGAGGTCGATAGTAAAAACGGTGCAGGAGCAATACCGGCAGTTTCGAGAAATCACGCCGGTCGAGAAGGAACGCCACCAGCGAAACCACCATGTCCAGTGCCACGAACAGAATGTAGCTTTTCACCAGCCCCCCGAAGCTCCCGCACAGCAGGGAGCCGAGCACTATGACGTCGCTTAAGGGGGAGACGAGCTCGAAAAACAACTGGACGAAAATATTCGGGAGTGCGATCAGGCCGAGATACCCCCGGCCCAGATAGCCGCGATGCTTCCAGAGGCATTGCAACATGCCGAAACGCCAGCGGAAACGCTGCTTGAACCATGAACGCACATCCTCCGGCACTTCGGTCACAGACTGGGCGAGATGTCCGTAGACGATCCTGCCTCCGTTGCGCAGAAGGGTAATCGTCAGGTCCGCATCCTCGGTGAGCGTATCCAGTGAGTAGCCGCCGATCTCCAGGATCTTGCGGCGTCTCCATGCGCCCGTCGCGCCCGGCACCACCGTGATGCAGTTGAGCGCCTCGAAGGCGCGCCGGTCGTAGTTCTGGGTCGTCACATATTCGATGTCCTGGAAAAGGGTGAGCAGGTTCTTAGCATTGCCCACCAGCACGTTCCCGCATACGGCATCGACGGACGAGTCTTCGAACGGTGCCACCAGGTGACGGATGGTATGCGGCAGGACGATGGTGTCGGCGTCTATGGTGACCACGATATCCTCGCGCGCCCTGGCAAAAGCCAGGTTCAGCGAGGATGACTTGCCGCTGTTCGCTTTGCGGATCAGCTCGATCTTGTCGTGGTGAAGTGCCGCCATCCCGGAAACGACCTGCGACGTGTCGTCGGTGCTCCCGTCATCGACGACGGTGATGCGCATGTTGGGGTAGTCGGAGCGCAGAAGGGCCTCCAGGGTGGCTTGAATGACTTTCCCCTCGTTGTAGGCCGGGATGATCACATCCACCGGCGGCGTAAAATCAGACAATTTTTCGCGGCGCCTCACGGCTGAATGGGCGATCAGCATGCCGAGCCCCAGGACACGGAAAATCGAAATGCCGGTCGCCAGAACGAGCATCGTCCATATGACGGGCCAGAACCAGGCCCGCATGCGGGTGAACGTCGCATCGGCGGCGATGAAGAACCTGTCGGAAGCCGGTGCCGGCGGCATGAGCGCCTCTTTCGGCATCTCCATCAGCTGGTTGACGGTGACGAAGGTGTATCCCTGCTCCTTGAGCATGGGGATGAGCCGCTGCACGGCCTTGAACGTCTCCGCCCGCTTTCCCCAGTCATGAAATACCACGATATTGCCGTCGGTATCACGCAACCCGTTCAGCACGCTTTCGATCATCTGATCGGCATTCAGCCCTTCGGTGTCCCGTGAGTCGATGTCCGCGCCGACGATGTAGTAGTTCCACTTGGACACCAACTGCTGCGGCAGGAACTGTTCCGGACGCAGGGGAGTCGTGTCCGTATCGAAGGGGGAGCGGAAGAGTGCAGTCTGATGCCCGGTAATGGACTCGATCTCCCGCTGGGTTGCGTTCACTTCCGCCTTCAAACGGCTCGCCGAAATCCGCCCGATGTCCGGGTGCAGGAAGGTATGGTTGCCGATCAGATTTCCCTGCGCATACTCCTGTCTGACGATGTCGGGGTGGAGCTGGGCGCGGTTTCCCACGAGAAAGAACGTCGCTTCCACGCCATACTCCCGCAAGAGTGAGAGGATCTTCGGAGTCCACTGCGGATCGGGGCCGTCGTCGAAAGTAAGTGCGATTTTCTTGCCCTGTTTCTGGCGTCCGGTTTTCTGCACCGCCAGGTAATGGGGGAGCTTGGTATAGGCGGCGTACTGCACCTGCCGGCCGTTGAAGGTTATTTCCCTCCGGCCGGTTTCAGGGGTTCCGACGATCCGGTATACCTCTCCGTCCCCATCGATAATGACGGAACTCGATCCCGCCACCTCCTGAAGTTTGTGCGGATCGTACGCATTGATGTCTCCCTTCCCCAGGAAGTCCCATACGCCGGGATCCTCGGTTCCCAGACGCCACAATCCGAATCCACCTACCTGGCGCTTCTTCAGTTCCAGCAGTTCGTTCCAGGCGCTCACTGCGTCGAGGAACCACACCTCGTGGTGATCGCCGTCGGGCTCCGTAAAGGAGAAATGGCTGTTCACCGATTCCGCTTCGGTGTCTATTCCCGCATTGGTGGTGTCCACGAGGGCCATGATGTCGGCGAAACCAAGGGCTGTCCCCGGCTGGCCGGAGGTAAGATCCCAGTCGTAGCCGTATGCACCGATACCCACTATCATCTTGGCGGGTGGGATGTGTTTCTCCAGCCGGTCAAGCCCTGTGCGAATCGCATCTATTCCCGCGATGGGCCCCGGCTTGCCGTTTGCGTCGTGTTCGTCGTAGGCCATGACCACCACGGCGTCTGCGAGCTTGCCGATTTCATCGTAGTCGTATGCACGGTCGTCAAAGGGGACATCCACAGTCACGAACATCCCGGCCTGATGAAACGCCGCGCTGAGCCGCTTCAGCCAGTCCGTATAGTTGTTGCGGTCGGAAGCTGCCAGCGACTCGAAGTCTATGTTGATTCCGGCTACCTTGAGCGCCTTGAAGCGCTGCACCAGCTCTTCGATCAGTGCCTGCGAAGCATCGTGCCGGGAAAGCAACGCGGAGACTTCCTTGGCATGCCAGCGGCCGTTGCTGTCGGCATTCGAAATGAGCGGCAGCACCTTGACCGGCCGGGCCGAGAGCATCTCCCGCAGCTTTGGAGAGATATCCTCACAGAGTCCCTGTTTCCGGTCGGTCCATGCATACCAGTTGGGAAATACCGCATCCAGGCGATTAACCGACGCGGCATAGTCTTCGGGGCTGCGGTCTGCACTCTGGACGATGAACGCGGTCCGCAAGAATCGCGAGTCGCCCCACAACGACGGCGCACCGGACCGCACGGGGAGCCTTTGGGGCACGGGGGCAGCCGATGCTTCCTGTACTTTCGTGATGGAGGCGGGCAACCAGGTGACACGCAGCTCGTGAGGCTCACTGCCTATCGCCGGAAGCTTTGATGATACAAACACGCTCGCCGCGAACCCGGCTATCAAAACCAGTGAGCAGCAAGCCGTCACTGCCGCAACGAGCTTGATCCGCCGCCACAATTTTTTGTTCGGTCTTTCAAAAACCATCATGAGATTCTGCTCCAAAACGCCGAAAAATCCAGCGTATACAATATGTTATTTCTGTTACCAACTTGTAACCGTACCATAAAAGAAAAAATTATTTCCACAAAAATGTTTCAGTGCGTTGCCGCTTTGTTGCTCGGGGTTTTTCATTTGATCCGGCATGAGAAGTCTTGCCAGGTGGGGCGTCAGCAGGGGTAATCACGTTGCGGGAGCATAATCTTTGTAGAAGAAATCACAGAAACGCACCTCAATGAGAGAAAAGCGGACAAAGATATTCCGGCATTGCGGCACTTTTCAAATAGGCCGCCACTTGAAAAAATAATTGAATTTGCAAGAGAAGTAATGAAGAACAATGAGAAACTGGGCCGGCAGGTGAGCATATACCTGTGTCATAAATACAGCGGCGCACCCTTGAAGGAAATTGCCGTCAAGTTCAATGTTGGAGTAACAGCGATAGGTGAAGCAAGCAAACGAATTCAAAAGAAGATGGAAGATGACCAAACATTGCGTAAGTTGATAGGCACTTTGACGACAAAAATCAATAAGTGGAAAATGGAGAGTTGACCCTTAACTCTTCCCTCAACTTTCCATCGCACTTATTCACGTCGCTCGATATCCTCCATTCATGCTCATCGCCAGCTTTGCTGCCCGTGGCAGCCGGTCAGACCGCCTGCCTGCGGATTACAGGTGGTGCCGTTGTATTGCGTAGCAGTATTGAGCGTGGCGGATGCAGGGCCCTCCATGGCGTGCGTATCTAGTGTGGTAAAGTGGTTGACCGCCAATTTCACGGTGTCGTGACAGACGGTGCAGTTCAGGCCGACTTCTGAGACGTGTAGCTGGTGCTGACCGGAATTATAGCTGTTGTACTGCGTCGTCCCTAATGTATGGCATGAGGTGCAGTCGTTGCTGACGTTGATGGTGCCGGTCTGCCACGGAGGTGTCGTTATCCCGCCATGGCACGAGACGTTCGAGCAGGTGAGGGTCGTGGCGTCAAACGTGGTGGCGCCAGACTTGGCGTAGAATGTTGGTGAAGGAATGACGTTGATCACCCCGTTGAAGTGCAGGACCGTGCCGCTCCCCGCCCCAAAGTGGCAGGTATCGCACTTGCCGGTGAGGTTGGGGGCGAGGGTGTCATGCTCCCTGTGGGGGAGATTCGGCTCTGACGGCGGTGGTGGCGGATTGCCGTGGCATGAGCCGCAGTTGCCTATCGTCAACGGCGATCCTGTGGTATGGCAGGTGGAGCAGGCGGGCCCCACCCCCCCGCCCAGGGTTGCGCCGTGGCAGAGGGCGCAGGCATTGGCCAGGTTCCCGGCAGTGTTGTGACCGGCCCAGAATGTGAAA
>DAIEGL010000037.1 GCA_027356255.1 Geobacter sp. | reverse complement strand
ATGCTGGCTCCATCCCTGACCGCGCTGGGGACCTGCTCCAGCATGGCCACCATGCCGGTCAACCTGGAAGCGGCACCGAAAATGGGGGTGCCGGTCGATATCTGCGATGTGGTGATCCCGGTGGGGGCGGCCCTGCACAAGGATGGTTCGGTGATCGGCGGGGTGCTCAAGGTGCTGTTCGCCATGAGCCTGTTCCACCAGGAACTGACCGTGGGGCGGCTGCTCATGGCAGCGGCGGTCGCCATCCTGGTCGGGGTGGTGGTTGGCGCCATCCCCAGCGGCGGCATGATCGGGGAGATGCTGGTCCTGTCGGTGTTCGGCTTTCCGCCCGAGATACTCCCCCTGCTGGCGGCCATCAGCGTGATCATCGATCCCCTGGCAACCCTGCTGAACGCCACCGGTGACAACGTGGCGGCCATGATGGTGGCGCGGCTGACAACGGGCAAGGAGTGGGCTACGGAACCGGGAGGGGGTGGGCCATGAAGATTGGGAAATTCGTTACCCTCCTTGGCCTGCTCCTGCTGGCGGGATGTCAGCATCCGCCGCCCGTGGAAGGGCTTGAAAGATGCCGGGCCACGCTCCCCGAGGCGAGCCGGCAGGCAGTGGTGGTGGCCAGGGATGGCGCCTCTCCATCCGGCATGGCGCTCCGCCTCTATGAGCGGACCACCCGTGGCTGGCAGCCTGTTGGTGCCGCGATCCCTGTTGTGGTGGGGAGAAACGGTCTGGCCCCTGTGGGTAAAAAGCGGGAAGGGGACGGGATGACCCCATCCGGCGTATTCCCCCTCGAAAGGGGATTCGGCTATGAGCCGTTGGCGACAAAGCTGCCGTACATCGTCCTTACCCCCGAGATGATCTGGATCGACGATCCCAGGTCCGGCCGGTACAACACGCTGGCCGATAAAAAGGATGGTGCGGGGCTCTCCTACGAGATCATGAAACGGGGCGATGACCTGTACAAGTACGGCATCGTCGTCGAGTACAACACATCGGCGACTGTCCCCGGAGCAGGGAGCGCCATCTTCTTCCACATCTGGAGCAGTCCCTCGGCCTCCACGGCGGGATGCATCGCCACGGCTGAACCGGATATGCTCCGGATACTGCTCTGGCTCGATCCGGCACAGCATCCGCTGGCAGTGATAGGGGATTGCCCCTCCCCTGAATGGAAATAATGCGAGGAGGGAGAAGAGACTACGCCCAAGCGAGGGCACTCCAACTGGAACGGCAAAGAAATTAATTGACGACCCCCATTTCAGTAATTACAATGTAGCCACAAAATAACCATTCCCTACGGAGGAATTCATACATGAGGACAAACATAATTCGCATAGGCAATTCGCAAGGGATAAGGATTCCCAAGGTTCTCCTTGAGCAAAGCCATCTTGGAACGGAAGTGGATCTGGAGGTGGAAGACGAAAAGATCGTAATCCGTTCTGCTGCTCGTCCCCGTCAAGGATGGGGAGATAAATTCAGGCTCATGGCTGAGAACGGCGATGACAGGATGATCGACGAGGATCTGAGCGAACAAACGGACTGGGACAAGGATGAATGGGAATGGTAAGCAAACGATTTGAAGTTTACCTGGTCAACCTGGACCCGACTGTCGGCAGTGAGATTCGTAAGGCCAGGCCCTGCCTCATTATTTCGCCCGACGAAATGAACCGCTATATTGCCACCGTAATTGTTGCACCGATGACGACCAAAGGCAGAGGTTATCCTACACGGGTTCAGTGCACCTTCAAAGGCAAGGACGGGCAAGTAGTCCTTGACCAGATCAGGACGATTGACAAGTCCCGGCTTATTCAAAAGTTGGGCAGAATCGACAAACAGACGCAAGATGAAGTTTTGACAATACTTGCCGAAATGTTTGCGCCGTAAAAGCGCAAACACTCACCCAGCAGGAAGCCAGCCGGGCGGCCCCTGAAAGTTGAAAAGTTGAGGCTCGATGATGGTTTTTAAACATTCAAGGGCCGATCCCGGTTTTCCCCTTACCGTTTCTATTAAATAGCGATATTCATATACTGGTGATTTCGATTCCATGGCCGCTGGCGATATAGGCCGCGATCGGAATCGACATGTTATCCCGGCAGACGGCCAACCAAAGGAGGAATAATGCCTTCCCGACAAGACCTGAAATCCATCTCGCCTGCCCTGCCGCCTACCGACGGTTTGCAGGGGCTATCGGGCACCGAGGTGCAGCAGCGTCTGGCCCAATACGGCCCCAACACCATCGCTGAGAAAACCATCCCGTTATGGCGGCAGCTCGTCGTAAAGTTCTGGGCACCGGTACCATGGATGCTGGAAGCGGTAATCGTGCTACAGATAGTGCTGGGGCGACATCTGGAGGCGCTGGTGATCGCCGTTCTACTGGTGTTCAATGCGATGGTGGCCTTCCTGCAGGAGCGGCGAGCCAAGGACGCGCTGGCGCTGCTGCGCAAGACCCTGCATGTGAGCGCCCGGGTACTGCGCGACGGCCAGTGGCAACAGATCCCGGCGGAACAGCTGGTGCCGGGCGACCTCGTGCACATACGTGCCGGCGATCTGGTGCCTGCGGATATGCTGATTTCCAACGGTGCGGTGGCTCTGGATCAGGCGGCGCTCACCGGTGAATCGCTGCCGGTGGACGCCGGCCCAGGCAAGCCCGCCTATGCCGGGGTGATCGTGCGCCAGGGTGAAGCCACGGGTGAAGTCACCGCGACCGGCGCACACACCTTCTTCGGCCGCGCGGCCGAGCTGGTTCGCAGTTCCAATGCGCCCAGTCACATGCAGCAAACGATCTTCGCCATCGTCAAGCGGCTGGTGATTTTCGACGCCGTGCTGGCGGCATTGGTCGTGGCTTTCGCGCAGTGGCATCACCTGCCGCCGGCCGACACCGCAGTGTTTGTTTTGATGTTGATGGTGGCTTCCGTACCGGTAGCGCTGCCGGCGACCTACACGCTGGCCACTGCCGTCAGCAGCATGCAACTCGCGCATCAGGGAGTATTGGTCACGCGTCTGCCGGCGGTGGAAGAAGCCGCAGCGATGGATACCCTGGTGTCGGACAAGACCGGTACACTGACGCAAAACACGCTCACGCTGGCCGGCGTGACTGCACTGGCCGCCGGCATCGATGAGCATGCCGTGCTGAGCGCCGCGGCCCTGGCCAGCGATGACGCAACACAAGACCCGCTGGACCTGGCCATACTCGCGCCGGCACGTGCGCAAGGGCTGCTCGATGACGCTCCGGTACGACAGTCATTCCATCCGTTTGACCCCACCTCGCGGCGCAGCGAGGGGGTGTACACTGTGGGCGGGCATGAATGGCACGCGGTGAAAGGTGCGGCCAACGTAATCGGCCTGCTGTGCAAGCTCAGGACGGAACAGCAAGCCACGTTGGACGCGGCCGAGAGCAAGCTGGCTGAAACCGGTGCCCGCGTGCTGGCGGTGGCCGCAGGTACTGCCGAAGCTCTGCAACTGTTGGGCGTGGTGGGTCTTGCCGACCCGCCGCGGCCCGATGCAGCCAACCTGATTGCGCAGCTGACCCGGCTGGGAGTGCGGTTGCATATGGCCACTGGCGATGCGCTGGAAACCGCATGCGCCATCGGCGCCAAACTTGGTCTCGGCACGCGTGTGTGCGAGGCCAGTGGCGATGTCTTGCAGACCCCCGAGGATTGCGACATCTACGCTCGCGTGCTGCCCGAGGACAAGCACGCCATCGTGCAGGCTTTACAGCGTGCCGGACACGTCACCGGCATGACCGGCGACGGCGTCAACGACGCACCCGCGCTGCGCCAGGCCGAACTGGGCGTGGCCGTGGCCAGCGCCACCGATGTCGCCAAGGCCGCAGCCGGCGTGGTGCTGACCGACCCCGGTCTTGGCGGCGTATTGACCGTGGTGCAAACCGGACGCGAGGTACATCGGCGCATGCTCACCTACACGCTCAACAAGATACTCAAAACCCTGGAGATTGTGGTCTTCCTCACGCTCGGACTGATGCTTACCGGCAGCTTCATCATTTCGTCCACGCTGATCGTGCTACTGCTGTTCACCAACGATTTCGTCACCATGACCATCGCCACCGATCACGTGCAGCCCGCTCCCAGGCCGCAGCGCTGGCAGGTGCGACGCTTGATGGGGGCGGCAGTGGTGTTCGCCGCCATGTCGTTGCTGTTCTCATTCTCCGTATATTGGTGGGCACGCAGCACCCAGGGCCTGGACCCGGCGCAGATGCGGACCGTTGTGTTCCTGCTGCTGGCCTTCACAAACCAGGCCTGCATCTACGTGCTGCGTACCGACGGGCGGTTCTGGAGCTTTGCCCCAGGCCGCTGGATGGTGCTGGCCAGCCTGGGCGACATCGTCATCGTGAGCCTGCTCGCCACGTTTGGCTTGCTGATGGCTGCGCTGCCTGCGGCTTTGGTAGCGGGGCTGATAGCCGCCTGCGCCTTTTTCGCCGTGCTGCTCGATCAGGCCAAGCGCGCCGTCTTTCCCCGGTTTGTTCAATAATACGCCTCCGGATGTGAGATATACTGAGAATATTCAGCTCTATGGGGAAATTCTGTTTGAAAGAATCCATTTTTCATTTACAATTTAATGAGAAACTGTCTCTCCGATATCGGCTGAATTTCTCCGCCTGCTTTGATTGGAAAAGAAGATGATTAAATTGTCTCCATCGGGGAACAAATACAGTCGCGGTTCTGTCTCATCATATGAGTGACGACCGGAACACCACCACCGATGAGGATGCCGCACTGGTGGCGTCATGGCGGCGCGGGGAGCTTTCCTCGTTCGAGGCGCTGGTGCGGAAACACCAGAAGCGGATGCTCAATATTGTCTTCCGGATCACGGGGGATTACGAGGATGCCTGCGAGGTGACGCAGGACGCCTTTGTCGCCGCATTCCGGGGGATCGATTCCTTTCGCGGAGAGGCGCGTTTCTCCACCTGGCTGACGAGCATCGCCGTCAACCTGTCCCGGAACCGGCTCCAGCAGCTTCAGGCCAAGAGGCGAAACGAGGCGTATTCCCTGGACGGGCCACCGGCCGGTGAGGATTGCGACATGGTTCACGAGCGGCCGTCGTCGGCTCCTTCCGCTCTGGAACGGCTGGAGCGGCTCGACCTGCATGAAAAGCTGCAAGGGTGCATCAATGCGCTTTCCGACGATTTTCGGGAGGCGATCGTACTCCGGGACCTGCAGGATTTTTCCTACGACGAGATGTGCGCCATCATCAAGGTCAGGGAGGGGACGGTCAAGTCCCGGCTGTTCCGGGCCCGGGAGATGGTGAAGGACTGCCTGAAACGGGCGGTGGGAGAGCTGTGATGGAGCATACCGAGATACGCCGCAACCTTTCGGCCTACCTGGACGACGCCGTCAGTCCCGACGAGAAGGCGGAGATCGAGGCGCACCTCACCCGCTGCGGGAGCTGCCGTCAGGCGATTGGCGACCTGGAGCGGACGGTCGGGCACCTGAAAAACCTCCCGGAGGTGGAACCCCCTCCCTGGCTGACCGCCAGGATAATGGCGCACGTGCGGGATGCGGCTGAGCCGCAGCCCAGATTCTGGCGGCGGATTTTCCTGCCGCTCCATACGAAGCTGCCGCTCGAAGCGCTCGCCCTCGTTTTCCTCTGTGTCACCGGCTATTACGTGGCCCGGACCAACGCCCCGCTGGTACAGCTGTCGGCCACCTCCCCCACCAGCCGGGAAGAAACACCTCTCCCGGCGCCGGTGCCGCCCGCGCCGCAAAAGAAGACCCCCGGCCCGGCGGCCCCTCCCAAAGCCCATCATCCCACGCCGCGCGCTGCATCCGAAATGCCGGCTGAGCTGCCTAAGCACGAGGCGGAGACACCGGCCTATGCACCTCCTCCACCGGCACACGCGCCTGCCCCCCTGTCAACTCCGCCGGCAGCGGCGCCGGCGACAGCTTACCCCATGCCGACACCGGATTCTCGCGCTACAGATGAATGGATCGAGTCGCGGAGGGAAGCGGAGTTGTTGTCCCGCCGGTACCGTGACGAAGTTTCCGGAGGGATGATGCAGAAGAGGGCCATGTCGGACGGAACGCGGTATTCGACAGAGTCGTCCGGTGGATCGTCGTCGGCAACCGCTCCCCGGGAATTCTGGTCAGAGCAGCCAAAGCAGCCAGAGCAGCCGGAGCAAATAAAGCGCCCTGAAGCGGCGCGGCCGGAGCGGGTAGAGGTCACCATCAGGGTAAACAATCCTGCTGGCGCTGTCAGGGCAATCGAGGCGGCTGTCACCCGTTCCGGCGGCAGGATCGTGCGCCGCGTCTACGGCGAGGCAAGCCATCTCCTTTTTGTGCAGGTCGGAACAGGGAAGGTCCCGGAACTCATGGGCCGGCTCGAACGGATCGGCACACTGCAGAAGCCGCCGCAGGCAAGCGAGCCGGAGGATGGGACCGTCGATCTGTCCATCAGGTGGTAAGACCGTGTCATCATTCAAAAAATTGCAGCGTGACGTAAAAAAATAAAAAATTGCACCACCCCGGGAACTTTTTCCCCCTCCCCCCTGTCTAACCATGCAAAGAGGCGAAATGCCTAAAGGCTGCTAAAGCGACAAGGAGGGACGTATGAGAACATTAGTGCTTTTGATGATTTTGCTGGGGATTGCAGCCGGCGCATGGGCCGGCAGTGTCGGCGATGCCGTCGAGCTGCGGATCATAACCGACAACGGGAGCGAGCTCCCGTTCTACCCCGTGTCAGGACAGTCGCCCAACCGGCGGGTGTATGCGGAGGCGGTTAAGGGGGACCAGTACCGCATAGTGGTGCGCAACCGACTGAACCGGCGGGTCGGCATCGTGGTGGCCGTGGACGGCAGGAACATTATCACGGGGAAGAAATCGTGGCTTAAGAACGACGAGCGGATGTACATCCTCGAACCGTTCGCCGAGGGGGAGTTCAAGGGCTGGCGCACCGGCGACGACCGGATCAACCGCTTTTACTTCACCCCAGCCGCCGATTCCTACGCCGCGGCCTTCAACGACACATCCGCCATGGGGGTGATCGCCGTTGCCGTCTACCCCGAGTTGCACTACGACCCGCCGGTGGAAATGGACCGGGGGGCTTCAATGAACCCCTTCCCGGCACCGTCAATGCAGAAGAGAGTCCAGGCCTTTGACAAGATCGGCGAAAGCGCCGGCACCGGCTACGGCCGGGAGGAATACTCCCCGGTGCGGACCGTGGCCTTCGAACCCGAGCGTGCGGCAGTGGAAAAAATCTACGTCAAGTACGAATGGCGCGAAACCCTCTGCCGCAAGGGAATTGTCGCCTGCAGGAAGCGCCTGCCGCGGCCCCGTAACCGCATGTGGGACGACGATGGCTACGCCGCACCACCACCGGGGAGGAGCTGATGAGCGCGCCGGTAGAACTTCACAGAGATAGAGGACACCACGCCGAGAGCGACGGGAGGGACACATGAGCGCATCAATACGGAAGAACTGGCTGGTTGTGACGATCGCAGGCCTGGCATTGGCGGGACCGGCGTTTGGCTCCGATAAACCCGCTGCCACCGATGTCAGCCCTGGAAAAGCCGATGTGGATTGCGCCAAGGATGAGATCAGCGTGACGGGGACGGTCGAGCATGTGGAACTCGAAGGGGGGTTCTGGGGAGTCATCGGGGATGACGGCAAGCGGTATGATGTCGTCAACCTGCCGAAGGAATTCCGGACACAGGGGCTCAGGGTCAGGTTTGTCGGGAAATTGCGCCCCGACCGGGTCTCTTTCCACATGTGGGGCGTCATTGTCGAGGTCATCTCGATTGAAAAACTTGGGGCGACGAAGAAATAGACCTTCTCCCCGGAAACCGGACCCGCTTAATTTTTGCCATTCCCTTTGTCTGACAAATTGGTAGGTAGGTATTACGGAGATAGCTTCATGCTTAAGATGATTCTCGGCTGTTTGGTGGTGCTTGGCGGGATGCTTGTGTCAACGGGCAATGGCTGGGCCGGGTGGCAGCGGGACGCAGTATGTCAAGGAAGTTGCGGCGGCGCTTGTGGGCCCTGTAATTCAAACAATGACAGGGAAGACCGGGCAGAATCTGCCTACGCCCAAAAAGTTTACCGGTACAATAACCTTGTTGACCAGGCCAGTGCGGCGGTGAAGGCCCGTAATTGGGAAGAGGCGATTCGCATCGCCAACGAAGCCTTATCAATCCTGGACGATAGCGGGCTGCGCAAAAAGATTGCCCTCTGGAAGTCTCAACTGTTAGTTGACCAGGCGAATCGTACCACCAATATGAGTGACCGGATAGATCTGGTTCGTCGGGCGCTGGCCAGCCATGAAGATCCCGATGTCCGGGCATGGCTGAACCAGGCACAGGCCTATTTGGATGCTCAAAACCTCAACGCACAGGGCCAGAGCGCCTATGACTCCGGTGATTATGCCCGCGCCGAGCGCCATTTCGCGCAGGCCCAGCAGACGGCTCCCGGTGATCCGGCATTTGCAAAGAATGTCCGTCTCGCCCAGGGGCAGATGCAGTTGCAGCGCGATCAGAGTCAGGTCAAAACGAGCCTTTCCCAGCTCACCGATACGATCAACCGGACGGAAACTGCGTCCACTGCGACGACATCAGGGCTCGATTTCATGCCGGCCGGCGCTGCGCCGGCAGATACGGGCAGCGGCAGCCATCCCTATGACGCCAACCGCGCGGCGATCATGACCACGCCGGAGCTCCCGTCCACTCTCGATCCCATGGTCGTGGATACAAGCAACGTGGCAACCGGTTTGCCCAGCTCTGTCGAAACCGAGATTCCGCATACCCCTGCGGGCGACCGTGTTCGTAAAGGCTTTCAGGCGATCATGAATCACGACTGGCAGGTCGCACGGGCGTGGTTCAAGGACGCGCTCGATCACGATCCCGGCAATGCGGGTATCGAACGCCTGATCGATCTGTCGGAATACACCCTTGACCGGAAGACGCATCCCCGCGGGACTGCTGCCGATGCAGGCGAACAGGATGCGGCAAGAGCGGCAGCCCTCGAACAATACGAAAACAACACGATGGATGAAGAGCTGCAACGGCCCTTGGGCGACTTCAATCAGAATTATCTCCCCAAACATCCGGAATTGGTGAAGCCGGCGCGGCCAGCAGCTTTACCGCCACCAACCGAACAGAAGGCAAACTGGCAGGCTTTCTTCGATGCCCTTTTTACCAGACCTACCCCCACTCGCAGGCCCGGTTCGGTGGGGGCGGTAAGGGATTGACGCGCTATCCGGTTCGTTCCAATATTGCGGATGTTATTGTTTTGCCAGGTCAAAGCTCTGCTTCAAAAATACACCGAGTGTCGTTCGAATCAGGGGAATCCATGCCACCATTTTACATGAATATCGTGCGACTGCTGTTGACGCTCGCACTGCTGACTGCGACAGCTCAGGCCGCAGAACTTTTGCCGCAGGCACAGGAGCCATACCAGAAAGGTCTGCTCGCCGCGCAACAACAGGATTGGAAGCTCGCGGTACGAAACTTCCGCAATGCGCAGAAGTCCGACCCGGAAGCGCCGGAAATCTGGTTTAACCTCGGCCTCGCTTCATCTAAGTTGCCCGGGTATGAGATCCGCGCAATCGCCTTGTTCAAGGCCTATCTCCTGGCAAATCCTGCCGACCCGAGGGGGGCGGCGATACGCAGCCAAATTGCTGCGTTGGAGGCAGGCTTCGAATCAAAGATGGCGAAGATTGCGGATCAGCTTGAGTCCTTTTTGATACTCCGAAAGGCGGCGCCTTTGGAGGGCTACACCATGGAGGTACAACAGGCGTATCGGCGTATCGCGACGACGACCGGCTGGGATCTGGCTAGAATCAGATTCTTCATGGGTGATACCTCTGGCGCGTTGCGAAGCCTGCGGGCGACAAACGGAGAGAAATGGCAGGAAGACTGGCAAGAAAGTGGAGGGAATGTTCCCAAAAAACCATATACTACCTCACCGGAGGAACATTTGGCTGTTTCCATGGCCGCAGATGGTCTTCTCGGCGAAGCAACGAGCATGTTGCAACACACCTACGATCAGGACGCGATAAGTTTCATTCTCGAACAGGGCGACGTTGCGCAAGCGCAACAATTCATGAATGCAGGGGCAACGGATGGGTGGTCCACGATCGCCTGCCTGGCCCACTATCGCAAAGATAACGCGCTGCTGAGCGATGCGTTGGCAAAGGCAAAGGCCGACATCAATGATCTCGTCGCCTCCGGTACGTGTGAACACGACCTGTGGTGGTCGGTCGGCCGTATCGGTTTTCTGCTCCAGTGCGGGACCGACGGGATCATGAACATTGACACGCAACTGGCGGGCTACCTCAATCGTGAGGAGTTGGATAGCGCTCACCCCGGTGAAGCTTCCGTCTTTCTCGAATCCGCCGCTGCAAACATAGCCGACCTCCTCCGGGAATACCGGAAGATCCGCGGGCCGGCATCTGCCCACGACGATTATGCCGAAGCCTACTACTACCGTGGCAACGTCTACTACAAAAAAGGGCAATACGACCGCGCGATCAGGAACTACGATCAGGCGCTTCGTCTCCGGCCCGATTACGCCGAGGCCATCAATGGCCGCGCCAAAGCCCAGGCTAAGATGACGCGCCCTCCCGCCCATGAGACCGCCTCGGCAGTGCGCTGAGCATGTTAACGCTGCGCATGCTTATGGGGAGAAGGTCAGTTTCTCGATTATTTGAAAAAAAAAAGCTCAACCCGGGAACTTTTTGCCCATTCCCGTTGTCTAACAATTGTAACAAGGCAAAACAAAATAAAGATGTCTGTTGGCAGGTATTGAAATGACAATCAGGATACTGGAGGATGCGCCGTGTTGAAGCGAATAGTGATACTTTTCTTGATAATGTGTGTGGCTCTCCTGGCGTGCGGCACGGTTCAGGTCGCCTGTGCCGGCTGGGCGGGTCCCCCCATCATAATCCAGCAGCCGCAATTCCAGCCGCCGCAACCGCAGCAGATACAGACCCTGCCGACCCTGCAACCGGCACTGAAGGACATTCCGTCGGCACCCCGGGTCGTCACAGGGAACGCCGACATAAACTCCGGGACCGCCGGCGGGAGCGACAATCCCGCGGTCGAGCCGGCCCGGACAGAGCCCCGCCCGGAGCCGGCCCCAGTCAAGGAACCGGTTCCCCCACCCCTCCCTGCCGAAAAACCGGCGCCGGTCCCGGCGCCGGAGCCGTCGAATTCCAAAACGCCGTGGCTCCTCGCCGCGGGGGTTGTGGCCGCAGCCTTCATGCTCGGACGCCGCACGCGGTAGGGTGCGCCGGATGAGATGAATCGATATCCAACCAAACAACTTCAAATCAAAGGAATAGATATGAAACCAGTATTGACAGCTTTGTTTCTCGCAATGTTTACCGCTCTTGCCGCTCCTTTCTGCCATGCGGACACAGACCTGTGCACCGGGTATCTGAATCTGGGAAACTACGATGATGCCGTTGCAGAATGCACCAGGCAGATTGAGGGTAAAGTGGCGGTTGAAAAAGTCGAAACGGCGTACAACAGCCGCGGGCTCGCCAACTATTACCTGGGGCAGATTGACAAGGCGATCGCCGACTACGACAAGGCTATCGAGCTGAACCCGGAATATGCCGAGGCATACTCCAACCGTGGGGTCGCCCATTATGACGAGGGGGAGCTTGACCTGGCCATCGCAGACTACAACAAGACGATAGATCTGCACCTGGATGATGCCCTTACGTACAATATCCGCGGGCTTGCATACAATTTCAAGGGGCAGTACGACCTGGCCATTGCCGATTTCAGCAGGGCTATCGTGTTGAAGCCGGATTATGCCGAAGCATACAACAACCGCGGGTTTGCCTATTATTACAAGGGGCAGCCCGACCAGGCCCTCGTAGACTACAACAAGGCGATCGAGCTGAACCCGGCCTTCGTCGTGGCATACGCCAACCGCGGGCTTGTCTACAAGGACAAGGGGGAACCGGACCGGGCCATCGCAGACTACGGCATGGCGATTCTGCTGAAGCCTGAGTACGCAGAGGCGTACAACTACCGCGGGCTTGCCTACAACGACAAGGGTCTTTATTCCCAGGCCATCGCCGATTTCTCCGAGGCGATCGGGCTGAATCCTGATTTTGCCATGGCGTACAACAACCGCGGCTACACATACAGCCTCAATGGCCAGGCTGACAAGGCCATCGCCGATTACGACAGGGCTATCGAGCTGAATCCGGAACTTGCCATGGCATACAACAACCGTGGCGTCACCTACTTCGGCAAGGGGCTGCTTGACCAGTCCGTCGCCGATTATGACAAGGCGATCGAGCTGAACCCGGATTTCGTCATGGCGCATATCAACCGCGGCTACGCTTACAGCCTCAAGGGTCAGCTTGACCTGGCCATAGCCGATTACGACAAGGCGATCGAGTTGGGTCCCTCTTCTGCCGAACCATACTTCTCCCGGGGGAATGCCTACAATTACCAGGGCAATTATGCCCAGGCCGGCGCCGATCACCGTAAAGCCATCGAGCTGAACCCGAAGGATGAATACGCTTACGTCCATCTGCTGATCGACCAGTGGCTTGCAAAGGGGGACGACACGGAGGCGCTGGACAAGCTGCGGCATTATGTTTCCATAAGCAGCTCCGATGAATGGATCCGTACCATCTCGAATTTCTACCTCGGGATCGGCACTTTGGACGAGCAGTCGGTCCTGGCCGCGGCAGGAAAAGGGACGGATGTCCAGGGGAAGCGGGCAAGACTCTGTGAGGCATACTACTACCTCGGGATCAAGCGGCTTATCTCCGGCGACGCGAAGGGCGCAACGGAATATTTTGACAAGAGCATCGAGACGGACGTAAAGAGCTCCCTTGGGTACGGCGGGTCAAAGGCGATGCTCACCCTCGTTGCCTCAGACGTCCCAGCGGGTGAGCTTGAGGGCAAGCTCATGGAGGCGTCCTCGAAAGGAGACGTGACTGCTGTCCGGTCATTGATCAAGAGAGGCGCAAAGGTAAACGCAAGTGCCGAAGGGGGCATGACCGCGTTGATGGCGGCTTCCGTAACGGGACACGCGGATGTCGCCGGGGTATTGCTTGAGACGGGCGCAGATGTAAATGCGAAGAATGACGACGGCTCAACGGCGTTGATGCTTGCGGCCATGGTGGGCCAGGCGGATGTCGCCAAGGTATTGCTTGAAAAGGGGGCGGACATGAACGCGAAGGACAAGAACGGCAGCAGCGTGTTGCTGGCCGCGGCTGTGTCCGGCTCCGCAGATGTCGTGCGACTCCTGACAGACAAGGGCGTGGACGTGAATACGAAGGATGGCAGCGGCTTGACGGCGCTGATCGTTGCGGTTTCCATCGCCAATACGGATATGGTGCGGTCCCTGGTATCGAAGGGAGCGGATGTAAACGCGAAAACGGACGGAGGGGTTACGGCATTGAGTCGTATCAAGGAAGAAATGCCGGACATGGACGATCAGGACAGGGCCGCGCGCAAACAGGAAATAGTGCGTATCCTTAAAGAGGCCGGGGCAAGGGAATAGTCCGTTTGTCGAGGAACTTGCAATGCTGATAACAGAATATGGAAAAGAAAGGACCGAGCAATGAGAGCAATATTCCTGACCTGCCTGGCAATTGTCGCGATCTCGTCCTCCCCGTGCATGGGGGGAACCGTACTGGAAAATCCCACGGGGACCAGCCCGGCCCCGCTCTCCCCGTCTGTTCCGACGAAGATCACCCAGGTCGGCACGCTCTGCCCCACCGAAAATGAAGCGGCCAGGCAACAGTACAACAACGCCCTGGATCTCCAGGAGGAAGAGAGGCTTAGCGAAGCAAAGGAGGCATATCAGGAGGCTGTCGAGCAAGACCCCGGATACTGCGATGCAATGGACAACCTGGGGCAGATGCTGCGGGCGGAAGGTGATGTAAAACAGGCGATCTACTGGTACGAACGCTCGCTTGCGGTAAAGCCCGACAACGCCGTTGCCCACCAGAATCTCGCTGTCGCATATAGCGTTCAGGGCGAGCAGGACAAGTCGCAGTCGGAATATCTGTGGCTCATAAAGAATGACCCCAAAAACCCGGAGGGGTACTACGGACTGGGATCGATCCTCCTTGGTTCCGGGCAGACGGACGCAGCAATTGGAAAACTGGAGGTTGCCGAAAAGATCTATCGGGAAAATGGTTCGCCGTTGGCCGTGGATGCCCAGTATCTGCTGGGATTAGCCTATTTCAACAAGAAGGATTACAAGATGGCCCGGAAATATCTGGCGCTTCCCTACGCCCAAAATCCGGATGACCCGAATGTCAATTATCTACTCGGTGTTTGTTATCTCGACCCGACGACAGGGGACAAAAAAAAGGCCACCGAATATTTACTGAAAGCCCGGAAGTTGGGCGTACAGCTCCCGCCGGACGTATTGCAGCAGTTGGACAAGTGACCTTCCTGTTCGAAGGTCTGAGGGGAAGACAAGGAAAGGATGGTTGACATGCTCAGGCAGTTTGCGTTTGCATCGGTTCTCGTGGCGGTTTTTACATCACAATCTTTTGCCGGATGTTGGGACAATTGCTGCGGCAATTGGAGTGCATTCGCGAATGCGTGTGAGTGCGAAGGGGGGAGGCCTGTACCGAATCCGCCACGCTGCTACCACGATGGAGGTGGCGGGTTTACGCCGGTGCCGCCGCCGGACCCCAAGGTACTGGCGCTTCAGCGCGCAAATGCGCGGTACAGCGACCTGATCCGGAAATGGCGGAGCGACTTCGGTTTCATCACCGACAGTAACGCGCAGGAGTGGCTGAACCTGGACCGCTCGTCGGAAGACGCCTTTCTCGGTGCCGCCGACAGACTCGACCGGGCACTGGTGGATCAGATCAACTGGTTCAAAAACGACCTGGGCAAGGACCGGGATAAAGTGGTCTGGCTGGAGAGGTATCCGGCCAGGGCTGCGGCGATAAGGAACAACATCGGATGGATAGATCGAGACATCGACCGTTACGGCCCCCCTCTCGCTACTGCCCGGCAAGAACTTGACCGGCTGACCCAGGTCGGCAAACAGTTTCAGGAACTCCAGCAAAAGTACAAACTGAGAATGCAGCGCGACCGCTGGCTCGCCGTAGAAGCCTGGAGCGTCTTTTTGCCCCGTAAGTACGTACGCATTAATGCGGACAAGGCCGGTGACATCCTCCGCTTCGCTCCGATGCCGCTCGAAGGCAATGCCCTTCCTTTCGTAGATAAGAAAACGCCGAACCTGGATGTGCTTCCCCCCTGGTTACTTGGCAAGTTCGACATGAGCTACTTGCCATATGCGCTGGCGGCGGCCGCTCAAGAGCCATATCACCGCCTTGCCGGAACGCCGGAAGAAATCATTCCCGTCCTGGAAGCCGATGAGCGGCGTGCCCACGATGCGTTCGTCACCCGCAACGATTACGATATGGCCCACAGCGAGCGGTTCGACTACGAGGAACGGGTCAAGGAGTTTGAAGGGCTTGAGAACCAGCAGAACGAAAAACAGCGCCAGCTGGAGGATATCCTGGAGCAGCGCAAGAGTGTCTATCCGGAGCTCAATGCAGCCAGAGTCAACGTCAAGTCTGAAGCCACACGGCTGCTGGATCGCGCCTCGGAGTCGCTCGTCTGGGAAATCGCGAAGAATACGACGATAGACATGTGCAGAAAAGCCGTCAAGGAGGTTTACCACGACAAGGTCATGTCGCTCGACCTGACGGACCAGGACATCTTCGATCACTACAAGAACGGCAATTATAATCTGTTCAACCTGCCGGGCACCCATTTCCACGTGAAGGATATCAAAAAGGTCCAGAACGACATACTGACCCTGCTCCGGCACGGTCAGGGTTATGCCAGGACCGCCGTCCGTCTCGCCGCCCAGGGAGACCCCGCCGAGATTCAGGAGTTTGTCGGAGGGATGTTCAATGAACTTGACAAGAATAGCAGCGAACTGATCAAGGATTCTCTCTCCGCGACCTCATCCATGTCGGAACCCGGCCGGACGCTGGTAACGAGATATTTTGTCGGACAGCTCCGCAAGGCGACTGCAGACGAGCAGTGACGGTGGAGGTGTCCCCCGAACGGGATGTATTGCAGCAGTTGGACAAGAACTGAAGTGTAATAATGCGAGGCGGCAAGCCGTCCTCTTGGTGCAGATGGATTCATCAAACGGCTGGAGTCGCCAGTGGCTCGTTTTCAATCATGAAAACGAGCTTTTTTTCATGTAGAATTCCAGACAGAATTCCGTCACCCACAAAACGTTCAGGCATAAACCGAACCCCTTCCTGACTGCGCTCGACCAGGAGCCTCTTGCTGGCGACGCAGCAATTCAATGATATAATTAACAGGTTCTTACAATCTGACAAGGGAAGGAGGAAGTGATGGAAAATCTCGGGCAGTATCATCAGATTGTCGTTAACTATGCAACAGAACTGGGAACAAAGGTCATCGCCGTCATAATCTTTTGGCTAGCCGGCCGCTGGCTGATCGGCCTGGTGGGGCGGATGCTCCATGGTCTGCTGGAAAAGCAGAAGGTCGATCCCACCCTGATGCGTTATATCGGCAATTTTGTCGCCGTGACGCTGAACATCGTGCTGGTTGTTGCCATTCTCGGCTACTGCGGCATACAGACGACAACCTTTGCCGCGTTGGTTGCCGGTATCGGCATCGCCATCGGTGCTGCCTGGGGGGGGCTGCTTTCCAACCTGGCAGCAGGGATCTTTCTCGTGGTACTGCACCCCTTCAAGGTGGGCGACTTCGTGACAGCAGCCGGGGTGACCGGCACGATCAAGGAGATCGGCCTCTTCGTCACAACCATCAACACACCGGATAACGTCATGACGCTGGTGGGAAACGCCAAGATATTTGGTGACAACATCCAGAACTATGCAGTCAATGATTTCCGGCGCGTCGAATTGAAGTGCCAGCTTGCCGGCAGCGCCGATCACGTGGCCGCCATGGGGCTTCTGCGTGAGAAACTGGCGGATATTCCCAACGTCATAAAGCAACCTGCCGTGGAAGTGGAAATTCTCGAATTCACATTGGTTGGGCCGGTGCTCGCCGTACGCCCGTACTGCCACAACGACCACTACTGGCAGGTCTATTTTGACGGGAACCGCACCATCCGCGAGGCCTTGGCGGCTGCAGGCTTTCCGTCACCAATGCCGGCGCAGATGGTACTGGTGCAGAATCAGCAATAACTGATCCATGATGGACAAACGGCCAGATGTGTATCGGTTGTTTATTCGTCTCTGCGGCTTCCTGCAAAGAATTCCGGGTAGTAAAGAGCAGGTATTACCCTCCCCTCCCTCATGTCGGCACGCGGTAAAGTCTGTACCTCTCGGCAATGGGGTCTGTCCTGGCTCGTTTTCAATCATGAAAACGAGCTGTTTTTTTATGTAAACTGCCTGTAACAGCACGCCTGGAGGTGTGAAGCAGGTAATCTCCTTTTGACATTGATTAAAAGCCGGCTTATATTGCGCATTAATTGGTTTTTACCTACGTAGGTTGCACTCCTGTGCGCCTCTTGAGCGGGAAAAAGACCAGACCAGGTTGTTGGCGAGAATTTTCCAACAGCCCAAATGGAATATTTGGTGACCATGGTCCCTCTCTCTTTTGCCCCACAGGTTAACACAAAAGTTCGGAGGAGAGGCGACATCTATCCTGACACTGGGGGTGGACGAATCGTCGGCATGATCTCAATCAACGATTCACAGTCGCCCGAATACCAAGCCGTCAAATGGCAGTACCCCGGCAGAGCACTCGTACTCGTAATTCACCGTCTGACCATCGATCCTTCTCATCAACGCCAAGGAATGGCCACCCGTTTGATGGATTTTGCTGAAAAGATCGCGGAGAAACAGGGCTACGAAACGATTCGATTCGCAGAATCCCGGTGCAACGGCACTTTATGAGCATCTGGGATACGAAAAAGCTGGCACTGTCCGATTCAGGAATGGGATTTTCTTCTGTTTCGAAAAACCGGTAAGAAGACCCATAATGAAATGAAAAGCACGACCGGTCTAAAATATGGCCAATAACAAGCGGAGGATTCTATGATTGTAGTTACAACGGAAAACGTACCAGGTTATCGGGTTGCTGAAGTCAAGGGGCAGGTATTTGGCGTGGTTGTTCGAAGCCGCGGACTGGCCGGCAATATATTGGCAGGTCTGCGCTCCATATTCGGCGGTGAAATTATCGAATACACTCAGCTTCTCGAAGAGACGCGGCGACACGCCATTGACCGCATGGTGAAGAATGCTACCATGATGAAAGCCAACGCTATTGTTATGATGCGCTTTGATTCCTCGGAGATCGGCCAGACCATGAGCGAAATAGTGGCCTATGGTACCGCAGTGATACTGGAAAAGCAGAGCTGACGTTATGCTACGTTCGGGATTGCTGATATTCGGTTTTGTACTCACGGGGATTGGCCTGGCATTGCTGATAATGCCTGGAACGTATCACTATCAGCCGGTTCTGATCTGGGGTGGCATTCTGGTGATTGCGGTCCTGTGTGAACGGTGGCGCTACCGTCGTAACGAACATAAAAATGGCGGGCAATGGCAGCGAACAGGCGAACGTTTTGAGGACCCCGAGACCGGGGAGACGGTGGAGGTTCATTATGAGCCGGTTTCCGGAGAGCGGCGTTACGTAAAGGGGCACGACCACCTATCACCGCCGAAGAAGTAAGCAGTTGATTTCGGACTCTCCTCAGCTTTCCTCATCCTTGCCCCAGAAAAATATCATTTGTGGGGTAGTGGCGCTGTGCTCATTTATGAGCTGCTGGGTGCCAACCAGTTCCCATCCTACCTTGGCCATGCTATCCAGATGATCTTGTAAATCAAGTGCCAGGAGATCATTTACTGGGTAATGCTTTGTCGTGAATGTATATGCTTTCGCCATGGCAATTCTCCATTCGCGGCCTTTTTGCTGGAACGAGCGGGCTTTGATGTCCACCCTGCGCGGCCTTATCTCTTCTCAATTGTAACATGTTTTTTTGCAGGTATACTTCCTGAGAGGCCGCTTCGATGGCTTGCGCGACCATTTGATTCTAAAGAATTGGTCACGCAGACGCTTGCAGCGATTTTGACCACAGTCTCTTGGCAAGGAGCTGGAGCTATGGGCTAACAGGCTTGTATTTTTGAACCACTGATATTCACTCCAACAACTCAAACTCAATAACCTTCAAAAACAGACCACGGGAGCAGTCACATGAAGATTCTCCTCGTGTATCCCCACTATCCGGACACCTTCTGGAGTTTCCGGCACGCCCTGAAGTTCATCGGCAGGAAGGCAAGCTTTCCCCCGCTGGGGCTTCTGACGGTGGCTGGCATGCTCCCCGGCGAATGGGAAAAGAGACTCGTCGACATGAACGTCCGATCTCTCACCGACGAGGAGCTGGCGTGGGCGGACTACGTCTTCATCAGCGCCATGACCATCCAGCGGAAGTCGGCGCAGGAGGTGATCGCCCGCTGCCGGCAGTTGGGAGTGAAGACCGTCGCCGGCGGCCCCCTCTTTACCGCCTGCCACGATGATTTCCCCGAGGTGGACCACCTGGTGCTGGGGGAAGCGGAACTCACCCTCCCGCCATTCCTGGCGGACCTGCGCAAAGGTGGGGCACGGCATCTCTATGCCGACGACCGATGGGCGGACCTGACGAGCACCCCCATCCCGCTCTGGGACCTGATAGATGTCAGGAATTATGCCGCCATGAATATCCAGTATTGCCGTGGGTGTCCCTTTGACTGCGAGTTCTGCGACATCACCGCGCTGTTCGGGAGAAGACCGAGGAGCAAGACGCGGGAGCAGTTGATCGCCGAACTGGAAAGCCTCTATGCCCGGGGTTGGCGCGGGGCGATTTTTTTCGTGGACGACAACTTCATCGGCGACAAGGGGAAACTGAAGAGGGAGGTCCTCCCCGCCATGATCGACTGGATGGAAAAAAGGGAGCGCCCCTTCTATTTTTACACCGAGGCTTCCATCGACCTGGCTGACGACCCCCGACTCATGGATCTCATGGCCAGGGCGGGGTTCGAGGAGGTCTTTATCGGCATCGAGACCCCTTACGAGAAGAGCCACGCCGAGAGCGGCAAGGTGCAGAACAGGAACCGCGACCTGCTGGCATCGGTCAAGTGCATCCAGCGGGCCGGCCTGCAGGTGCATGGGGGGTTCATCGTCGGCTTCGACAGTGACCCCCCCTCGATATTCGACAAGCAGATACTCTTCATCCAGGAGAGCGGCATCGTCACCGCGATGGTCGGTCTGCTTTCCGCCATCCGCGGGACCAGGCTCCACCAGCGCATGTCACAGGAAGGGAGACTTCTGGGGGAAGACACCGGCAACAATACGGCCATCGACCTCAACTTTGTCCCGCGGATGAAGCCCGATGCGCTCATAGGTGGTTACCTGACCATCCTCAACACTATCTACTCACCCAAAAACTACTATCAGCGCGTGATAAGGCTCCTCAGGGAGTACCGACCGCTGCATCTGGGGAAATTTCACATCCAGCCTGGGTATGTGGAAGCGCTCTTCAAATCGATCCTGTTTCTTGGGATTATCGGCAAGGAGCGATTCCATTTCTGGAAGCTCTTCTTTTGGTCTCTGATGAGGCGACCGCGGCTCTTCCCTCTGGCCATAACCTATGCCGTCTACGGGTTCCACTTCAGAAAGGTCACGGAAAAGATAATGGGGAGCGGACTTGCCGCCGTTAAATATTTTGATCCTTCTCCCGATGCCTGATGCCGATAGAGGTGAGCCCCTGTCGCAGGTCATCCAGGGCAGCTTTGAGCTGCGCATCGAGGAATGATCGGTCGTCCCCCACGGCGGTGAGGGTAACGTCGATTTCCCGCGACTCGCCCAGGGTCCGGGCCAGGGACTTGATGTAGATGCTGGGGTGCCCTTTGACCACCCGGGTAAGCACCGGCTCCATCAGCGATTCGTCGTTGCTCTCGACGGTGATGGTCTGCATGACCGAGACGCCGCCGCGAAAGGTCTCCTGCAGGAAAGGCTGGAGGGAGCTGTTGAAGATCCCCTTCAGCTCCGATGGAACGCCGGGGAGACTTATGATGGCCGACTTGCCGGTTCGAAACAGGACACCGGGGGCCGTACCGACGGGATTTGAGAGGGGTACCGCTCCGGCGGGTAGCCAGGCCATCTTCTCCCGGGCCGGATTGAGCCCGCCCTGGGTGAGCACCCCCTGGGCGGTCAGTTCGTCGTAGCGCGACCGGACCATCTGCAGGGCCTGCTCGTGCAGCTGCACCTCCACACCGGCGCCCTTCGCCACGGCGTCCAGGGTCAGGTCGTCGGCGGTGGGACCGAGGCCGCCCGAGGTGATGATGACCTCGGCGCCGCGGCCAAGTGCTGCCCGCACCTCGGCTGCAATGGTTTCCGTCACGTCTCGCAGGACAGTGACCCGCGCCACGCGCCCCCCCATGTCGTTTATCTCTTTGCAGAGCCAGTGGGTGTTGGTGTCCTGGATATCGCCTATGAGTATCTCGTTGCCTATGATGAATATTTCCGCTATGACCGGTTCTGGCATGTCCCCTCCTGGAACTATTATATGCAACCTGAGAAATAAAGAAAGGGGAGTCGCAAGGACTCCCCTTTCACCTTCCTCATGCAGATTTTCAGACGCCGCCGTTCAGGTAGCCGTGGATGGCTGCGGCGGCCTGCTTGCCGTCGCCCATGGCGAGGATTACCGTCGCCCCGCCCCGGACGATGTCTCCGCCGGCGAAGACCCCGGGGATGCTGGTCGCCCCCTGGTCGTCGCTGACGATGTTCCCCCACTTGTTCAGGGCCAGATCAGGCGCAGTGGCCGTGAGAAGCGGATTTGACCTGGTGCCGACGGCGTTCACCACCACATCGACCGGCATTTCATACCTGGAACCGGGGACCGGCACCGGCTTGCGGCGCCCCGACTCGTCCGGCTGCCCCAGCTCCATCTTTTCGCAGCTGAGGGCGGCCGTCCAGCCCTCATTGTTGCCGATGATCTCCAGGGGGGCCGTCAGCATAACGAACTCAACACCCTCTTCTTTGGCGTGCCTGATCTCCTCGATCCTGGCCGGCATTTCCGCCTCGCTCCGCCGGTAGATGATCATCGCCCGCTCGGCGCCGAGCCTTCTGGCCGTTCTCACGCAGTCCATGGCGGTATTGCCGCCGCCGATGACCGCCACGGAGTTCCCCTTGATGATCGGGGTCGGGGACGCGGGGTTGCGCCCCGCCTCCATCAGGTTGACCCTGGTCAGGAACTCGTTGGCTGAGTAGACACCCTTCAGGTTTTCACCCGGCAGGTTGAGCATCACCGGCAGACCTGCGCCGTTGGCGACGAAGACCGCGTCGAACTCTCCGCGGAGCTGGTCCAGGGTCAGGGTCTTGCCGATGATGACGTTGCACTCGATCTCCACGCCGAGGGCCAGGAGCCGGTCCACCTCCACGTCGATGATCTCCTTCGGCAGGCGGAACTCGGGGATGCCGTAGCGGAGCACGCCGCCGGTATCGTGCAGGGCCTCGAAGATGGTGACCTTGTGCCCTTTCCTGGCCAGCTCGCCTGCGGCGGTGAGTCCGGCAGGACCGCAGCCGACCACGGCCACCTTCTTGCCGGTGGCGGCCGGAAGCGCATCGCCACGGAGCTTGTCCGCATTCTTCATGGCCCAGTCGGCCACGAACCGCTCCAGGTAACCGATGGCGACCGCCTCACCCTTCACCCCGCGAACACATTTGGATTCGCACTGGCTCTCCTGGGGGCAGACCCGGCCGCAGACTGCCGGAAGGGCGTTGTCGCCCTGGAGTATCCGGGCGGCCTTGGGGAGCGATTCGGCGGCCAGGGCGTCGATGAATTCGGGGATGGAGACCCCAACAGGGCACCCCTCCACACAGGGGCGGTTCTTGCACTGGATGCAGCGCTGCGCCTCCCTGACGGCCTCTTCCTGGGTAAGGCCGCGGTTTACCTCTTCAAAGTTTCTGCTCCGCAGTTCCGCGTCCAGCTCGGGCATGTGCACCCGATCTATGGCAAGCCTGTCCTTGACTGTGAGATTATTAGACATTGGACACCCCCGTGACAAGTTTGCATTCGGTCGCCGCATGGCGGAGGGCCGCCTCATGGTCGCGATAGGTGGTGAGACGGTCTGTGAGGCCGGCAAAATCGACCCGGTGGCCGTCGAACTCGGGGCCATCGACGCAGGCGAACTTGGATTCGCCGTCAACAACTACCCGGCAGCCGCCGCACATGCCGGTGCCGTCGATCATGATGGGGTTGAGGCTGACGATGGTCTCGATGCCGTGGGGCCTCGTCAATTCGGCGATGGCGCGCATCATGGGGACGGGGCCGATGGCGAAGACCGCATCGGGCTTGCGGTCGGGATCGGCGATCAGCTCGGAAAGCTCGGCGGTGACGAATCCCTTGCGCCCCATGCTCCCGTCCTCGGTGGTGATGAGGAGTGTTTCAGAGAGGGCCGCCAGTTCGTCGGCCAGGATCACGTACTGGCTGGAACGGCCGCCGATGATGGTGGTTATCTTGCTCTCCGTCGCTGCCAGGGCCTTGACGAGCGGGAAGAGGACCGCCGTGCCGACACCGCCGCCGATGCAGGCGACCCTTTTCCAGTTGTCCAGATGGGTCGGCTTGCCCAGGGGGCCGGCCACGTCCAGGATGTGGCCCCCGGCCGGGATGGCGACGATCTTCTGCGTCGAGGCGCCGATCGCCTGGATGAAGAGGGTAATTGTCCCGGCCGTCGGGTCTGCATCACCGATCGTCAGGGGTATCCGTTCATCCCCCTTCCCTACGCGGACGATGACGAACTGCCCCGGCTTGCGGACCGGAGCGATGCGCGGCGCCCGTACCACAAGCTTGTGGAGGTTCGGCGCCAGGATGTCGTTACTGATTACTTCGTACATGTCTCACCTTTCTTACAGTAGTTGTTTTTACGTGCTCGCCTTCACGATCATTCAGCCGGTTTGACCACTGAAGGAGCAGAAGGTTACAAAAAAATTTTGAATAGGCGATTTGCCACATAAACGACGCCAGATTTGAGATGATAACAAGGCGGCGCGGAAGAGGCGACCGAAGCGACGCTGAGGGGTCTCTGAAAAGCCAACGCAGTCAGCGTGTGGCGTCGTTTTCAATCCAGGCAGCGGTAGACCCCCGAACTCCAGAGACACCCTCCGCACGGTTCCGCATTGGCGTAGCAGTCCAGATCGAATTTATCGTTCTGGACCAGGTCGCAGGGGGCGAAGTTGCAGCAGGAGCAGGAAGGATAATCGTGGCGCAGGACGTTTTCCCGGTAGGTGCGGAATTCTTTGCTGTTCCAGATATCGAGGATGTCCCTTTCCCTTACACTGCCGAACACCCTGGGGTGCACGGGGTGAAGCCAGCCGTTGGCGAACGAGCGGCAGTGGTGCCAGAGCTGGTAGCAGGGGTGCATCCGGCCGTCCCAGGAGACGAATGCGCCACCATCCTCGACGAAGGAGCAGCGCTTTCTTTCCCGCCGGACTATCTCCGGGAGCCTCAGCTCCAGCCCGGTTCGAGCGGCAACCGCCGCTGCTTCCTTGAACACGGCCGAGGTCTCCTCAATGCGCGAGTAATCCATGTTGAAGAGCCGCTTCAGGTCGAAGGCGATGCCCCGGTCCTGGGCATCCGCCTTGATGGCCTCGACGAACGCCACAATCCTCTGCTCCTCAAAGCTCTTGGTGTATTTCCAGAGGATGCCGAAATAGCGGTTGATGTCCACGCCGAGGAGATGGGCCTTGGCTTTCCAGGTCTGGAAGAGTTGCAGCGCTTCGTCGGTGCAGACGTCGTAGGCGCACCGGTCGAGATGGGGTTCGTCGAAGGGATGGAGATGGGAGACGATGGCGAAGCTCGCCCCGCGTTCCGCGGCCCACTCCAGCGCAGCCGGGAGCTGCCGCAGGTTGTCGCGCATGACGACGTATTCGACGCCGACCTTAAGGTCCGGCCGGGAGCAGACCCGCTTTGCGGAGTCAAGGGCCTTCAATGCCCATTCCAGGTCGTACAGCTGGCTTCCCGCGCGGATGGCGCCGAAGGTCCCGGCATCGGCCCCGTCCATGGAGAGGCAGATCCTGTCGAGTCCCGCGTTCAGCAGGGAGACGGCCCGCATGTTGGTGAGGAGGAGGCCGTTCGTCTGGAAACCCGTCCATCCATGCGACGGCATCAGCTTCTTGGCCTCGGCTATGAACCTTTCCAGTCCGGTGTTGAGCAAAGGCTCCCCCACGCCGTTCAAGACCAGCGCCTCAAGGCTTGGTAATGCCGGCTCCAGCGCGGTGAAGGTCTGCATGTCCAGGTCGCCGTCGCATGCAGTCCACTCGGGATTCTGCTTCATGCACATGACGCAGCTCAGATTGCAGCGGCTGGTCGTCTCCACGAAGAGCTTGGAAGGATGCTCCCGGAAAGCCGGCACCGGCGCGGCATCCCATTTCAAAGCTGTTGAAGATTGTACGGACATACTTTTCCTTTAAAATCAGGAACGAGGATAAAGGAACGAGGAACGAGGAAAACCTTTAACCTTTAACCTTTAACCTTTAACCTTTAACCTTTAACCTCGAACCTCGAACCTCGTTCCTCGAACCTCGTTCCTCGAACCTCGTTCCTCGAACCTCGTTCCTCGAACCTCGCTCCTCGAACCTCGCTCCTACCTCATCCCTTCCGCCACCACCTCGGCGATGTCCTTCACCCTCGTCCCGGCCGCCTGGCGGTCTTTCAGGCCGTCCTCGATCATGGTCATGCAGTAGGGACAGGTGACGCAGATGGTATCGGGGTTCTTGCCGAGCGCCTCGTTGACCCGGTTCAGGTTGATCCTCTCCCCCAGGTGCTCTTCCATCCACATCCGTCCGCCCCCGGCGCCGCAGCAGAAGGAGCTTTCCCGGTTCCTCTCCATTTCCGCCGGGGCGCTGCCGGTGACCTGGGCGATGACAGAACGCGGTGCTTCGTAGATGTCGTTGTGCCGCCCCAGGTAGCAGGAATCGTGAAACACGATGTTCCCCAGCTCCCTTACCTGGCGGTTTAGCTTCAGCCGCCCCTCGCGCATCAGCCGGTCGAGAAGCTCCGCATGGGGAATGACCTCCAGCTCCAGCCCGTACTGCCGGTAGTCGTTCTTCAGCGTGGTGAAGCAGTGGGGGCACTGGGTGATGACCTTCGTTATCCCCTTCTCCCGGAACTGGGCGACATTCTCCTGCGCCATCCGGTCGAAGACGTACTCGTTCCCCAGACGGCGCAGGCTGTCCCCGCAGCACCGCTCCTCGCGTCCCAGAATCCCCCAGGAAACGCCGGCCGCATCGAGGATCTGCGCCATGGCCAGCGTCACCTGCTTGCTCCTGGAATCGAA
>DAIEGL010000025.1 GCA_027356255.1 Geobacter sp. | reverse complement strand
AACATGCTGATCTATGCCACCTCAAACCGCCGTCACCTGATGCCGGAGCGGATGGAGGACAACCTCAACGTCGAGATCCATCCCGAAGAAGCCGTTTCCGACAAGCTTTCCCTGGCCGACCGCTTCGGCCTCAACCTGGGCTTTTACCCTTTCAGCCAGGATACGTATCTCGCCATCGTCGAGCACTACGCTGCCTGCAGGAATCTGCCGGTGGAAAGGGAGGAACTGCGGAAAGAGGCGCTCAGGTGGGCCCTTTACAAGGGACAGCGCTCCGGGCGCGTGGCCCGGCAGTTTATCGACGACCTTGCCGGGAGGCTCAGGATCGGATAGCACGAAAACGGCAACAGGAGATGAAAAAGCCCGCTCAATCAGCGGGCTTTTTTGTTCTCCCGGAATTCCCGGATGACCCTTTATATTCACCCGTCAGACCAGCGCCTTCAGCTCCTCGATCAGCTCGGCCAGGACGTCGTACCCTTTCTGCCAGAAGTCCGGGTCGGCGAGGTCGATGCCGGCGGGTCTCACCGTGTCGGCTGGCGACCTGGAGCCGCCATCGGTGAGGATCTCCCGGTAGGTGGGGATGAACGCGTCCCCCTCGGTGAGGTACCTCTGGTAGAGGGAGAGGACGAGGAGTTCGGCAAAGGTGTAGGAATAGCAGTAGAAGCGGGTGTGGATGAAATGGGAGATGTAGCTCCATCCCCAGCGGTATGCATCGATCATCTCCACCGTATCGCCGAAGAGCCTGGCGTTCTCCTCCCACCACAGGTCGCAGAGCTGCGTCGCCGTCAGAAGCCCCTCCTTCCGCTCCAGGTGCATCCTTTCCTCGAAACGGGTCAGGACATTCTGGCGGAAGGTGGTGGCGATGATGTCTTCGATCTTGGCGCAGAGCAGGGCGATCTTCACCCGCTTGTCCGTCTCCCCGTCCAGCATGTGCCGGGTGAGGAGCATTTCGCCGAAGACCGACGCCGTTTCCGCCAGGGGGAGCGGCGCATGGTAGTTGACCATGGTCTGGCGCTGGGAGAGGGTGAAGTGGATGCCGTGCCCCAGTTCGTGGGCTATGGTGGCCACGTCGCGCAGGTTGCCGGTAAAGTTGAGAAGCACGTACGGCGCGAGTCGCGGCGTCATCCCCATGCAGAAGGCGCCGCCGCTCTTGCCGTGGCGGGGGAGGGCGTCGATCCGCCCCTCCGTGAAAAATGCGGCGGCCATGTCCCGGAATTCCGGCGAAAACCGCTCGTAGGCGGCAATCACCAGGTCGCGGGCCTCGGCAAAGGTGTAGCGCTGCTCTATTTCCCCAACCGGCGCGTAGACGTCGGTATTTTTCAGCCTGTCCATATTCAGCAGTTTCGCCTTGAGGCGGAAGTACTCCTGGGCCAGAGGGTAGTTGGCCTCGGAAACGGACATCATCCGCTCCACCACCTCCGCCGGGATTTCGTTCCCCAGGTTGGTGGGTTCCATGGGGCTTTTGTAGTTGCGCAGCTCCAGCTCCTGACTGTGATCGAGGGCGATGGTGTTGAAAACGGAGGAAAAGACGATCCCCTGCTCCTCGTGGCGCCTGAGGAAGGTGGCGAACGCCTCCTCCCTGACCTTAGCGTCGGGGTGATGGAGGAGTCCCAGGAGTTCCTCGCCGGTAAACTCCCGCTCCTCTCCATCCAAGGTCATGGTGTAGCGGAATGAGGCGGACACCTCCTCGAACAGCCTGGAGAAGGCTTCCGTGCCGGTCAGGCTCTTCTGCTTCAGAAGACTCTCTTCCCGTTCCGGGAGGGTGTGGGGGTGAAACTTGCGCTGGCTTTCCAGGTAGTGGCGGTAATTGGCGAGCCGTTCGTCGGCGACAAGCCCCTCAAAGAGCTCCTCCTCCATCTGGATTATTTCCAGGTCGAAGAACATGAGTTCCCTGCTCATCAGGTTGCCGAATTCCGCCGCCTTTTGGGAGAGACGCTTGTGGACGTCGTTCTCCGAGTCTGCGGCAAAGAGGAGATGGGCATAGAGCTGCGGCTTGACGATCAGTTCTTCGAGCTGTTCGTACTCGATCAGGGCCTTTTGCAGCGCAATGGCGTCAAGGATGGCGATGCGTCCCCGGTAGCGCTCCCTGAACGTACGCGCTTCTACCGCAGCTGCATCAAAATCCCGTGCCAGCTCCGGCGATTCGGGGCCTCCATAGAGTGGGGCGGTGTTCCATAAAAGGGCATCAAGATTGTATTCCATAGGTCCTCTCCAAAGTAAAAAAGGGGAGTGGCAGCCGCGCTCCCCTTGGCATTGAATTGATAAAAGGATAGTAGTTCATGGGAGAGGTCCTGTCAAGGGACGGAGTGCCTCTTGTTGAGCCGGATCAGCGACCTCGTCCGGCGGCTTGTGCGGATTTGAACTCTTCGACGGTGACAACAAGTCACAACTACAACGTTGTATTGTCAAGGGGAGCCGGAACCCGGTGGGTGTGAACTGCGGGCAAAAAGGTCCATCCGGGAATTTCGGTGAAGGCCGCCTGCCGCGACTTCGTCCGTTCGTTTGGTCGCAGAAGCTGCGGACTGACCTTGCACCGTCTCTCGATGTAATCGTCTGAATATCCGCTTACAGACGAAGGTGCTTCCTGCAATTTCTGGCGGGTGTCCGCTCGAAGCGTAAGCTCCGTCACTCACTCCCGAAGCCATGGCAGTCGTCCCCGGAAATGTCGGAAGAACCTAAATAAAGGCCCGCACGGACGCGGGCCTTTCGATTTGCAGATCACGGGAGAAGCGGTGAGAGGAGTATCTCCCCCAGCGAGGTCTCGTTCCCGGACGCCACCGTCGTCACCGGCGACGAGTAGTGGGCAAACCCCTTGCTCTGGACATGGACCCGGTAGGAGCCGCCCGGAACGAAGGCGCTGAACGGCCCGATCCAGCGGCTGCTCGAGAGGTTGCTGAAGACGGTGCCGCTGGCTATGGGATTGACTTCTCCCTGTGGGACCACCGAAACCGTGGCGCTGGAGAAGTCCTTGAAGATTGCGCTCCTGCGCCCGCGGCACCTGCAACCCACCACAGAGGATGAGCTTCTCAAGTCGCTGGAAGCGAGCCTCAAGAAGGTCGCGTAAAAGCAGGTGCAAGGAACGGGGAACGGGGAACGGGGAACGGGGAACGGGGGGGACGGCATGGCTCTTCATGATCACGCTCCACTACAGCGAAGAGGTGCTTTCCTATGCGGACGTGGCACCAAAGGAAGGGAAGGGCGCGGCCGCGCGGAGGGAGGGGGTCCTGGAGCTCCTGAAGCGGAAGGCAGCGGAACAGGCCCCGGTGGAGGCCCCCGCGGTGGCGGCGGAAGAGGGCGCAGGGCCGCCCGACCTGATGGCAGCGCTGGAGGAGGCCATGCTCGAAGTGCGGAAGAACCGGTGAGCCGCAGAGTCGTCGAGATCGCCGGGAGAAGGCTGATCCTTTCGAACCTGGGAAAGGAGCTCTATCCGGCCTTTGGTTTCACCAAGGCCCACGTCCTGGAATACTACCGCCGGATGGCGCCGTTCATCCTACCTCATCTGCGGGACCGTGCCCTGACCCTGAAGCGCTATCCGGATGGGGTGGGGAATGAGTTCTTCTTCGAGAAGCGCTGTCCTCCCCATCGTTCGGACTGGGTGCATACCGCCGAGGTCCGGCGGGATGACGGCGAGCGAATGACGGTCTGTCTGGTGAACGACCTGGCAACGCTCATCTGGGTGGCGAACCTCGCCTCCCTGGAACTCCATGTCCCCCTGGACAGGGCCGCCTCCCCTGGAAACCCCGATGCCATGGTCTTCGACCTGGACGGGGCTTCTATCGCCACCCAGCTGCCCGGGATCGGGCCGAAAGTGAGCAGCTTCTCCTGGCCGGGTTGCGAAAGGGGGATCTGAAGTTCGTCCTCGAAGGGGATAGGCTCAAGGGGGAATTTGCGCTGGTGAAAACAAGGGGGGACGAGAAGTCGTGGCTCCTCCTGAAGAAGAAGGACCGTTATGCCCGCACCGGGGAAATCCTCTCGGGGAACCGTTCCGTCGTGTCCGACAGGACCCTGGAGGAGCTCCTCGAATCCGGGGGGAAACCCGCCAGCCGGAGAAAAATAGAGCGGATCCGTCTCCGGGAAGCACAGTAGGGGTCAGGGCTGAACGATGCGCCGGTCGCCCCGATGCCGCACGCCATCCGGCCGATGCTCGCGACCCCGGTCGCAGAGCCGTTCGACAACCCGGACTGGCTCTTCGAGATGAAGTGGGACGGGTACCGGGCCGTTGCCGAAATCCGGGACGGGGACGTGTCGCTCTATTCCCGCAATCTCCTCCCGCTGAACGAGAAATTCGCTCCCATCGTGGCCGCACTACGGGAGTGCCAATTTGAGGCGGTTTTCGATGGCGAGATCGTAGTCGTGGACGAGCGGGGGCACCCCGCATTCAACTCCATGTGGGAACGAGCGGATATGGATACAAGGAATGGAAGGGGATCTTCTATCCCGAACGGATCTCCCCCCAGGCGATGCTCCGCTTCTACGGGGAAAGCCTCAACGCGGTGGAGATCAATTACACGTTTTATCACATGCCGACCGAGAAGCTCGTCAGAGTATGGCAAGGCGGCGCCGAAGGTGCTCAGGGTGATGCTCGACCTGGAGCTGGAGCACTCGCTCCTCGACCTGGTGAAGCTCAGGGCGTCCCAGATCAATGGCTGCGCCTTCTGCATCGACATGCAGACCAAGGATGCGCGGGCGCGTGGGGAAACCGAACAAAGGCTGTACGAGCTCGACGCATGGCGGGAAACACCCTTCTACAGCGGACGCGAACGGGCCGCTCTCGCCTGGACCGAGGCGGTAACGCTCGTCACGGACGGCCACATGCCGGACGAGGTGTACGAGGAGGCATGAGTTCAGCGAGGGGTAGAGTATGCGTCAAAATCATTAGTTAGACAATATTTTTAAAGTTACTCACATACATGACGATATGAGTCTGTATAGATGGTATGCGGCATCAACCGTTCATGGACTTTCTTGTGATGTTAGGCAACCGCATGAGGTTTCCACTGAAAGACCACGCGGCAAGACGAAAGGAGATTTCATGGGACTTGGTAGATGGCTTGTTACGCTTACTCTTGCTGCGGCATTCTCTTTTCTTTCCGGATGTAACGGCGGTAGCGGTGGCGGTGGCACCACCGTTCAATTCCTGCCGAATATGGATCAGTACCTTACGCCGCTGGCACCTCCGGGTGCCCGTTTCGAAACATTGAACCCCGGTCTGGCCGACAAGCCGGACTGGCTGGCCGGACAAGCGGTCACGTCCGTGAAAAGTCCGGACAACAAGACCCTGCTGGTGCTGACCAGCGGCTATAACCGCGTCTATACCTCTACCCCCAGCACCCCCTATCCGTGGTACTCGCCGGATTCCAACGAATACGTATTCATTTACGACATTTCAACGCACACGCCGATTAAAAAGCAGGTGGTGATGATTCCCAACAGCTATAACGGGATCGTCTTCGATCCGTCCGGTACGGCCTTCTACGTGAGCGGCGGGGTGAGCGACAACGTTCATGTCTTTTCCCGGGTCGCCGATGGCACCTGGGCGGAGGTCGGCGCGCCGCTGGCCCTGGGCCACAACAACATGGGGAACGGTCTTCCCTGGAGTGCCAACTTCGGGAACGGGTCCATCAACCTTCAGATCGGCGTGAAACCGTGCGCCGCGGGGCTGGCCATCTCCAGCGACGGCAAGACCTTGGTGGTGGCCAATTACTACAACGACTCGATTTCGGTTTTCAGGGGCGGCCTGAACAATTGGGGGCCGGCAACGGAACTGGATCTGCGCCCGGGCAAGAGCGGCGGGACTGTGGGGGAGCCGGGCGGCGAATATCCGTTCTGGGTGGCCGTTAAGGGGACCGAGGCCGACGGGACCGCAACGGCTTATGTCTCGAGCATCCGGGATCGGGAGATCGTCGCCGTCGATCTGAACGGCGCCCCATCCGTGAAGGCCCGGGTCAAGGTCGTGGGCCAGCCGAACAAGATGACGCTCAACAGAGACCAGTCGCTCCTGTACGTGGTCGAAGACCAGTCGGATACGATCGACATCGTCCGCACCAGCGACAACACGCTCGTCGGCACCATCCCCGTCATTGCCCCGGCTTCGGCCTTGCCCGCGTCGCTGGCCGGCTTTACCGGCGCAAACCCCAATAGCATCACGCTCTCGCCCGACGAGAAGCGCCTCTACGTGACGAACGGGAACCTGAACTGCGTCGCGGTGGTGAACCTGGATGCCGCACGCACGGGCGGCCAGGTCGTCGGGCTCATTCCCACCGGCTGGTATCCGAACTCCGCCAGCATCAGTGCGGACGGCACCTGGATGTACGTGATCAACGGGAAATCGCCGACCGGGCCGAATCCCGATTTCCGCTACAGTTACGGGCCTCCTTCGCGCCCCAACGGCTTTCTGACGAACCATTACAACCCTCAGCAGACCAAGGCCGGGCTCCAGAGTTTTCCGCTTCCTGCCGCCATGCAACTCGGGACGCTGACCGCTCAGGTCGCCGCCAACAACCGCTTCTCCTATGCCGATAGCGCCAGGGACCAGGAAGTCATGACGGTCCTCCGGGCCAACATCAAGCACGTGATCTTCATCATCAAGGAGAACCGGACCTACGACCAGATCCTGGGCGACCTGGAAAAAGGCAATGGAGATCCTGCCCTGACGGAATTCGGCGAGCCCTATACCCCGAACATGCACGCCATTGCGCGCACCTTCGTCACCCTCGACAACTTTTACGACACGGCCGAAGTGAGCAACGACGGTTGGGCGTGGACCACGGCAGCCCGTGCCCCGGACGTGGTTGAGCGTCAGTATGCGGTCGCCTACGCCGGCCGGGGCCTCAGCCTGGATACCGAGGGGACCAATCGCAGCGTGAACGTTGCCTACAAGACCCTTGCCGAGCGCCGGGCGGCCAATTCTCTCACCCCGGACGACGACGATCTGCTGCCGGGACAGACCGACGTGGCGGCGCCGGATGGCCCGAACAACGACGTGAACAAGGGGTATGTGTGGGACGCGGCGCTGCGCCGGGGGCTCTCGGTGCGCAACTATGGGTTTTTCCTGGACACCACCCGCTACACCATCCCCCTGACCGCCGGCGGCATCACCCTCGTGAAGGCGCCGGCTTCCACCGGCACCCAGGTCGCCTACCCCGCCAGTGCCGCCCTTGCCCCCTACACCGACATCTATTTCCGCGGGTTCGACAACTCGTTCCCCGATTATTACCGCTTCAAGGAATGGGAGCGGGAGTTCGATGCCTATGAAACTGCCGGGAACCTCCCGTCGCTCAGCCTCGTCCGCTTCATGCACGATCACACCGGCAACTTCAACACCGCGATCGACGGCGTGAACACCCCGGAATTGCAGCAGGCCGATAACGACTATGCGGTCGGCCTGCTCCTGGAGAAGATTGCGAAAAGCCCCCGGTACAAGGACAACACGCTGGTCTTTGTCATCGAAGACGATTCCCAGGACGGCGGCGACCACGTCGATTCCCACCGCAGCATCGCGTTTGTGGCCGGCGCGTACGTGAAGCGGGGCGCGCTCGTCTCCTCCAACTACAATACCATCAACTTCCTGCGTACCATCGAGGAGGTCCTGGGGCTCCCGCCGATGAACCTGAATGACGCCCTTGCCCGGCCGATGACCGATATTTTCACCACGACCCCGGCCCCCTGGAGTTTTGTCGCCAAGCCGGCCCCGATTCTTGCCGGGACCACCCTGCCGCCGTTCGCCGCGCTCTCTCCCGTCAGCAGGGCGCGGGCGCCGAAATCGACGCATGACGCGCGGTACTGGGCACAGGCTACGAAGGGGATGGACTTCTCGTCCGAAGACAAGTTCAATTTCGCGCAGTACAACCGCGTGTTGTGGAAGGGGCTGATGGGGAACAAGCCGTATCCTGCTGTCTCGACCGGCAAGGACCTGCGCCGGAACCGCAAGGAGCTGCTGGTCCGTTACCACCTGGCGCTGAAATAGCCCGGCCCTCCCCGGCTTCACTGGGCAGGGGAGCCGGTATTCCCGACAAAAGGAGCATCTCGTGGCGAGTGATTCGAAACATAACGGCAGGAATCAGGGCAACGGCGCGTCAACGACACGTCCTTCCGGCATAACCAGACGGGATTTCGTGAAATATTCGGCGGGAACCGTCGCGTGTATCTACCTGGGGGCTTTGACCACGGCCTGTGGCAGCAAGAGCGGCTCCTCCGGCAGCGATTTTCCGGTGGCAGTCTTCTCGGATGTTCATTTCAACCCGCTGTACGACCCCTCGCTGTTCCCGGCACTGAACGCTGCGTCGGCGAGCGACTGGGATGCCGTTTTCAGGACATCGGGCATCACGGCGCCTTCGGCCTGGGGCAAGGATTCCAACTATCCCCTGCTCACGCTTGCCCTCGCCGGCATCAAGCAGAATCTGGGAACGAGCCCCTTCGTCATATACACCGGCGACATTCTTGGCCATGGTCTCCCGCAACTGTTTTACTACTGCCTCAACGGGACCACGGCTCCGCGCGACGCCGCGGATGTTGCCGCCATGCAGGCCTTCACCGACAAGGCGGTCGCCTTCTTCATGGCCAAGGTGAGGGCGGCGGTCGGCACCATCCCGGTCTTTTTCGCGGTCGGGAATGGCGATTCCTACACCGGATACGGGCCGGACAGCGCCTTTCTTGCCAACACGGCCGAGCTGTTTTACACCTCGTTCCTGAACGGCATTGCCGACCATCAGGCATTTCTGACAACCTTCACCATTGGCGGTTATTATGCCGTGGAACCGCCCGGAACGAACCTGATGGTGATCGGGCTGAATACCATCATTTTTTCCCCCCTGGTCGCGCCCACTCCCGGTGCCAACGACAGTGCGGTGGCCGCACAACTGGACTGGCTGGACTCAAGGCTCGCCGCTGCCACGGTTGCCGGCAAAAAGGTCTGGCTCCTGATGCACGCGCCTCCCGGCGCGGATATCGGCACCACTGCGAAGCCTGCCAATGTCGACGCCAATGGCCATATCGCCACTGCCACCATGATGTGGGTCCCCGACTACCAGACGAGGTTTTTGCAGATAGTCGCCAACTACCCGGGGGTCATCTCCCTGACGCTTGCCGGCCATACCCACATGGATGAATACCGGGTCCTGCCGTCGTCCGATACGGTCGAAATAACACCAGCCATCGCGCCATACTTCGGCAACAACCCGGCCTTCAAGCTCTTCAACATTTCCGGCGCCACGCTTAAACCGTTCGATTACAGCTCGCTGAACTACGACCTCGCCACAGCGCCGGCGCAGTTCTCCGCATATTACACCTTCTCGGTGGCCTATGCCATGCAGGGTACTCTGGACACTTCTCTTGCGCGGCTCACCCCCACGCTGGTAACCAACAGCGCACAGCAGGCGCTTTACCGGGGCTACTACTATTCCGGCCACAATGCGCCCCATACGGCCAGCGACACGCTCTTCAATCCGATTACCGACACGAACTGGCGGATCTACTGGAGCGGCATCGCCAATATGGATCAACAGGCTTTTATTGACAGCATCAACGCCTTTTGATGTCCCCGGACAGTAGAGTTTTCGGAAGCGGTCACAATGACCAAAGCTTATGTCACCGTTTCGACTCGGCTCCAGGCGCCTGTTTTCTCGGACGTGCATTTCAATTCCTTGACCGTCCCGTGCGCCGAACGGCAGAATTTTCGTGGACGATGCGCGCCGTTTCCTGGAGCGCTCCCAGGACCTATTCAGCGTCATAGTGGTCGATCCGCCACCACAGGCCGCAGCCACGAGTCTCCTCTATATGAGAGAAAACGCTTCCCCGCCGCTTCTCCCCAATAAAAAAAGCCCGCCAAAAGCGGGCTTTCCTGTCTTTCTCTCCGGGCCTGCATCACGCCGCTCCGAGCATGCGGATCGTTACGGGCCTGCGGTCCGCCGTCCGAAGGAGACGGCATAGGCGGCGTCGCGAGCGGCAATCAGCGGGTCGTCGGATGGCTCGATGCCATCGGTCAGGCGACCGGGGAGGAACAAGAGCTTTTTTTCTGCGGCGGCGCTGTCGGCGGCGACCCTGTCGATCGTCAGCACGCCGAGATCGACGACCGGGCGGTCATCGGGCCAGGCCCGGGTCGGGTCCCTGGTGGGGTCGCCGGCAGCCGCAAGCTGCGCCTTGAGGTGGAATGTCACCGGCCCCTTGGCAAGGCGCGCTGGGAGATCTTTCATCAGGTAGTCGGGCGATTTCTTTGCGGCTTCCTCCTTGCTCAAGTGCACGACCTTTTCCGGCGCGATGATGTAGCGGAAGGACTGCTTTTTGCCGGCCTTGGTTACGAACACGAACGCATCGACGCCGAAATACTGCTCTTCGGCGAAACTGGCCGGCGTGCCGAGCGTTGCATTGGCTTTCGCCACGCTCGGGTGACCGGCGAGAAACGCCATCAGATGGGGCGACATGGGGGAGCCGGGGGGGCTCGCGGCTGCTGCCAGCTGAAGAGCGAGGAAATCCCCGGGCGTCGCCACGGGGAAGAACTTGAACGCGTTGGCGACGATGTCGCTTTCGCCGCCTGGGAGGTGGAACTTGATCGCCATGCCGTGCGGGTTTGCCAGCGGCGATGCATCAGGCAGATCGGGCAGCCCGCCGGAGTCGGAAAAGCGCACGGTCACCGGGAGCCTCGCGCCGGTGAAGAGCGGCGACCTGCTCAGGGACGCCGCCTCCGGCGAGGCCTTGAAACTTCCCTCCGCCACGATCCCCTTGGCGTGATTCGCCCGAAAGCCGGGATGCACGCCGAAGCGCTTGTTCAGCGCATCGACGATCTGCACGGCCACCGGTGCGTCGGCGGCGCAAGCCCAGGTTGGTACGCCCACCGTGATTGTTGCGGCCAGGGCGGCCGCAAGGGCGTTCCAGATCAAAGTAGCCATGGGTATTCCTCCTCTGTCAGGGGGGTAGATCTGCGATGGGGTGCGCAATCAGATATACAACACTCCACCGGGATTTCAAGGGGGGGCCTGGGACAATACTTAATTCCCTCGTCTTCACCGCGTCACCAGGAGCGCCGAGGCGGGTCCCCAGGAAGGAGGTCCACACCTGTCGATCTCGTCCAGCATCAGCACCGAGTTGGCCGTGGCGGAAAGGTGTCATCGCGCCGCGGCCGTCCCCTTCGCGCACCGGTCGGTGATGGTCGCCATGGCTGTTCCCTGCTCCAAGAGGGTCTTTCCTTCCGCGATCCCCAGCTCCTTTCCCGGCTCCAGCGTGGTGATGACCGTCTTGCCGATAAATTGCTCCCGCTCGCCGGAAGTGTCCTTCACCCGAATCGACCAGGCGTTGTGCAGCACCAGCGGCCGCCCGGCAGGATCGGTGCCGACGTAGAGCATGATATGCCCGGTCTTGTAGAACAGGGTGAGGAAGGGGAGCCCTTCCCGTCTGATCGCATCCTCCTTCTCCTGCGGCGTCAGCCCCGCCAGGTTTCGGCCCGGGACAGAGGCGATCTGGGCGGCCGCGGTGCGCGGCAGCCAGATCCCGAACGGCAGGAAAAAGTCGCGGAGCGTCGCCGAGCAGTCGCGCAGGCCGTGCATCTCTCCCCAGCCGTATGGCTGGCCCATCAGCTGATCGCCGATCAATGCCACGTTTTCCCGGTTGAAGGGGAGCGGGCAGGGAGCAGCCGCCCCGCGGGGGAGCCTTGCTATGGTACTGACCGCCCGGCGCCCTTCGCCAGCCGACGCCACTGCCACATCCCACCACCCGTCCCCGGCCGTGACAAGGGGGAGGATGGTGCCGATCTTGGCCCGGTGCCCGATCACCCACCTGCTGTCCGTGACCGTCGTGTAATCCCGGACGATCACCAGCGGCGGGCGCACCATCCAGGAGTCGATGAAGCTCTGGTCGGCCAGGGCCACGTCGCGGGCCTCCAGCCAGCCGGCTGAATAGGCGTTTTCGACGTACAGCCAGACACCGTCCCTTGATGCGTGGAGGACGCGGAGCGGTTCGTTCAGCTTGACGTTGGGGTACTGGAGCATGTCGAAGGGGTAGTCGTCCTGTTTAGCGAAGAGTGGGTGGTGGGTCGGCAGTCCGCGCAGGTGGGCGGGGGCAACGGCTATCGCTGCCTCGTTTCGGGATGGGAAACCCTCCAGGGCGCAGTTGTCGAGGATCTTCCGCATCAGCTCCGGAGCCATGATCCGCCGGTTCTCCCCGTACCAGGTGCCGAGTGCCGTTTTCCTCATCGATTCCTTCGTTTCGGCAGGGTCGTATTTCAGTGCTGCCTGGGTCCACGGTTCGAAATAGTGCTTCCAGAACTCATCCAGAAGCATGGCGCGGCATTCGCCGCCGATCGCCAGCCGTTCTCCTGCAGCGGCCGCGTAAGGGCCGATCTCCTGCGGAAGCCGGACAATGTCGTTGATCTCCCGGTTACGGGGAGCGCCGCTGCCGGAGGATAGGGTACAGGCGCCGGGCAAGGTCAGCGCGGCACAGACGATCCCCGCCAATACTCCCAGGCGCATCAGGGTGCGTAAGGACAGACGGTTCATTTCTTCCCCTTTCAACCCAACAGGTGATCTCCCATCCGGGACATCTCAAAGTCTAGGTCGAGATTGGGAAGTGTCAATGCTTTGGGTCGATTGGCACCCGAAAGGAAGGCCAAATCATGATGAGCGGCCACAATGGGAGTGAGCTATCTGCCGCCGTTGCCACCCAGGTGACGGGTGGTATAGTTACAGGTATGGCCAAGAATCACCGGAACCGCGCGATTACGGCGGTTGGCTCAAAAGGAGGCAGTTATGGTCAAGGTGGCGCTGTTTGTACGGTTGGAGGCAAAACCGGGAAAGGAGAAAGATGTCGAGGAGCTTCTGCGCGGCGGGGTGGGACTGGTCCAGCAGGAACCGGCGACGACGGCGTGGTTCGCGCTCCGCCTGGGGCCGTCCACATTCGCCATCTTCGATGCCTTCCCGGACGAAGCGGGGCGGCAGGCGCATCTTTCCGGCCGGCTGGCGGCTGCGCTGATGGCAAAAGCCCCCGAGCTCTTTTCGCAGCCTCCCGTCATCGAGAAGGCTGACCTGCTGGCTTCCAAACTCCCCGCCGGGTAGTTAGAAAATCACCAGTCCATCCACGGTCAAGGTGCCGGCGGAGACGACAAGGCTGCCGCTCAGGTTGATGGTGCCTACGATGGTCGAGAATGCGGAGTCGAATCCCCCTTGCAGGGTCGCCGAGATATTTTGGCTGAAGGCGAGGTTTTCGCTGTAGGTAGCCGCCGCCACCCTTATGATGCCGCCGTCCGACGCAACGTCGTAGGCGGCCTGGATGGACGGGTAAGGTGGAACGGTGAGCTGATTGAAGCCGGCAGTGATGGTGAGCGGGGAATTGATGATGATGAAACAGGTGTTTCCCATGGTTACGGGGCAGCCGCTCCAGCCGGCAAAGGCTGAGCTGGAATCGGCCACAGGCGTAAGGGTGATGGATGTGCCGCTGTCGAAAGACTGGCTGCAGTTGGAGGTGCAGCTTCCACCGGTTGAATAGTTGACGGTGCCTGTCCCCGGGCCGGTTATCGACAGGGTGAGCGGATAAGTGGGGACCACTCCTGTACCGGACAACGGCACGCTGAAGGTCGATGCGGACACGGCATCGGATGCGACCTGCAGGGTCGCTCCCTTTGTGCCGGTTGATGCCGGGGTAAAGGTGACGCTCACCGTACAGCTCGCTTCCGGCTTCAGGGTCGGCGTCAGCCCCGGACAACTGCCGGCAGCCACGCTGAACATGCTGCTGTCACCCCCCGTTGGGGCGATGGAGCTCACATGCAGGTCCGCCAGGCCGGTATTGGCTATGGTAATGATCTGGGCAGCGGAGGGGGTGGAGAGCGTCACGTTGCCGAAAGCCAGAGAGCCGGGAGTAACATTACCATCCGGGGCTGTGGTTATTTTGAATGCTCCGGCCGTGGCTGTTCCGGCATAGACCACGGCAGAGGCTGTCTTGCCTATGGCCAGAGACTGGACGGCGTTGTTTCCAAGCCCGGTGTTTATTGCACTCCAGTTCCCGCCGCTGTCGCTGCTCATGAAGACGCTTCCGGTGGCAGTGCCGGCATAGACTGTAGACGATTGAACAGGGTCGAGGGCAAGAGCCTGTACGGCCGTATCGGTAATCCCCGTATTGACGGCGCTCCAGGACCCGCCGCCATTTGTGCTCTTGAACACTCCGCCGCTGGCTGTACCTGCATATATGGTGGCCGTATTCAGCGGGTCCATGACCAGGGCCCGAACATCGCCGGCAGTAAGGCCGCTGTTGGCGGCGTTCCAGCTTCCTCCACCGTCAATGCTCTTGAACACGCCGGCTGTGGCGGTTCCTGCATAGATAGTTGCCGGAGTGAGCGGATCAACAGCCAAAGCACGGATATCGCTTGTCGTGAGGCCGCTGCTGGCAGCATTCCAGCTCCCTCCGCCATCAATGCTCTTGAATATCCCGCCGGTGGCGCTTCCGGCATATACCGTAGCTGGGGTTACCGGGTCTACGGCCAGCGTGCGCACATCGCTGGCCGTAAGTCCGCTATCGGCGGCACTCCAGTTGCTGCCCCCATCGGTGCTCCTGAAAATACCGGCAGTCGCGGTTCCCGCGTAGACGTTCGAGGCGTTTACAGGATCGATGACAATGCATCTCACATCGGTTGCAGTGAGCCCCGTATTGGCAGCGTTCCAGCTCCCGCCGCCGTCGCTGCTGCCGAAGACCCCTGCACCGGTCGCCGCGTAAACTGTGGTCGATATAACGGGGCTGACCGCCATTTGGCGAACGTCTGCACCGGCCGGCCCGATCCCTGTCCACTGGTTGGTGCCGGCATGGACTGGAGCCGACACGGCAAATAAGCATGCTGATACTACCACAGCCAGGGAAAACACCCGGTTAAGCATTTTCACGTCCCATTAATCCCGTTACGCCCACAGATTGAAAACCATCACCGTCCCGATGTTTTCATGAAATGTGCCCGTATACGATGATCCGCTCCGTTTTCTCCCCCAGCCCCACCCGGAAGAGGGTCTGCCACCGCATGGTGTCGCGCCAGCCGGCGACCGGGTCGGGGACGACGATCTTTACCCCGTCGAAGCGCATCTCCTCCCGGTCGAGGAGGACCGTGCGGGCGGCAAGCTCGCGGATTACCCCGTCCGCCCAGCGGAAGTCGCCGGTGGATGGGACGAGGAATACGGAAAACCTCCGGTGCTCTCTGGTCATGGCCTCATCCGTTGCTCACTCGTTTCTCCAGGGATTTTTTGGGTTTGAATTCAGGTTGATCTACTTGCGGAAAACAATCCGGTTTACGTCACCCGCAGAGATTTGGTAGGCCCCGTACCCCGTGTCTCCGTGGAAGATTGCTCCCTTTTGCAGCTTGAGCTGGTGGCGTTCCCCCGATTTGAGCAGCAGGTCGGCCGGTACGTCATCGCCGCTCACCGGACCGAACGTCACTTCCTTCAGGTCATGGATGGGGACGCTCATCTTTCCGCCCCCCCGCCGCCCTTCGAGGAAGATCTTGCCGTCCATGGAAAACCATTTCAGGTCGGTAGTCACCCCCGAGCGATCGACAATCTGCGCCAATATGTTCTCTCCCGCCTTGGGAACCGTCCCCTCCGGTGCGCCCCCCAGGTTCGCCATTCCCGCCAGCACGGCAGCGGCCAAAATGATCAGAAGGGCTATCAATGCGCCTCGCATACTTTACTCCTTTATGTTTCGGTTCTTCCTACATTCCGGGGGCGGTTGCCGTGGCTTCTGAATGAGTGACCGAGCTTACGCTATGAGCGGACACGCGCCGAGATTGAAGGAAGCACTTCGTCTGCAAACGGATGTTCAGGCAATTACATGGTGAGACGGTGCAAGATCCGCAGCTGCGGCGACCGAACGGACGAAGTCGCGGCAGGCGGCCTTCCCACGGAATTTCACTTGTTCTCTGTACTCTTCTGGCGGCTTTTGCAAATTTGACAGGCAATCCTGCCAGATTACACTATAATATTAGCTATTAATAATAAAATATCAAGCGCGGGAGACGTGGCGGTTTGGCGGAGGGTTAGCGGTATGAGGCAATGATTTCCTGGCGGCGGAAGCAGTCGATCGTGTGGTCGTTGACCAGGCCGGTGGCCTGCATGTGGGCGTAGCAGATGGTGGGGCCGACGAAGCGGAAGCCCCGCTGAATCAGGTCGCGGGAGAGGGACTCCGCCTCGGGGGAGGTGGCAGGGTAATCGGCAAGGGTGCGGAGCAGATTGACCTTGGGAGATCCGTCCACAAAGCGCCAGATATAGTTGCAGAAAGTGCCGAACTCCTCCTGCACCCGGAGAAAGGCTGCCGCATTCCCGACTGCCGACCGGACCTTGGCCCGGTTGCGGATGATCCCCGGGTCGGAGAGGAGGGATGCGATCTTTTCCTCGTCGAACCTCGCCACCTTCTCGGGGTCGAAGCCCTCGAAGGCCTTTCGGTACCCCTCCCGCCTGCGCAGCACGGTGTACCAGGAGAGCCCGGCCTGGGCACCTTCAAGGGTGAGAAATTCGAACATCAGGCGGTCGTCGTATACCGGCGCCCCCCATTCCTTGTCGTGGTAAAGGACGTAGTCGGGCTTTTTCAGATCAACCCATGGGCAGCGGCACGGCTCGTTTGTCGTCTGCGGGTTATTCATTTTTTACCTTCGCCGTCATCTCGGGGTCGCCATTCTCCGCAGTTGTGGTATGTTTAAGGAAGCACGCCGCACGATTTGACCAGAGGCAGGGGGAAGAGAGTGAAACAGCTCATCATCAAATGGGTCATCAACAGCACGGCGCTTCTCGTGGTTGCCCATGTGGTATCAGGGGTCACCCTCGAGAACTGGATGACCGTCTTTGCCGCTGCCGTGGTGCTGGGGCTGCTCAATGCCTTCCTCAGACCGATACTCATCTTTCTCACCCTCCCGGTGACGGTCCTCACCCTCGGCATATTCACCCTCTTCATCAACGCCTTCCTCTTCTACCTGGCGGCTCACCTTGTGCGCGGGTTTCACGTGGCGGGGTTCGGGCGCGCCTTCATAGCCGCCTTCGTCTTCAGCATAGTCAGCTTCCTGCTGAGCCTGTTCATCGGGAACAACAACCGTTAACAGCCGGAAGATGCGGCCAGGAGGCACTTGTCGGCGCGTTTCATGCGCTTTATCTCCATTTCTCTCTTGCCTGCGCTGCTTCGCGTGTGGCCGCTTTCCAGGTACAAGAGCCGTATTGGCCGGCGACCGCGGAAATACTTTGCCCCGCGCCCGTCGCCATGCTGACGCAGGCGCCTCTCCACATCTGTGGTGATCCCCGTGTAGAGCGAGTCGTCGGAGCAGAGGATGATGTAGACGTGCCAATCCGTGCCCGGCATCGCTGTCTGGCCTACCAGTTCTCCCCGAGCAGCTCGAAGTGGGCCTGCGCATGGTCGCACGCCGGGCACTTCGCCGGGGCCTCGTTCCCTTCGTGAAGATAGCCGCAGTTGCGGCAGCGCCAGACCACCGGCGCCTCCCGCTTGAAGACGCGGTTGTTCTCGATGTTGGCTCTAAGGTCCAGGTAACGTTTTTCGTGCTGTTTCTCCGCCACGGCAATGGCGGTGAAGAT
>DAIEGL010000016.1 GCA_027356255.1 Geobacter sp. | reverse complement strand
GAACCGTCGGCGAATTCCTCGCAACTGAACGGGAAAAGCTCACCTACCAGATAAGCATGTTCGGCGTCCCCGTGGGGACTGCCGAGTTGGAGGCAAAAAACGAGCGGGGGGAGGTGAGGATCACGCTCAGGGTCAAGTCTGCTCCCGTCATCTCAACCGTTTACCCCGTGGACGATCTCATCGAGACGCGGCATATCGGCGGCAATTTCATCCTCACCCGGATCAGGCAGCACGAAGGCTCGTTCCGCAGCGACAGGGGGTTCACCATCATGCTGCGGGAGAAGAAGGTGTTCTGGATCGACCGCCTCAAAAACCGGAGCACGACGGAACCGGTCCCGAACGACGAGGTGCTCGATCTCGTTTCCGGGCTTTATTATTTGAGAAACCGGCCGTTGCAGGTGGGCCAAACCGAGTTGCTCCACGTCTTCGACAGCGACACCTATACCCAGTTGCCGGTCGAGGTGCTGCGGCGGGAACAGGTGCGGCTTCCCGGCTTCAGGAAGGCCGAGGCAATAGTGATTAAGCCGCTTCTGAGGACCGACGGCATATTCAAAAGGACCGGCGATGTGACGATCTGGCTGACCGATGACGAATTCAAGGCCCCGGTGAAAGTGGAAACCAGGATACCCCTCGGCAGGGTGACCGCGGAACTCTTGTCGGCCGAAACGCAAAAGCGCGTCGATCCTGCGGCTGGTGCCGCAGCCGATGGGAAAAAGTGATCGTATGGAGAGTAAAATGATTTGAAGAAAACCATCGGATAATGCAGGTTCAGAAAAAGCCCCGGGAATCAACCCCGGGGCTTTTTCTGTTTCTATGCCCGAAGGTAACACCAAGTCGTTCGACAGCCGGGCGGAAAATATTATCTATCAGGTGGATATTCTGGCAAAGGGTGTTACATTGTATATTTGTTATTAAAAATAAATAATGGATTGGGGGTGTTGCCTGCGTAAGCGGATAGGGTCGTACTAGTCGGAAAGCTATTTGCGAAGGGAAGGGGGCTGTGTGATGTCGAAGGTTGTGCTGCTTTGGTTGCAATAAAATTTGGAAAGGAGGTCCATTGAATGGGAATCAAAGGGTTATTACGCTTGCTGCTGTTCGTCTCTCTGCTTTCCGCCACAAGCGTGTGGGGGGCGGACATACATGGCAGCAGTTCGACTCAGTTGCTCTGGTTCAACGATTTTTACAATGGTCGCCAGATCGAATTGGGTGAGTACCTGCGACTTTCAGTGACCAAGCTCGACAAGGACAACAAATTTGCCATCTACGGTTACGGAAGGGGCACGCAGGACCTGACCAACGGCGATGGGCTGAACGGGCGCCTTTATTACCTTTACGGCGATTACCGCGATCTCTTCGATAAGTTCGACGTCAAGGTGGGACGCCAGTTCGTCAACCTGTCCGCAGGTACAACCATCATCGACGGCGGCCAGGTGGACCTGAAAAACATCGGCCCTGTGGCGTTTACGGTCCTTGGCGGGCGTGACGTGGTTTTCGGGATCGATGGCGAACTTACCCGCGACGGTAACTACGCCCTGGGAATGGCGGCCTATCTGACCGGCTTCAGGAAAACCGACCTGGATGTCAGCTGGTTTCGCAAATGGGACGAGGGGGATGTCGCCCGCGACATCGTCGGGGGCTCATTCAAGCAGTACCTCTGGGACAGCGTCAAGCTCTATAGCAATGCCCGTTATGACCTGACTAGCGAGGTCTTCAGCGAGGTGCTCGCGGGAGTCAAGTACTTCCCCACCGCAAACCTCGTCCTGACCGGTGAATGGTTCCAGAGTTACCCCACCTTCGACACGACCAGCATCTACTCGGTCTTTGCGGTCAACCGCTACCAGGAAGGTGTTTTCCGGGCCGATTATACGATCAATGAAAACATCGCGGTCAATGCCGGATACAGCCGACAGGACTACGGAGATGACGGGACCGCCGATGTCTATGAAGCGGGCTGCACCCTGCGGCCGATCAGCACCCTGACGATAGGTCTTGCCTACGACCGTCACGACGGGTATGGCGGTCACCTGGACGGCGGGACCTTTGATGTGACCTGGGACGCCACGAAGGAACTGATGCTTGCGGGTGGGCTTACCGTCGATGCCTACAACAGGGACTTCTTCCCGACTGTGCCCGAAGATGAGATCGCCCAGAAATACTGGCTGGGCGCCAAATACCGGATGGGCAAGAACATGGCGGCTTCCCTGCGGATAGAAGACGACGTGAACGTCACCTACAACAGCAACGTGCAGGGACGCTTTGTATTCGATTACAGTTTTTAGAAAGGGGGTGCAGTTGTGAAAAGATTGTCGATTGTTTTCGTGTTTTTATTAATCTCAGCCGTATATGTGCAGATGGCTGTCGCCCAGAAGGAATCCCACAAGGATTATGCAGCCATGAAAATTCCCGAATGCAACAGCTGTCACAAGTCGGAGGGGATCGCCCTCAACCATGACGCCGACTGGGTCAGGGGCCATCGGGTCCTGGCAAGCAAAGGGGGCGCAAATTGCATTCAGTGCCATGACCAGGCCTGGTGCCTCGACTGCCATTCGGGCGGCGGTATCGATCTGAAGCTTTCAACGCAGAACTACAGGCGGGATTACATCCCCAAGAGCCATCGCAGCGACTTCCTGGAGATCCACCCCATCAAGGCATTGGACAACCCCCAGACCTGCACCCGTTGCCATGATCAGAAATACTGCACCCAGTGCCATTCCAGGTTCAGGCCGACCGACCTGCAGTTCGAGTCGCACAGGCGGCAGTTCAGCGATATAAAGCTTTCCGATATCGGCCCCAACCACGCGCAATTCACCCCTTCACAGTGCCAGACCTGCCATCCGGGCGGGCTCCTGCCAAAGCATGCCTGGTCCGCTTCCCATGCGGTCGAGGCGCGGCGCAACCTGCAGTCGTGCCAGACCTGCCACTCGGATGGCGACGTCTGCCTGAAGTGCCACAGCGCGCGGCAAAATTCGGGATTGCGGGTCAACCCCCATCCGCGTAATTGGGATGCAGTGAAGAATAACTTCAGAGACAAGAGCAATGGCAGAAGCTGCATCAGGTGCCATGATACCTTTTAAAAAAATATCAGGAAGGAGGATTCTTTCATGCGTAGAAACGTCCATATTTGCTTGATCTCGCTGTCGGTTTTCCTGATTGCCGTCCTTCTCGGCGGATGCGGTTCCGCCAAGAAGGAGGGAGGTCAGGCCGTGACGACCACCGACCTGGCGAATGCCGTCAAACTCGGCGATGCGAACTGCCTGCAATGCCATAACGCCGGCAAAGACCTGACCATGATCAACGATCTCGATACCAGGACTATAGGCGCCGTCTGGCAGGATTCGCTCCATAACGGCGACGAAAACGGAATAGAGACCGTCCATTGCGAGGACTGCCACGGCGGCGGGCAGTTCCACTGGGGACTCGGGCCTCTTGCCAACCCTGTGCCGGACTACAATGTCTGCGAGAAGTGCCATAGCGGCACGACGGCTGCAAATCTCGGATTGAACGACAAGGCGAGTTTCGTGGCGACCCCGCATGCCAATACCGCTCAGATTCCCGACAAATTCTTCTTTCAGGGGAATGCCGGCACTGACCAGGCGTCCACCAGGATGAGAAACTCAAGCGCCAATATCCAGGAAGTGACCCCTGATGGGACACCGGTGACCAAGGCCCAGCATATCGAGGAGTGTTCGGTCTGTCACAACTCCAACTGGCGGTTCACATACGACAACAGCACTCCGCCCAAGCTTCTCCACCCGGACCCGAACAACATGCCTGCCCCTTCGGTCTCCTGCGCCAACTGCCATGACGGGCACCAGGTGGCAAAGACAGACCCTAACTTCGCAAATGGCGACTATCAGATCTTCCGCAAGGTGCAGGTCGCTGCAAACGGTGCCAACGATGCCAATAAGGGCACATGGACGCGTGCCCGCATGTACCGGGACGACCTCGATGATCCTACCACCCACAGTTACCCGCTCGACGCGAACGGGAAGCGGGAGCTGAACATCGAGACCATGTGCGGATCGTGCCACACCGTCGGGAAATACAAGTTTGCCAACTTCTCCACGCACCAGACGAACGTCTACACCCAGTGGACCAACTCCGCCCACGCTACGCGAACCGACCCTGCCTGGGGCGAGTTTTCCGCCAATCCGACAGCCTACGATCCTACCTTCTCGACCGGACACCAGACTACCTATCCGTTTGACATGAGCAAGGCGACCGGCAATCCAGGCAACAACAACTACGCCTGCTTCAAGTGTCACAACGGGATCGGCTCCATTGACTGGCAGAGCAATGTGCAGGGGACGGCGAGTGCCAGGGTGATCTGGGGTGACGAGCCGGCCACCTGCATCACCTGCCACGATACGCATCCCCGCACCGACCTTGGGGTTGCCGTCAACGGCAGCAATATCCGGAAACCGGTGGTCATGACCAACTACTCCACCGCAAGTGCCAAGGTCTTCGGTAATGTCTTCCTGGATACGACCCAGGTTCCGGTTGCCGCCGAGAGCGCCACAAGCGTAATCTGCATCTTCTGTCACCAGGGTAGGGAGAGCGGTTTCACCCTTTACAGGACCAAGTTTGCGCCAGGCAAGTCGCCTTCTGGTGCGTTCTTCAACAATCACTATCTGGGGACGGCGGCCATGCTCTGGGGCGCCAACGGCTACGAATATGCTGGCCAGTCATACAGCTTCAACGTTGCCCACCAGGGGGCCAACTGCGCCACCTGCCACATGGCCAATCCCACTACCGACAGCCTGGCCGGCGGCCATACCTGGGAGCGGAACGTGGCGACCTGCAATACCGCCACCTGTCACGGCGGGTTCGGTCCGATCCCGGCGCTTCCCGGTTCTGTAACCCCAGACCTGAGCGCATACCGGGCGACCTTCGACACGAACAATTA
>DAIEGL010000015.1 GCA_027356255.1 Geobacter sp. | reverse complement strand
CCTGTTTCTGCGGGAGCGGGTGGCCCTTGGCGACCGGGTGGTTGACGCGACATGCGGCAATGGGCATGACACGCTCTTTCTCGCCCGGCTGGTCGGCTCTCTCGGCAAGGTCTGGGCATTCGACGTGCAGGAGGATGCCCTGACCAAGGCGCGGACCCTCATCGGCGACGCCGGGTGTCTCCCGTGGGTCAATCTGTTGCAATCAGGGCATGAGCGGCTGGCAGCCCACGTGGACGCCCCCGTGCAGGCGGTCGTCTTCAACCTAGGTTATCTGCCTGGGAGCGACAAGTCGCGCATCACCAGGCCGGAGACCACGCTCGCCGCCCTGAAACAGGCCGAAGAACTCCTCTTCCCCGGCGGCGTCATAGTCGTTGCCGTCTATACGGGCCATCCGGGCGGCGACGCGGAGGGGACCGCAGTGGAAAGGTGGGCCGCCTCCCTCCCTCCCCAATCCTTCAACGTCTGGTGCAGCCGGCAGATCAACCGTCCTGCGACCGTCCCTTACGTGATATTTGCCGAGAAGCTCGCCCCGGGAGCACAAGGGATGTGATGCATTAGAGTCAGCGCAAACAGATAGTGATGGTACAATTAAAAGGACTCACTCCTGACCGCAAAACGCGAAAGGCGGGTTCTGCTACGAAAATGTCCGGCGCCAAATCTGTTTGTCTTCTGCTGCTGCTCTTATTGCTTCTGGCCGCACCCCTGGCGGGATGCGGCGGCCGCACCCAATGGCTTGCGGGCGACGACCGGACCGCATTCGACCGGATGATCGCCGATGCGCGGCAGGCGCGGGTGGTCTTTGTCGGCGAGTTCCACGACCAGAGGGAACACCATACCCTCCAGCTCGACATAATCAAGGCCCTTCGCCAGGGTGGCGCCCCTCTCGCCATCGGCCTGGAAATGTTCGACATGGAAAGCCAGCCGGTCCTAGACCGCTGGGTGCGCGGCGAAATGGAGCTTCGCGATTTCATCGCCGCTTACCGGCAAAACTGGACCGTCAGCTGGGCCGAATACGACGCCATCCTCCTCTACTGCCGCAACAACCGGATTTCCCTCGTCGCCCTCAACGCGCCTGCGGAGCTGGTCAGAAAAGTGGCCCACGCAGGGTTCGACTCACTTTCTCCAGATGACAGGGCCCGCCTCCCCGCCGGGGTGAATGGGGCAGCAACCCCTTCCTACCGGGACTTCATGCGTGAAGTCTTTGCCGATCACACCCTTGACGCGATATCGTTCAACAACTTCTGCGAGGCCCAGGCGGTCCGCAACAACACCATGGGGCGCCTAATCGGCGACTACCTGGAGAAGAACCCCGAGAGGTCCCTGGTCGTCATCACCGGCATCGGCCATGCCATGCGGCGTGCGGTGGCGGATGATCTCGGCAAGACGGCCGGGGTGGCGACCAGGGTCATCATCCCGGTCACGGAGGGTCTTCTCGGCAGGATCAACCGGGACGACGCCGATTACTTCGTCTATCCGTAGGCTTTTGGTGATATTTTCCTTTTTGAATCGTGGTCGTGGCGGGAATGGCTCGGGAGGAAAATGGGGCAGTTCGGGCCGTCAACGGCACAGTGCAGTTGACGGCCCGGATTCCGTTACTTGAAGACGAGCATGGTCGCGGTCTGGTTGATATGCCCTATGTACTGTTCGCCGTAGGTGCTGAAGCCTATGGTCGGCACGTCCGCGAAGAGTGCGCCGTACTGCTCCGTCAGCTTTTTCTGGTTCAGCTCCAGGGTGCGGAGTATGCAGTTGAAGTTGATAACCCCGGATATCCCGCCGAGCTCCGCCTTTGCCTTGGCCAGAGCCTGCGCGGTGTCTGCGACGATGTCGGTCGATTCCAGGAGCGAGAGCTCCATCCCTTCGGTCACGCCGCAGTAGAAGGCCATTCTCCCCTCCTTGATCCTCTGCGGACTCCGCACGTACGGCTCCCCCTCGATGATGAGCCCGACCGGGTTGTGCATGAAGCGCTCCGGCGCTTCTCCTACTGGGATGCCGAGCGCCTCGGCGTATGCGTCGGCGGCGGGCTTGCCGTTGAATTCGATCACCTCGCGCGTCTCCTCGTTCGCCTTGCTGACCACGAGCCGTTTACCCCTGTCGCAGAAACTCTGGGTCTTTATGAACGTGAACCTTGTGCCCGGCTTCAGGAGCACCAGGAGGGCCGCATCGCTGTAGCTCCTGCCGTCGGCATAGACGTGGGTCGCCTCGAATTTCAGGTCATCACCCGCGGAACCGCCGATGAACGTCACGTTGGTCAGGTCGCCCACCTTGTCGATCAGCGTCTCCTCGCTGCCGGAGAGCCCGTCCACCAGGACGATCCCGACGTACTTGTCATGGTCCATGACGCTTACCGGCTCGCCGAAGTGTTTCTCAAAGGACGAGAACGCCCCCTCCACGCTGACCCCTTCCTTCAGGCGTTCGACCACCTCCACCTTGACGTCCTTGATGCTCTTTCCGTCAAAGGCCATGGCTACCACCGAGCCGTTCAGCATTCTGCCGCTGATGATCTCGCCGGCCGTTGAGCAGCCGAATACCGTGGCCCCGGCAAAGGCCTCCTGCATCTGCGCGCTGATCGCTTCCGGGGCATGACTGGATGATGCGAAGAAGAGGAGCATCCTGGTCTCCAAACCGCCCAACTGCGTCTTTATATCCTGTACCGCTTCTTCAATGGTTCCTTTGGTGGAACCGGCAATCTTAATGCTCATGTTCGTAAGCCTCCTCGACAGTTTCTGGAATCCTATTTGAGTTCTTTTATCACCGCCTCCAGCTTTGCGATTATCGCGGGGTCGTCATCGGACTGGGGGGTGAACTTGTTCGGGTCGATTCCCTTCAGCATCAGCTTCGTCTTGATGACCCCGGCCAGCATCGGGTTATCCTTCGACCTCTGGCTTATGATGGTGTCGATCATCTGTTTTATCTTTCCTGCCATTCCGTTCACCTCCTCTTTTTACATGATGGATAATTCTGAATTCGGCAGCTGGCCGACTGTCAAAATATCAAGCAGCGATCCTGAACTGACCGACCAGCTTCTGCAGATTGTCCGACAGTGTTGCCAACTCGGCAGCCGAATGTGCACTCTCGTTTGCGACCTCGGCCGTACCCCGCATGACTTCGGTTATCATCTGGATGTTGTTGCTGATCTCATTGGTAGTGGCGGTCTGCTCCTCAGCTGCGGTGGCGATCTGGTTCACCTGCATGGATACCGCCTGGATCTGCTGGAGGATCTCCTGGAGCGCTTCCCCTGACTTTGCCGCCTCGGTGGTCCCCCTCTCGACATCCCTGACCCCCTCTTCCATGGAGTGAACTGCTCCCTTCGTCTCGGTCTGTACCGCCTTTATCATGCTGCCGATCTCCTTGGTGGCCTTTGTGGTCCGCTCTGCCAGGGCGCGCACCTCATCGGCGACAACGGCGAATCCGCGCCCCTGTTCCCCGGCCCTGGCCGCCTCGATCGCTGCATTGAGCGCCAGTAGGTTGGTCTGGTCGGCGATATCCTCGATGGTGCCGACGATCTCCCCGATCTGGTCTGACTTTGTCCCCAGGAGATCCACTGTCCTTGCGGATTCCTTGACCCTTTCGGCAATGAGGTTCATTGCGCTGACCGTTTCGCTGACAACCGCAGTCCCTGAAAGGGCGGAACCGTTTGCCTGCTCCGAGTTCTGTGCCGCAATCGTGCAGCTGTTCGCCACGTCGTTGGATGTGGCCGCCATCTCTTCACTGGCAACGGCGATGGTTCCCGCCTGCTCCGCCACGTCGTTCGCATTGCCGGCCATCATTTCATAGGCGGCGCTGAGCATGTTCGCCGTGGCCGAAATCTGGGTCGTCGTCCGGGTAAGGTCGGCGATGATGTCGTGAAATTTCACCATGAATGCGTTGAAGGCACGGCACATGTCGCCGACCTCGTTCTGTTTGTCGTAGTCGATCCTCTGGGTCAGGTCCCCGCTCTCTTCGGCGAACACCAGGATGTCGTGCATCATGTCCAGCGGGAGGAAGAGTCTATGGACGAAGAACCGGGTGAGCAGGGCGGCTGCCGCGAAGAAGAGGAGCGCCAGTGCCGGTATCAGGATCAGGAGCCGGTCGAAGGATGCGAGGAAATCGCTCTTCCTGACCCCCACGAACAGCGCCCCGACGGTTTCTCCCCGGCTGTTCCTGAGCGGCTCGTACTGGCCGTAATAGTCGGTGCCGGCGACTGTCACCTCGCCGCTGTAAGGTTTCCCGTCCCGAATGATCGCGTCATAGGCCGGTCCCTGCAGCTTTGTCCCCAGTGCACGGCTCCCGTCCTCCTTGAGGACGTTGGTGGCCACCCGCGTGTCCCCCATGAAGATGGTGGCGGTCCCTCCGCACAGCTCCTTGACCTTGTCCGGGAAATAGTTGTTTCCGTTGAGCACACGCCCCCCGACGATGAGCCTGTCTCCCTCGATCCGTATGTCACTGCCGGTCTGAAACAAGAGCTCCCGGAACATCTTCATCCTGCTGTTCTGGGAGGAAACCATCTGTGCTTCCAGGGCCCGCTTGAAGTTGTACATGCATACGCCGGTGATGGAGACCAGCGTCACGGCGACAACCAACACATTCATCACGACAAATCTCGTCTTTATTCTCATGCACATTCTCCTGGCCGGTTGAAACAGGTTTTTGTCATGTCAGCGTAACGGTTTTCTGTTTCAGTTATATTCGGCCGGAAGCGTAACTACTTTAATTAAAATGATGTATACAAAAATCACCATATAATTCAGTGTGATACGGAGGTGTATCTGCCGGGTTTTTTTCGTATCGGCAGGTAGAACATCATGTCAAAATAGGAGGCTTTGGCATTGACGGACTGAGAGGGCAGCCCAACGGGAGGATTCCCGGCCGTGCGAACGGCCGGGAATGTTTGAAAATTCGCGATAGCCTTCAGGTTTTACTTCTGTAGCCTGAAGGTGTACGCGTCAGTAAACAGAGGCGTTTTGAGTATGTTGTCGTCTACGGTATAAAATTTGACAGTTGGTCATTATATTCGGACCGGGAGAAGTCGGGAATACGAGGCGGGGGGAAAGATCCACCTCGGAAAACTCCAGAAATGGCCGGAAATTCCTCTTTACAGATCGGCTCCTCTTTCGTATCCTCTCCCGCGCAGGAATCGTATACCCAAAAACGCGCAAAGGCTTCCCATGCTCCGCTCAATCCTCCCTTTCATCTTCGTCCTCCCCCCGCTGGCCTACGGGATGATCTCCCTTTTCTGCGGCCGCGCCTATTTCAACCGCAAGAGGGAGGAGGCGGACAATCTCCCGCCGGTGACCATACTCAAGCCGGTCAAGGGGATGGATGCGGAGAGCTTTGCCAACTTCGCCTCATTCTGCCGTCAGGACTATCCCTCCTTTCAGATGGTGTTCGCCGTAGCGTCGGCCGACGATCCGGCAATCCCGGTAATCAACCGGCTGATGGGGGAATTCCCGGCCGTTGACATGGAGCTGGTGGTGGACGGGCGGCTCTACGGCCCCAACTACAAGGTCTGCAACCTGATCAACGCCTTCCCCAGGGCAAAGCACGACATCATCATCGTCTGCGACAGTGACATCCGCGTGGGAGAGCGGTATCTGCGGGAGGTCTGCGCGCCCTTCAGCGACCCGGAGGTGGGGCTCGTGACCTCACTCTACCGGACCACCGGGGTGCATGGCGTCGCGAGCGCCATCGAGGCGATGGGGTTTACCACGGAGATGGTGCCGAACGTGATGGTGGCGCTTAAGCTCGAAGGGCTCTCCTTTGCCCTCGGCGCTTCCATGGCTGTGAGGAGGGCGGCGCTGGAAAAAATCGGCGGGTTTGCCGCCTTAGTGGATTACCTGGCGGACGATTACCAGCTGGGGAACAAGGTCCATCGCGCCGGCTACAGGCTTTCGCTGTCCGACTACTACGTGGAAAGCATCATGCACCGGGAAACCCTGAAAAACATCCTCTCCCGCCAGCTCCGCTGGGCCCGCACCATGCGGGTCAGCCGCCCCGGCGGCTACTTCGCCTCCGGCATCACCCAGCCGTTCCCCGCGGCACTCGTTGCCCTCGCCGTTTCCGGCTTTACTCTCCACGGCCTTGCGGCGGGAGCCCTCCTGTACGCCTGCCGTGCCGTCACGGCGCTCATCTACAGCCGTTCCTTCGTCCGCGACAACATCTTCCCCCGCTGGCTCTGGCTTCTTCCCGTCCGGGATTTCTTCGCCTTCGCCACCTGGGCGCTCTCCTTCCTCGGCAACCGCGTCAGCTGGCGCGGCCACCTCTTCCGCCTCCTTCCGGGGGGGAGGATCGAGGAAGAGCGGTAGCGCCAACCCTCACTAAAAAAAGATTCATCCGAGAACTTTGAAGGAAGGCCGTCTGCCGTCACGGAAATGTCGGATCGGAAGGACCATAAAAATGCACTCCACCTGATGCCGTTTGCCCCGCGTCTGTTATAATCTTGACTGATTTTAACATTCGCGAGGCACCATGGACGCCCCTCTCCGCACCGACATCCGCAACATCGGCATCATTTCCCATATCGACGCCGGCAAGACCACGGTCTCCGAGCGGATTCTCTTTTACGCCGGCGAAACCCACAAGATGGGCGAGGTGCACGAGGGGGAGGCGGTCATGGACTGGATGCCGCAGGAGCAGGAGCGGGGCATCACCATCACCGCCACTTCCACCACCTGCAGCTGGGGGCGGTTCTGGATCAACCTGATCGACACGCCGGGGCACATCGACTTCACCATCGAGGTGGAGAGGAGCATGCGGGTGCTGGACGGGGCGGTGGCCATCATCAGTGCCGTAGAAGGCGTCCAGCCCCAGACCGAGTCGGTGTGGCGCCAGGCGGACCGCTATCATGTGCCCCGCATCTGTTTCATAAACAAGATGGACCGGGTCGGCGCGGACTATCAAGCGGTGCTGGCCGGGATGGAGGCGCGACTGAAGGCCAGGCCGGTGCTCCTCCAGCTCCCGCTGGGTAGTGAGGCCGGGTTCCGGGGGGTCGTCGATCTCTTGGCCGATGAGCTCATCACTTTCAGTGCTGCCGACCAGGGAAAGACCGTGGAGCGGTGGCCGGTCCCGCCGGAGTGCCTGGACGAGGCTCGGGCGGCCCGAAACAGGATTGTCGAGGCGGCGGCGGATTTCGACGACGCCATCCTCACCGATTATCTTGCCGGGGCGGAAGTGGATGCGGAGCGGCTGCGCGGCGCGATCCGGAAGGGTACCATCTCCAGCCGCCTTGTCCCGATACTGTTCGGCGCCGCCCTGCGCAACAAGGGGATACAACCGCTTCTGGACGCTGTCGGTGACTACCTCCCGTCCCCCCTGGAGATCTCCCCCGTCGGCGTCAGGGGGGCGGGAAAGGGGGCGCCGGAGACGGTTCACTGCGATCCGAAGGCGCCTCTCGTGGCGCTTGCCTTCAAGGTGCTGGCAGAGGAAGGGCGAAAACTCACCTATCTGCGCATTTACGCCGGGACGCTTCATAACGGTGCCGCTCTGCTCAACAGCAGCAGTGGGGTGACGGAGAGGCCCGCCCGCCTGTACCGCATGCATGCCCATAAAAGGGAGCAGGTCATGTCGGCTGCGGCGGGAGACATCGTAGCCGTGACCGGCCTCAGGTACGCCCTGACCGGCGACACGCTCTGCGACCCGGCCCATCCCATGGTACTGGAGGGGCTCGTTGTTCCCGAACCGGTGGTTTCCCTGGCCGTGGAGGCGAAGGGGATGGAGGACCGGGAGCGGCTCCCGGCAGCGCTGGAGAAGCTCCAGTGGGAGGACCCCACCTTCAGGGTGCACGAGGACGAGGAGACCGGCCAGACCATCCTCACCGGCATGGGGGAACTGCATCTGGAGATCGTGACCGACCGGTTGTCCAGGGAATACGGCGTTGCGGTAAAGACCGGCGCCCCCCGGGTCGTGTACCGGGAAACCCTGCTGCATGCGGTGGAGCGTCGGGAGCTGTTCAGCCGGGAGGTGGAGGGGAAGCAGGACCATGGGGAGCTGCTGTTGCGCCTTTCCCCTCTTTCCCGCGGCGCAGGGGTGCGCATCATCCTCCCCCCGGAAGAGGATTGGCCGTTGCCTGTCGAGTTGCGTGCCGCCATGGAAGAGAGCCTGCGCCAGGTCTGCGCTGCCGGGGCCAAGACCGGCTATCCGTTGACCGACCTGGAGGTGAGGGTGATCGAGGCGCCCTATGAGCCGGACATCACCACCGAACTGGGGATGCGGGCCGCCGCCCATCGGGGGATGATACGGGCTGCCGAGGCGGGCGCGCTTGTTCTCCTGGAACCGGTGATGCGCCTAGAATTCGTCATCCCGGCGGAGCATGCCGGCAGGGTGCTCGGGAGCATCCAGCAGAAGCGGGGGCGGGTTGAGGGGATAGAGAGCTCCGCTGAGAGCGAGTTCATCCGGGCGTTCGTCCCCCTGTCGGAGATGTTCGGCTACATGACGGAATTGCGCAGCGCCACCAAAGGGCGGGGGACCTATACCATGGAATTTTCCCACTTCGAGGTTGCCCCCGCGGATATCCAGAGGCGCTTCGGGTTGGAAACAACAGATACCAGACATCAGGAGGTCACATGACACCGAGAGAGAGGATAGACCGGCTGTTCCCGACGGAAGCGGAGATCCGCAAGTCCTTCCACCTGCCGGAGCCGATCGAGTTGAACAGTTTTCTCATCAACGGAGAAATGCGCAGCTGGAACGGACCGATGCAGGAAGTCTTTTCCCCGGTATGCGTGCGGACCAACGGCGGGGCGTTGCGGCAGATGATCGGCAGGTTCCCGCTGATGACGGAGGCGGACGCATTGTCCATACTCGATGCGGCGGTAAATGCCTATGACTGCGGCCGGGGGCGGTGGCCGACCATGTCCGTCGGGGAGCGGATCGCCTGCGTCCAGGAATTCGCTTACAGGATGAAGGAAAAGCGGTCTGAGGTGGTAAGCCTCCTCATGTGGGAAATCGGCAAGTCGCTCAAGGATTCGGAAAAGGAATTCGACAGGACGGTCGATTACATAGCCGATACTATCGATGCGCTGAAGGATCTCGACCGGGTCTCGTCCCGCTTTGTCGTCGAGCAGGGGATCATCGGCCAGATCCGGCGCGCACCGCTGGGGGTGGCCCTCTGCATGGGCCCCTACAACTACCCCCTGAACGAAACATTCACCACCCTGATTCCGGCGTTGATCATGGGGAATACGGCCATCCTCAAACCGCCGCGCCACGGGATACTCCTCTTTTATCCCCTGTTGCAGGCGTTTTGCGATGCCTTTCCGCCGGGGGTGGTGAACACGCTCTTCGGCGCGGGAAGGGCGGTCGCTCCGCCGCTGATGGCCTCCGGCAAGGTGGACGTGCTTGCCTTCATCGGCACGAGCAAGGCCGCAGGCTTGTTGCAGAAGGGACATCCGCGGATGCACCGGCTCCGCTCCGTCCTCGGGCTGGAGGCGAAAAATCCCGCCATCGTCCTTCCCGGCGCAGATCTTGACTCCGCTGTCGAGGAATGTGCGTCCGGCAGTCTGTCGTTCAATGGCCAGCGCTGCACGGCGATCAAGATCATCTTCGTTCACGAGAGCATTGCGGACGAATTCCTCGGCCGCTTTGCCGCGACGATCGCTGACATGAAATGCGGCATGCCGTGGGAGGCGGGTGTCTCCATAACACCGCTGCCGGAACCGGGGAAGCCGGAATATCTGGGGAGCCTCATTGCGGATGCCGTCGGTCTGGGAGCGCGGGTGGTCAATGAGGCGGGGGGGACTGTCAAAGAGACGTTCTTCTACCCGGCCCTGGTTTATCCGGTAACGGCGGAGATGAGGCTGTACCGCGAAGAGCAGTTCGGTCCCGTCATCCCGGTTCTGCCGTTCAAGGATATCGGGACGCCGATCGCCTATGTCACGGCATCCGACTACGGCCAGCAGGTGAGCATCTTCGGCCGGGACGCAGCGGTGCTGGCAAAGCTCATCGACCCGCTGGTCAACCAGGTGTCCCGCGTCAACATCAACAGCCAGTGCCAGCGCGGACCGGATATCTTCCCATTCACAGG
>DAIEGL010000013.1 GCA_027356255.1 Geobacter sp. | reverse complement strand
GGGAGGCGTACGGACAGGTCCGCGCCGAGGATGCTGCCGAGGAGGAACCCCGCGCAGATGAGCCCCGCCGCTCTCATGTCCACATACCCCTGCCTGTAGTAGGTCATGGCCGCGAGAATTCCAAGCGGCGGCACCATCAGGGCAAGGGTGGTGCCTTGGGCAACCTGCTGTGAAAATCCGAATAGAAGCACCAGGGCGGGAACGATTATGATCCCCCCACCGATGCCGATGAGACCGCTCGCTGCCCCGGCCACGCAGCCGAGTATCAAGAGTGAGGCAATGTTTGTCATCTATGATTCCTTTTCCTTTTGTGCGCATGTTTGCCCTTGCGCCGTGATGCCTTCTTTCTGTGAGACGACTTCTTCACCTTTTCCGCCGTCGCATGTTTTGGGGGATAGGCGTCCAGCCTGCTCAAAAGCTCGACCGGCTCCAGTAGGTCGGGGTCGGCCTTCCGTGCGGCTGCGAAAGCCTCCCGCGCCTTTTCCCTGTCCCCCTCCTTCAGGTAAATCTTTCCGAGGGCGTTCAGCGCCCGGGCGTGGTCCGGCTTCAGTGTGAGCGCCTTCTGAAACTGGGCCAGCGCTTTTTCCGTGTCATTCCTGAAGGCATAGATGATCCCGAGTCGATACTGGCTGTCCGGGCTCTGGGGGTTCAGGGCGGCGTCCTCCTCCAGAAGCCGGGTCGTTTCGTTGTATTGTCTCCTCTTCACATAGATGGAAATAAGCGCGTTTCTGGCTTCTATGTTCTTTGGGTCGAGCCTCAGGACCTCCCGGAAATGTTTGATTGCTTCATCCGGCATTTTCCGCCTGAGATAGAGGATCGCGATTCCCCGCTGTGCCCCGACGTTGTCCGCATCCAACTCGATCGCCTTGGCGTAGGCGCTGATGGCGGAGTTGTAGTCCCGCTTCTTGTCCAGTAACCGGGCCAGCTTGTAATAGCTCAGGGGGTTGTCGCCATGGCGGGCGATCAGTTCCTGGTATTCACTGATCGCTTCCGTCAGGTTTCCGCGGAGCGTATAAATTTCGGCGAGCCGCCGCCGGGCATCACTGTTCCCGGCATCGAGCCTGGCCGCTTCGGCAAAATTGCTTATGGCTTCGTCAAGGTCCCCTTTCCGTTCATAGAGGGTGCCGAGGTTATACAGAATCCGGCTCGAGCCTTCCTTGCGGCGGACGGCGTCCTCGTAAGCGTCAATGGCTTCGCTGTCGTGACCGGCCGCCATCCGGGCGTCGCCCAACTTCTCCCTGATTCCCGGAGCGTCGGGCTGTTTCAGGAGCAGGGCGTCATACTCTGCCGCCGCCTTGGCAGATTCCCCGGCAGCCTCATATTCGGACGCCTTCCTGAGATAATCGGCAGGGGTTGCGGCACGCTCGACCCCCGCAAGGAGATATTCCTTGTCCGCCTCCTTCTGTTTCCCCGTCAACTCCATCAGCTGGGCGAGGCGGAAGTGGATTTCCCTGTTTTGGGGATTGCCGGCGAGCGCCTGTTGCAATTCATTAAGCGCTTTGTCATACAGCTTTTCTTCCTGATAGATGCCGGCCAGTTCCAGATGGGCCGTTACATTACCCGGTTCCAGGCGGAGCGATTCCAGCAGCTCTTCGCGCGCCTTGGCCCGCTCACCCAGGCCGAGGTAGCACCGCGCCAGTCCGATATGCACAGAGCCGTCGGCAACCAGTGCCGGCAATGCCTGTTGGAAATGTTTCAGCGCCAGGGTGTAAAGCTTTCCTTCCAGGAAAATCTCCGCCAGTGCGCGTGCGTAAAGTGGATTCGGCGTGAGTTTCAGGGCATCGAACAGCGCAGCGGAAGCCTCATCACTCTCACCGCGTTGCAGCAGCAACAGCCCCAGCCGTCCCCTGGCGTCGGCCATCAGCGGGTCTTTGGTGCCGGCGGTGCGGTATGCGTCGATTGCTCCGTCCAGGTTCTTCCCCTCTTCCATGGAAAGCCCTTTCAGGTAATGGGCGGCACCCCCGTCGGGGCACAGCTTCTGGACATTCTTCTCTGCCTGAGCGCGTTCGGCGGGGGTGGACTCCAGGGAAAGCGCCGCACCGATCTTCCTTGCCTCACCGCAATTGTCTTTGGTGCCGAACCCCCACGTAAAGCCGCAGGTCAGAAAGGCAAGGAGCAGCATGCCGGTAACGTATGCCCGGCCATATATGGTTCGCTTCATAGTACCTCTTTGGAGATCGGGGCAACGCGGCCCCGTCCCTTCGTGTTCGTTTAATGCTGGAAACGGCCGTTACTTGCAAGCCACAGAGAAATCCGAATAGCTTTCCTGGCGTTGCGCGAGACCGCTTTACCTCGGTTTAATTGACGACGGCAAACCCGCAACACAGAGAGCCCCGAACAGAGCGGGCCTACAACTGGAGGCGCCGGGCGGGGTCGTACTTGCTTCGGAAAAGCGGGCAAGATGTCAGGTTAAAGAATGGGGCGGGGAGCGGGACGATTTGTGGGAAACGGAGGGGAACCCACCGGGTTGGAACGTTCGGGGGAAATCGGTGCGGCAAGGAAATGCGGTGCCGGGATCGGCGGGCTTCGTCAAGACGGCAACGACTTCGATGGATTTCTTGATCGCCTGCTGGGAGTCCTTGGACGGGTTCTCGATGACGGCCCTATGGCTCGGCTTGGGCCGATGGTGGGACGCAAGATCGGCGACGCGCATTCCCGTGAGGAGGAGACAGAATGCGATGACGAACGTGGCGGGTATCAGAAGGTTGCTGCGAAGGAGGCTTCGAACGATGCCTGCTGAATAGAGCCCTGTTATCCTGATTTGGAGTCGCATATGCGCTATTTATAACCAATTTCCGCCCAAAATACAATGTTTACGACTCACTCCCGGAGTCCTCCCCCGTTTCGACCAGTTCCCACTGGTCGCTGTTCAAGTCGTGCCGCAAGAGGTAGAGCCCGCCGTCGTCGGCGCGCACCTTGAAGCAGTTATGGTCTATTTCGTACCAGCGGTCCACGATCTCCCTTATCTGCTCCATGAGCCGCTCTACGGTCAGCCCGTGGGCGACCCCTGTCGTATCTTGCCCTGGCGGAGGGGGTGTCGTCCTTCACCACCTCTGCAATCACCGCACATCTCTTGACGAACCTCTGGGCCGCGGCGCAGTTCCGCCCGTTCCGGTACAGTGTGGAGGGGAATCCGGGCGAAGCCGGCCGGGTGAGGATAGGTTGAACCGGTAACGGTCGGTATCGCCCTTGATTTTTTCCCGGAAGATTGTAAATAAATAACATGCAGTTTCACCGGCCATTTTGAGAGCACGATCCGGAAAGGGGGGCACTCGTATGGGAAAAGGGGACAGACGTTCACGGCGAGGCAAGATCTGGAGAGGCACCACCGGCAAGCGCCGGACAAAAGCGAGAAGGGAAGTGCCTGCGGTTGGGGCCAAAGTCAAGGAGACCAAGGTGGAAACCGTCCGCAAGGTGGTGAAAAGGACAAAGGGGCAGAGCGAATAATACATTCACAAACCGACACAGGAGGGCCCGCTGAGGAACAGCGGGCCTTTTTTTGTTTGTAAAATTGGGAGGTTTGGGAGGAGGCCGGCTGCCGTGGCTTCGTCCGTTCGTTCGGTCGCCGTAGCTGCGGACCTTGCAGCGTCTCTCGATTTAGTCGCCTGATATCCTGTTTAGCGGCTACGGTGCTTTCTGCAACCTCTGGCGGGTGTCCGCTCGCCGCTACGGCTCTGTCACTCACTCCCGAAGCCACGACAGCCGTCCTGGAAATGTCGGAAGAATCCAGGCCTGTCGTTTACAGGTTCATTCAAAGTGTTGCGAACTGCGGTAAAATCTTATGGTAGAGCCATGGTCCTTAGTTGAAATCCTGTTGAAGGGGGGAGTCCCATGATTATCGGTGTGCCGAAAGAGATGAAGAGGGAGGAGTACCGGGTCGCCCTGACCCCGGCGGGAGCCGCCGAGCTGGTCAAGGAAGGGAACGAGGTGCTGGTGGAGAGCGGTGCCGGTGACGGCAGCGGTTTTCCCGACGGGGACTACCTGAAGGGGGGCGCGAGTATCGTCGTCCGGGAAGAGCTTTTCCGCCTTGCGGAGCTCATCGTCAAGGTCAAGGAGCCGCTGAATCCCGAATTTGGGCTGTTCCGCGAGGGACAGACGCTTTTCACCTATCTCCACCTGGCGCCGGCCCGGGAGTTGACCGAGTTCCTGATGGCCCGAAAGATAACCGCCCTTGCCTACGAAACCCTGGAAAGGGACGGCGCGCTCCCGCTTCTGGCCCCCATGAGCGAGGTGGCGGGGCGGATGGCCCCCCTGGCTGGGGCGTGGTGCATGCAACGGGCCATGGGAGGGGTAGGGGTGCTTCCCACCGGCGCGGTCGGGGTTCGCCCGGCCAAGGCGGTCATCCTCGGCGCCGGCACCGTCGGCTTCCAGGCCGCCCGGGTTGCGGTGGGGATCGGCATGGAGACCGTTGTTCTCAACCGGGGGGTGGAGCGTCTGCAACGGGTCGATGAACTGATGGGGGGGCGGGTGCGGACCGGCATCCTGGCGACGGAAAACATCCGCGAGGAGCTGAGAGATGCGGATCTGGTCGTCGGGGCGGTCCTGGTTCCCGGGGGAAGGACGCCGGTCCTCATCACCAGGGGAATGCTCGGAGAGATGAAAAAGGGTGCGGTAATCGTCGATGTGGCGGTTGATCAGGGGGGGTGTGCCGAAACCACCCGTCCCACCACCCACGACGACCCCGCCTACCTCGTGGACGGCATTGTCCATTACGCTGTCGCCAATATGCCCGGCGCCTATCCCCGTACCTCCACCCTGGCACTGACCAACGCAACGCTGCCGTACGTGAAATTTCTTGCCGGCCGGGGGGTGGACCGGGCCATCGCGGAGGACCCTTCCTTGGCAACGGCCGTGAACGTGAGGGACGGCAGAATCGTACATCCGGTTCTTGCGGCCAACATGGGAAGCATCTGAACTTTGGGCTGTTTCAGGACAATTGATAGTTTAGAAAAATGTGATAATTTTAATATAACTCCTTTTGCGAACCTGTTTGCACCTCGCCAACCATGCCTGGAAGGAAAGGATTTCCCGTGGATTGTAAACCGATAAGGAAATCGCCGGAATTGCAGGCTGTTCGGCCGCATCTTCTCGATTACGAAAAGACCTGCGCCGGCTTTTCCTGGGAGGCGGTCCGCAGTGAGCTTTCCGGTTTACCGGAAGGGAAGGGGCTCAACATTGCCCATGAGGCCGTCGACCGTCAGGCAGCCGGCCCCCTGCGCGACAGGCTTGCCTTCCGCTGGCTGGGTAAAGATGGGGCGGTGCAGGACTTCACGTTCGGCGATCTCAAGGAGCAGAGCAGCCGCTTTGCCAATATCCTCAAACGATTGGGAGTGGGGAAGGGGGAGCGGGTCTTCGTCCTTGCCGGCCGCATCCCCGCCCTCTACATTGCCGCCCTGGGCTGCCTGAAGAACATCAGCGTTTTCTGCCCGCTCTTTTCCGCCTTCGGGCCTGAACCGATCAGGCAGCGCCTCTCCAGGGGGGATGGCCGGCTCCTGGTGACCACCGAGCGGCAGTATGCGAAAAAGATTGCCGGCATCAGGGAGAGCCTGCCGCTTCTCCGCCATGTGCTCCTGACCGATACGGACGCTGATCTGGACGAGACGGTCCTGTCGCTGCCGCGGCTGATGGCGGAGGCCTCCGCCGATTTCACGATCCCGCCTACCGACCCGGAAGACATGGCGATTCTTCACTTCACGAGCGGCACCACCGGCATGCCAAAGGGGGCGGTGCATGTCCATGACGCTCTCCTCACCCACCTCGTCACCGGCCGTTATGTCATGGACTTCCATCCGGCCGACATCTTCTGGTGCACCGCAGATCCCGGCTGGGTGACCGGCTCCTCATACGGGATCATCGCTCCCCTTCTCCATGGTATCACCAGCATAATCGACGAAGCGGATTTCGATGCGGAGCGCTGGTACAGGATACTTGAAGAGCACCAGGTTACGGTCTGGTACACGGCACCCACCGCCATCCGCATGCTGATGCGCGCCGCCATCGAACCACGCAAGCGATTCGACCTCTCGCCTCTGCGCCTCATCCACAGTGTCGGCGAACCGCTCAACCCCGAGGCTGTTGTCTGGGGGGAGCGTGTCCTCGGCCTCCCCATTCACGACAACTGGTGGCAGACCGAAACCGGCGGCATCATGATCGCCAACTATGCCGCAATGGAGATCCGTCCAGGCTCCATGGGACGTCCCCTGCCGGGGATCGAGGCGGCTGTCGTCCGGCGGCTCGACGATAGTGTGGATGTGCTTACGGAGCCGGACGTGGAGGGGGAGCTGGCGCTCAGGCCCGGCTGGCCGTCGATGTTCCGTGCCTATCTCCACGATGAAGAGCGTTACAGGAAATGCTTCGCAGGCGGCTGGTACATCACCGGCGACCTGGCGAAGCGCGATGCGGACGGCTATTTCTGGTTCGTCGGCCGGGCCGACGACATCATCAAGACATCCGGGCACATGGTCGGTCCGTTCGAGGTTGAGAGCGCGCTCATGGAGCACCCGGCCGTAGCTGAAGCAGGGGTGATCGGCAAGCCCGAGCCGATTATCGGCGAGATCGTCAAGGCCTTTGTCTGCCTGAAGCCCGGCTTCGAGCCCTCAGACAATCTCCGCCTGGAACTTATCGGTTTCGGCCGGACCAGGCTCGGTTCGGCGGTGGCGCCCAAGGAGATGGAATTCGTCGATTCCCTGCCGAGGACCAGGAGCGGCAAGATCATGCGCAGGCTTTTAAAGGCGCGGGAGCTGGGACTGCCGGAGGGGGACACCTCTACCCTGGAGACGGGGTGAAACCGGTGATTGGTGATTGGTGATTGGGGATTTGATAACAAATGAGCCGACTATGAAGAACAAGACAAAGCAAACTGCGAAGGTCGACCGTGACCACGGACTGCGCCTCCTGCGGAAGATGCTCCTCATCCGCCGCTTCGAGGCGAAGTCGGCGGAGCTCTACAGCGCCATGAAGATTCGCGGCTTTCTCCATCTCTACGATGGGGAAGAGGCGGTGGCGGTGGGCGTCATGGAGGCGCTCACCCCGGAAGACGCCGTGGTGGCCACCTACCGCGAGCATGGCCAGGCCCTGGCGCGGGGTGTGAACGCCAATGCCATCATGGCCGAGATGTACGGGAAAAAAGAGGGGTGCTGCCGGGGGCGGGGCGGTTCAATGCACCTCTTCGATGCGGCCGCCCGTTTCTACGGCGGCAACGCCATCGTCGGCGGCGGGCTGCCGCTGGCCCTGGGATTCGCCCTGGCGGATGCGATGCAGGGAAAAAAGCGGGTCACCTGCTGTTTCTTCGGCGACGGGGCAACTGCCGAAGGGGTGTTTTACGAATCGCTGAACCTGGCCGCACTCTGGCGGCTCCCGGTTCTCTTCATCCTGGAAAACAACCTCTACGCCATGGGGACCGCCATCTGCTATGCCCACGCGGTCGCCGACATCGCGCCAAAGGCCGCCAGCCACGGAGTCCAGACCGAGATCGTCGACGGGATGGATGTGCTGGCGGTGGAGAAGGGGGCCAGGCGTGGCGCCGAATTTGTGCGGGAGGGAAACGGCCCCTATTTCATCGAGTGTCGCACCTATCGCTTCCGCGCCCATTCCATGTTCGACGCCGAACTCTACCGGACCAGGGCGGAGGTGGATAAGTGGCGGAAACGGGACCCGATTGCGTCCTTTTTCGACCTCTGCCGGGAGCAGGCGGTGCTGAGCGACGCAGACCTGGAGGAGCTGGAGCGTGACGTAGCGGCCGAGGTCGATGGGGCGGTGGCCTTCGCCGAGGCGGGGACCTGGGAGCCGGTGGAGGAGCTGACCCGCTATGTCTATTCGGAACGGAGGCCGCGATGAACGCCGGGACGCAGATGGTAAAGCTCACATACCGCGAAGCGGCGCGGGAGGGGCTCCGCGATGCCCTTGCCAGGGACCCGCGCGTCTTCCTCATGGGTGAGGACGTGGGGCACTACGGCGGCTGCTTTGCGGTGAGCAAGGGGCTTCTGCAGGAGTTCGGTCCGGAGCGGGTCCGCGATACCCCCCTGTCGGAGCTTGCCTTCACCGGCATGGGGATCGGCGCGGCCATGGGGGGGATGCGACCCATCGTCGAGATCATGACCGTCAATTTCAGCCTCCTGGCCCTGGACCAGATCCTCAACAACGCCGCGACCCTCCTTCACATGTCCGGCGGGCAGTTCAACGTCCCCCTCGTCATCCGCATGGCGACCGGCGCGGGGAAACAGCTTGCCGCCCAGCACGCCCATTCCCTGGAGGGGTGGTACGCCCACATCCCCGGCATCCGGGTAGTGGCGCCGGCAACGCTGGCGGACGTGCGCGGCATGCTCTGGACCGCCCTGGAGGACCCGGACCCGGTCCTCATCTTCGAGAACAATACCCTCTATACCATGGAAGGGGAACTTGTCGTCGATGCGGGACCGGTGGACATCGACCATGCCCGGGTGCTTAGGGAGGGAGGCGACGTGTCCATCATCACCTACAGCGCCAGCCTCCATAAGTCCCTGGCGGCGGCTGAAACCCTTGCCGTCGAAGGGATAAGCGCCGAGGTTATCGATCTGCGCACGCTCCGTCCCCTTGACGACGCCACCATCATGGGGTCGGTTGCCAGGACTCACCGTGCCCTGATCGTCGACGAAGGGTGGCGCAGCGGCAGCATCTCGGCAGAGATAAGTGCCCGGATCACGGAGCAGGTTTTCTATGAGTTGGATGCTCCGGTGGAGCGACTGTGCAGCGCCGAGGTCCCCATACCCTATGCCAGGCACATGGAGCAGGCGGCGATTCCCCAGGCGGAATCCATTGTCGCGACGGTGAAGAGGATGGTGCAGAGCCATGGCTGAATTCCGCATGCCCAGCCTGGGCGCAGACATGGAAGCGGGGACCCTGGTCGAATGGAACGTGCAGACTGGCGACCGGGTGAAGCGGGGAGACATCATCGCCCTCGTGGAGACCGACAAGGGGCTCATCGAGGTGGAGGTCTTCGAGGACGGCGTGGTGGAGAAGATCCTCGTCCTGCCCGGCGCCAAGGTCCCGGTCGGAACGGCGCTGGCCTTCATTCGCGCGGAAGGGGCCGCGCCTCTTCCTGCGGCGGCAGTTCCGTCTGCGCTTCCGGTCACTCCCCCGGGGAAACGGGTCATCGCTTCCCCCTCGGCCCGCAAGCTGGCCGCAGAACTCGGCATCGACTTGACCGCGATCCAGGGGAGCGGCCCCCGTGGCGCCATTCAGCGTGCCGACATAGAGCTGGCTGCACGGGCTGCAAAGCCCGCTCCCCCCGCTGGAAAACCGGCTCCTCCTCCGCCTCCGGAGCGCCCCGTCCCCCCGGATTACCAGGCCGGCATGCGCCGGGCCATTGCCGCGGCCATGGGCCGCTCCAACCGGGAGATCCCCCACTACTACCTGGAGATGGAGATCGACATGGAGTGCGCCCTCACCTGGCTGGAAGGGGAGAACCTCAAACGATCCATCAAGGACCGGCTCCTCCCCGCGGTGCTCCTCCTGAAAGCCGTGGCCAGGGCCCTTGCCGACGTGCCGGAGCTTAACGGCTACTGGCTCGACGACCGCCACCAGGTGAGCGAGGCGATCCACATCGGCTTTGCCATCTCCATGCGTCAGGGAGGGCTCATCACCCCGGCCATCCACAACGTGGACATGCTCTCCCACGACGAGCTGATGGGAGCCATGCGCGACCTCATCACCCGTACCCGGGCAGGGAGGCTGCGCAGCTCGGAGATGACCGATGCCACCATCACGGTGACCAACCTTGGCGACCTGGGGGTAAAGACGGTCTTCGGCGTCATCTACCCTCCAC
>DAIEGL010000289.1 GCA_027356255.1 Geobacter sp. | reverse complement strand
GGGACTCGGAACAACCGGTGCATTCCTGGAAATGGAGCCAGATTACCGAGGGATTGCCGTTCTTCTCCATCGCCTCGGCGACCTTGGTATGCATGCTGAACGGCAGCCCCATCATGGCAGTGGCAGTTATGCAGGTTTTGATAAAACTCCGTCGGGATACACCTGCACAAAAAAAATCTTCGTCTTTCTTCATAACACCTCCCGGGCATAATCATAAACCCACTGTATACGGCAACAGACGTGCCAATCGTTTACAATAAAGCCCATCAGCGTAACACATTGAAATACCGTCACAAGCGAGATGAGCGGCAAAAAACTGGTACTTTTGTCTTCAGACACTTTGGGTATTTTTGTCCAGGAATGGGACATTTTGTCCAGACGGGGGGATACAGATACGGCGGAGGCGGAAGGAATGATTCTGCACCTACTTGTTACTCGACCTCCAGCTCCTTCACCCGGAGCTCTTCACCGGAAAGGAGATCGACACCGAAGCTGCTGCATGCGGGACAAGGGGCGTAATGGGAGGAAAGCGCAAATTCCGCCTTGCAGTCACGGCAGCGCCCCCTGGCCCGGACCCGCTCGATCAGCAGCCTTGCCCCGTCCAGGAGGGTGTCCCTGGTGCAGGCCTCGAAACAGAACTCTATCGCATCGGGGACCACGCCGGACAGCTCGCCGATCTCAAGCACCACCGCCGTCACCCGCCGTCCGGCTGCATTTTGCGTGCAGATATCGACCACGCTCTGGGTTATGGACATTTCGTGCATAGACACCTCCCGCTGCAAGGAAATCGGAATCGTTCATAAGGTTTTCTTCGAATCTTGCAAGAACCATGCGGCCACAAAAAAGAGGTTCTTCCGACATTTCCAAAGACGACTGCCGTGGCTTCGGGAGCGAGTGACAGAGCCGAAGCGGCGAGCGGACACTCGCCAGAGGTTGAACGAAGCAGTATCGGCTGCAAGCGATAATGTTCAGACGATTACATTGAGAGCGGTTGCAAGGTCCGCAGCTTCGGCGACCGAACGAACGGACGAAGCCGCGGCAGGCGGCCTTTCCCCGGAATTCACGAATGAACCAAATTTTTGCGTCTCACCCTTCCCCACCCTCCAAAGCAGCGACGAACGCCTCGACCACGACCGGGTCAAACTGGCTGCCGCTGCAACACCTCAGTTCACTCAAGGCAGTCTCCTTGCTCAACGCCTTGCGGTAGGGACGGTCTGTCGTCATGGCATCAAAGGTGTCGGCCACCGAAATGATACGGGCATTGAGCGGGATCTCCGCCCCCTTCAGCCGGTCGGGATAACCGGAACCGTCAAACTTCTCGTGATGGGAAAGGACCGCCGGCGCAACATCCTTCAGGGAACGCACATGCCGCAGGATATCGGCGCCGATGCGGGCATGCCCTCCCATGACTGCCGCCTCTTCCAGGGAAAGGGGGGACTCCTTGCCGAGGATATTGTCCCGCACGCCGATTTTGCCGATGTCATGGAGGATGGCGGAGAGGTGGAGGCTGTCCATTTCTTCCCGATCAAGCCCCATCCCGGCTCCGATGGCCATGCTGTAATCCCGCACCCGCCGGGTATGCCCGCCGGTGTATGAATCGCGCTTTTCAAGAGCCTCGGTCAGGGCCAGGGCCGTGCCAAGGAAGGTCTCTCGCAGGTCTTCGTACAGATAGGCGTTCTCGATCGCTGGCGCCACCTGGTTGGCCAGGGACACGAACAGTTCCAGATCCTCTGCCGTAAATGAGCCGTGATGCTTGTTCATCACCTCCAGCACACCCAGGGTCTTCCCCTTCACCCGCAGCGGCGCTGCTATGAGGTTCCGCGTGACATATTGACTCATCAAGTCCGCCTTGCGGAAGAAGCGGGGATCATTCTGCACATCCTCGACGATCAGCGGCTCGCCGGTACTGGCCACCCAACCGGCAAACCCTTCGTCCAGCGTCATCCTCACCTCCTTCAGCAGCTCCCCCTTCGCCCCCAGGGCAACCTCGAAATAGAGCTCGTTGGTCTCCCTGTCAACGAGAAGCATGCTTCCGGTCTCCGCATCCATCAGGGTGATGCCGGCCTCGATGGCCCTGGTCCTGATCTCTGCAGGGTCCAGCGACATGTTGATCAGCGCTGAAAGTTGCATCAGTGTGTGCAGCTTCCCAATACGATTAAAGTTCATAACATGTCCTTCCTGCCGACCCGAATTACCCGATCAGATGCCGAGAAATCGGTGTACACATTTTTCCGCAACGACTTTATTCTTCTTCGATTTCGGGTATAATTACATAATGTTTTTTAATTAATGGAAGCAGCCGTTGCCGATTTAGGCGCGTCGGCTCCATATCAATCAGGAGGCTGACATGCGTTACATTGTCCCGCTCATCTTGCAGATGCTGGTTCTCGTCGCAACGCCGGCCGCTGCCGTGGAAGTCACCAACCTGGCAGAATGCGCCACCAAGGTGTTCGACGAGATCAACAGTACCCGGAAGTGGTCAGGCAAGCCCCCCGCCGGATGCGCGGCCGAGGTTGCCGTGGAAAAGCGGA
>DAIEGL010000214.1 GCA_027356255.1 Geobacter sp. | reverse complement strand
TGTCGCTGACGTAACGCTTGAGGTCGATGCGTCCCGCACGGGACGGATCGCTCACCAGCACAGCCACCGTGGTTTGCAGGTCGGCGGCCATGGTTTCGACGACCCCGTAATTCTCCGGATGAACGGCAGTGTTGTCCAGTGGGTTCGCGCCGTTACGGATGCGGAGGAAGCCTGCCGCCTGTTCGAATGCCTTGGGGCCGAAACGGGCCACCTTCAGGAGCGCCTGGCGTGACGGGAACGGCCCGTTCACGTCGCGAAAACGGACGATGGCCTGGGCCTGGCTTTCGTTGAGCCCTGAAACGTAGGAGAGGAGCGCCCATGAGGCGGTGTTCAGGTCTACTCCCACGAAGTTGACGCACGACTCGACCACTGCGTCGAGGGCCTTTTTCAGGGCATTCTGGTTCACGTCGTGCTGGTACTGGCCGACGCCGATGCTCTTCGGATCTATCTTCACCAGCTCCGCCAGTGGGTCTTGCAGGCGGCGGGCGATGGAGATGGCGCCGCGGACGGTCAGGTCCAGCTCGGGAAATTCTTCACGGGCGATGTCCGATGCGGAGTAGATGCTCGCACCCGCCTCGTTGACCACCACGACGGGCAGTCTCAGTTCCGCCTCGGCCAGGGTCTGGCGCGCGAACAGCTCCATCTCCCGGCCGGCGGTGCCGTTGCCGACGGCGATGATCTCGCACCGGTTGCTGTCGATCATGCGCAGAAGCTCTCTCTTTGCCGGTTCCACGTTGCCGCTCCCCGTGTGGGGGTAAATGGTGCAGTGGGAGAGGAAACGGCCGGTTTCGTCCACTGCAGCCAGCTTGGAACCGGTGCGCAGCCCCGGGTCGATCCCGAGGACCCGTTTGCTCCCCGCGGGAGGGAGGAGGAGCAGGTTCTTCAGGTTTTCGGCAAAGACCGCAATGGCAGCCTCGTCGGCGCGGTTTTTCGCCTCAAGACGGAGTTCCACCTCTATGGACGGGGCGATGAGCCGCCGGTAGGCGTCTTCGGCCACCTCTTCCAGGAGTGGGCGGAAGATGCTTTCACCCGTGATGAGTCTCCCCTTCAGCCCTGCCAGTATCTCCTCGACCGGCGCGAGTATCGAGAGATAGAGGACCTCTTCCTTTTCGCCGCGGCGCATTGCCAGCATGCGGTGGGACGGGATGGTTCTGAGCGGCTCCTGGTAGTCGTAGTACATCTCGAACTTGCTGACTGTCTCTTTTTTGTCCGGGGCCACCCTTGAGCAGAATATCCCCTGTTCGCCGGTTATCCGCCGGACGAAGGCCCGGGTGTCGGCGTCTTCGCTCAGGCGTTCGGCGAGGATGTGACAGGCCCCTTCCAGTGCCGCGGCAGCGTCCGGGACCTCCTTTGCCGGGTCGATAAACGGGGCCGCCGCCGCTTCCTGTGAGCCCGATGTCATTTCCTGGGCCGCAATAATGTCCGCCAGCGGCTCAAGCCCCCGTTCCCTGGCGATGGTCGCCTTGGTGCGCCGTTTGGGCTTGTAGGGGAGATAGAGGTCTTCCAGTTCCGTTTTCTGCCGGGTTGCCTCTATGCGTGCCTTGAGCTCAGGCGTGAGCTTTCCCTGCTCGGCAATGGTCTTGAGAACGGTGACCTTGCGCTCTTCCAGCTCGGAATGGTAGGTCAGCCGGTCCTCGATGTCGCGGATCTGCACCTCGTCCAACTCATGGGTGAGTTCCTTGCGGTATCGGGCGATGAAGGGGACGGTGGCCCCCTCCAGAAGGAGCGTTACGGTGTTAGTCACCTGTACGGCGGAAAGTCCCGTCTCTTCGACCAGGACGCCGAGGATGCGCGAGAGTTGTTCTCCTGTCAGTGTCATGCGGTTTCCATCCTTTCCAAAAGAGAGGCACTGGGATACACTTTTTTGCCTTCAGGGGCAAGCAAATTTTCTTTCATGATCCGCCCATGGCGTTCTCCGGACAGGGGAGTGCCGTCGTTGACTTTCCTTCCTTAATCTGTTAGAAAAACAGGCTGCACACAAACCGTTCATACGATTTTTCAAGGAAATAGATGGAACAATTCATTCTCAAGCTGTCGATCATGCTGGTACCGGCACTGATGGCCATCACCTGCCACGAGGTATCCCACGGTTTCGTGGCCGACAAGTTCGGCGACAATACCGCCCGCTACATGGGGCGCCTGACGTTGAACCCCCTCAAACATCTGGATATATTCGGCACCCTGATGATCTTCATTGTTGGCATTGGCTGGGCAAAGCCGGTGCCGGTCAACTTCAACAATCTCCGTCATCCGAAAAGGGACATGATCTGGGTAGCCGCCGCAGGCCCCATCACCAACTTCATCCTGGCTTCCGTTTCGGCCATGGCCTTGCGTGGCATTGCGTCGGTGGGAGAGGGGGGGCTCTCGTCGCCTTTTTTTCAGCTTTTCCTTGAACCGATAGCCCTGATGCTAGCCTTTTCCGTCTATATCAACCTGCTTCTGGCCATCTTCAACCTTATACCCGTGCCTCCGCTGGACGGCGGGCGCGTCGCCGTCGGACTTCTTCCGTACCGGCAGTCCGTCGCCTATTCCCGGATAGAGCCGTTCGGCATGATAATCATCATAGCCCTGGTGTTTTTCACCGATATCTTCAGCTACGTCATCTCACCCATACTGAGCCTCGGGGTCAATTTCCTGGCCGGCCCCCAGAGCAGCCTGGTGTTCAGCGTCACAAGGCTCATGATGCGATAACGGCGGTCGATGGTGGATGGTAGTGACGTACCCTGCTTTGGACAACTACTGAAAAGGAGTCTCTATAAATGGAAAACAAGCGCATTGTCAGCGGTATGAGACCGACCGGTAAACTGCACCTCGGCCATTTTCACGGGGTTCTTTCCAACTGGTTGAAGTTGCAGCAGGAGTTCGAGTGCTTCTTCTTTGCTGCAGACTGGCATTCCCTGACCACCGAATATGCCAATACCGAAGGCATCAGCGACAGCATCCGCGAGATGGTGCTCGACTGGCTTGCCTTCGGCATCGACCCGGAAAAGAGCACCATCTTCATCCAGAGTCAGGTGCCGCAGCACGCCGAACTCAACCTGATCCTCTCCATGATCACACCTGTTTCCTGGCTGGAGCGCAATCCCACCTACAAGGAGATGCAGGAGAACCTGACGGCCAAGGACCTGTCCACCTTCGGCTTCCTCGGCTATCCGGTGCTGATGGCTTCTGACATCATCGTCTACAAGGCGGCGCGGGTGCCGGTGGGGCAGGACCAGATCCCCCACCTGGAGATCACCCGGGAGATCGCCCGCCGCTTCAACTATCTCTACGGCGAGGTGTTCCCGGAACCGGCGGCGCTTCTGACGGAGACCCCGAAAGTGCTGGGCCTCGACGGGCGCAAGATGAGCAAATCCTACGGCAACGCCATTTTCCTTTCCGACAACGCCGAAGACACGCGGAAAAAGGTCATGTCCATGGTTACCGACGTGCAGCGCCCGTTCAAGAGCGACCCGGGCGAACCGGACCGCTGCGTGGCCTTTACCCTCCACAGCCTCTACGTGCCCGATGAGAAGCGGGCCGAGATCGTCGCTTCCTGCCGCGGGGCGCAGATAGGTTGCGTGGACTGCAAGAAAATCCTCGCCCAGTCGGTAGTCGATACCCTTGCTCCGTTCCGCGCCAGGCGTGACGAGCTTGCCGCCGACCCCTCCCTCGTGGAGGATGTCCTTGCCGCGGGGGCGCACAAGGCGACGGAAGAGGCGGGCCGGACCATGAAGGATGTCAGGGCCGCGCTCAAGGTGTGATGACACCCGGGACGAAGGAACGGGGATAAAGGACAAAGGATAAAAGCGGAGCCGTATCACCTATGGATTCAGCCGGGCAAAATTCACTGTTTACCGAAGGGTTCGACCATGCCTATCAGGTGAGTATTGAAGAGTTTGAAGGACCGCTCGACCTCCTTCTTCATCTCATCAAGAAGAATGAGGTCGATATCTACAACATCCCCATTGCCGCCATCACCAAGCAGTATCTGGACTATATCGACCTGATGAAGGAGCTCAATCTCGATATTGCCGGTGAGTTCCTGGTCATGGCCGCGACCCTCATCCAGATCAAATCGAAGATGCTACTCCCACCGGCCGAGGAAGAAGAGGCCGAAGAAGAGGAAGAGGACCCCCGCGCCGAACTGGTGCGCAGACTCCTGGAATATCAGAAGTACAAGGAGGCGGCCGTCACCCTTGGCCAGCGCGAGCTTCTGGGACGCGACATCTTTGCCCGCAAATTCCCCTCTGCCGATCTCGCCTCGTTCGAGGCGGAAGAGGAGCCGACCGAAGTCGAGCTGTTCGAGCTGATAGAGGCTTTCCAGCGGATCTTGGCCAGGATTTCCGTCGAGAACTTCCACGAAGTTGGGGCCGACGGCGTTTCGGTCGCGGACAAGATCGCCGAGGTCCTTCTCCTGCTGGAGGGGAAGGATGCCGTTCCCTTTGAATCGCTGTTTCTCAGCGAAGTCACCAGAGACGGGGTGGTAGTCACCTTTCTCGCCATTCTCGAGTTGTGCAAGCTGAAAATGATCAAGATCAGCCAGGCATTAAGCCTCGGCACCATCTGGATCATGCCTGTCGCGGTCGAGTCTGCCGATGAATCTGCCGGAGAGGAGGACCTTGATGGCGCCGACCAGGCTTAAATCCATAGTCGAAAGTCTCATCTTCGTCTCGGAACAGCCCATAACTTTGGACAGGCTCTGTTCGGTCCTCGAAGAGCACGAGCGGGGGGATATCCGCGCTGCGGTAGATGCCTTGAAGGATGATTACAGTCTGCCGGAGCGGGGGGTGATTCTGGACGAGGTGGCGGGGGGGTATCACTTCCGCAGCCGGCCGGAGAATGCCGACTACCTGCGCCGTCTCACCCGGAGCAAAACAGTCAAGTTCAGCCAGTCCGCATTGGAGACGCTGGCGATCATCGCCTACCGTCAGCCCATCACCCGTGCCGAGGTGGAATACCTGCGCGGCGTCGATTCGGGCGGGGTGCTGAAATCTCTCCTGGAAAAGAAGCTGCTCAGGATTCTCGGCAAGAAGGATATCCCCGGCAAACCCCTTATTTACGGGACGAGCAGGGAGTTCCTGGAGCTGTTCAACCTGAAGGACCTGTCGAGCCTTCCGACGCTGAAGGAGATTCAGGAACTCGCGCCGGTCAATGCATACGGCGATCAGCAGGATCTGCCGCTGGAGGATAATGCGGTCGGTGGTTGATGGTCGAGGTTTATGTTGAGGTTGAGGTTGAGGTTGAGGTTGAGGCCGCCCTTCAGCGATGGTGCTGATGGGGCGGCTTTTTTTTTGTTGTTTGGAGGATTGATACGTAAGGAAAATGAGGTCCATCCGGGGATTCCGGGGAAAGGCCGCCTGCCGCGACTTCGTCCGTTCATCCGGTCGCCAAAGCTGCGGACCTTGCAACCTCTCCAATGTAATCGTCTGAACATTCGTTTGTGACGAAGGTGCTTCGTTCAACTTATGGCGGATGTCCGCTCGCCGCTTCGGCTCTGTCACTCACTCCCGAAGCCACGGCAGACGTCCCCGGAAATGTCGGAAGAACCGGAAAAAGTAAACGCCCGTATCCTTACGGAATGACCGCTACCTCCTTCGGGCCGGTTCCGACGTTCACGGTGGCGACCACCGTGTTGCTGGAGGTGTCGATGACGGAGATGGTATTGCTGCCGCCGTTTGCCACGTAGACCCGGTTGGCGGAGGGGTTCACCGCCACCCCCTGCGGTCCTACACCCACGTTCACGGTGGCGACCACCGTATTGCCGGAGGCATCGACGACGGAAAGCGTGCCGCTACCGCTGTTTGCCACATAGACCCGGTTGGCGGAGGAGTTTACCGCTACTCCCTGCGGCCCTGTTCCGACGTTTACGGTGGCTACCACCGTGTTGCTGGAGGTGTCGATGACCGAGAGCGTATTGCCGCCGTTGTTCGTCACGTAGACATTGTTGGAGGTCGGGTTCACTGCCACACTCCGTGGTCCGTTGCCGACCGGGATAGTGGCGACGACCGTGTTCCCGATGGTGTCGATGACGGAGAGCGTGTTGCTGCCGCTGTTGGCCACGTAGGCCCGGCTGGTGGCCGGATTGACCGCTACCCCCCGTGGTACTGATCCCACGTTTATGTTGGTGACCATGGTGTTACTGGAGGTATCGATGACCGTGAGGGTATTGCTGCCGCTGTTTGCCACATACAACCTGCCGGCGGCGGGGTTCACCGCCACCCCCTGCGGACTTAGCCCGACGCCGATCGTCTTGACCACCGTGTTGCCGGTGGTATCGACAACGGATACGGTATTGCTGCCGCTGTTGGCCACATATACCTGCCCGGCAGAGTTCGTCGCCACCCCCTGGGGTGTGAGCCCCACCGGGATGGTCGCGACCAGGGTGTTGCCGGTGGTGTTGATTACGGACAGATTGCTGCTGCCGCCGTTCGTTACGTAGACCCGGCCGGTTTGGGTGACGGTCATCTGGGTTGACCCTGAAATGCTGCCTGCAGCCGCCTTGATGGTCGTTGTGCCGAATCCATTGCCCGTGGCCACCCCTTTTGAGCCCGAGGCGTTGCTGATGGTGGCAATCGTGCTGTTTGCCGAGCTCCAGGTGACCGAGGAGGTTATGTCCTGTGAGGTTCCGTCGGAGAATGTCCCCGTAGCGGTAAACTGAAGGGTCGCGCCGATGCCTACAATCGGGTTGACGGGGCTTACGGCGATGGAAGCGAGTGTCTTCACGGTCAGGGTGGTGTTCCCTGAGACAGTTCCCATGGTTGCCGTGATGACGGTGGAGCCGGTCGCGATGGCCGTTGCCAGACCCTGCGAGCCGGTGGCGTTGCTGATGGTGGCAATCCCGGTTTTCGACGAGCTCCAGGTGACCAGGGTGGTCAGGTCCCGCACGGAACCGTCCTGGAAGTTCCCTTTTGCCGTGAACTGCAGGGTCGAACCGGTCGCTGCACTGGGATTGACGGGGGTGACCGTGATGGATTGCGGCCCCTGCACCGTCAGCGTGGTCGTGTCGGTAACTCCGCCGAAGGCCGCGCTGATTGTGGTCGAGCCGACGGAAACCGCGGAGGCGATCCCTTGGGCGCTGATCGTGGCAATTCCGGTATTGGACGAGCTCCATGCGACCAGTGACGTCACATCCTGGGTCGTGCCGTTTGACAGGGTCCCGGTCGCCGTGAACTGCTGGGTCATGCCGGCGGCGATGGTCGAATTCGCGGGGGTTACCGCTATGGAGGTGACCGTTGTCGCGGTGAGGGGGGTCGAGTCCGAAACGCCGGTAAAAGTCGCGCTGATGGTGGCGGTACCTGCGGCAACGGCTGTGGCAAGCCCCTTGGAACCCTGGGCATCGCTGACGGTGGCGATCGACGGGTTAGATGAGTTCCAGGTTGCGAGAGCCGTCAGGTCCTGGGTGTCGCCGTTGGTCAGTTTGCCCGTGGCCTTTAACCGCTGGCTTGTAGTGACAATGCTGGTCGGATTTGCTGGAGTGATGGCGATGGATGCCAGTGCTGACGGCGTGAAGGTGGTCGAGCCGGGAATGTTACCGGATGTTGCCGTGATGGTGGCCGTGCCTGCGGCCACGGCCATGGCGATCCCCTTCGACCCCTGGGCATTGCTGATGGTCGCAATGGCGTTGTTTGATGAACTCCATGCGACCGAAGCCGTCAGGTCCTGGGCGGTGTTGTCCGAGAAGATTCCCGTGGCCGAGAACTGGAGGGTCGTTCCGGGGGCGATGCTCTTGTTGGCGGGCATGACGGTGATGGAAACCAGGGTTGCGGGAGTCGATCCGCCACCGCCACCGCATCCGGCAAGAATAAAAGCGGTCATCAGTGCGACCAGAAGGCATTTTGCCATGATATCTTCCTCCGGTTGAAATTGACTTGGGTCCGGTTACTGATAACACGGTTGGTATAAATTTATCTAATGATTGTCTTAATGCAAGCGGAGATGTGATGGATGCTTGCTGGTCGATGGTTTATGGATTACAATGTTTATGAAAGCGCCATCAACGGCCGATTATCGACTATCCGCTGTTCCCGAGGAGGTTGCCATGATCCGTCAACCGGCAGTTGCAGGACAGTTTTATACCGATGACCCGATTGAGCTCCGTTTCCAGCTGGAAAGGATTGTCACTGCGGAACCCGGCCGGGAAAAGGTCCTGGCGGTGATCTCCCCCCATGCGGGGTACATGTATTCCGGTGCGGTTGCGGGGAGACTCTATGGCGCTGTCGAGGTGCCGCCTGCCGTTGTCGTCCTCGGCCCGAACCACCACGGGGTTGGCGCCAAGGCGGCCATCTATCCCGACGGCGAATGGCTTACCCCACTGGGTCATGTCTCCATAAACAGCCGTCTTTCCGCGTTGATAAAAAAACATGCCACCCTGGTGGAGGAGGATACCCTTGCCCACCAATTCGAGCACTCCCTGGAAGTACAGCTCCCCTTTCTCCAGTTTGTACGCACCGACGTGACCATCGTCCCCGTCTGTCTCGGCTTCGGTGACTATGCGAGCTGCAAGGCGCTCGGATCTGGGATTGCCCGGGCGATCCGGGAATACGGAGAAGAGGTGCTGATCGTCGCCAGTTCCGACATGACCCATTACGAGTCGGCCGCCGAGGCGAGAGAGAAGGATGAACACGCCATCAACCGGATAGTGGAACTGGACCCGGAAGGGCTTCTGCGCGTCTGCCACTACAAGGGGATCACCATGTGCGGCGTGGTGCCGGCAACGGTCATGCTCGAAGCGGCCAAAGGGCTCGGGGCGACGCGGGCGAAGCTTTTGCACTACGCCACGAGCGGCGATGTCACCGGCGATAACCGTCGGGTCGTTGCCTACGCCGCGTTTATGGTTGCCTGATGGACGTAATAACCACCCACGTCAACGCTGATTTTGACTGCCTGGGGGCCATGGTGGCCGCCAGGAAGCTCTATCCCGATGCTGCCATGGTCTTTTCCGGTGCCCAGGAAAAGAGCATGCGCGACTTCTTCCTCAAATCCACCGGCTATGTGCTCAACTTCACCCGCCTGAAGGACCTGGACCTCGACCGGGTGACACGGCTGATTCTGGTCGATTGCCAGCACTCCTCCCGCATCGGCAGGTTTGCCGAGATTCTGCACCGGCCCGGCCTTGAGATCCAGATCTATGACCACCACCCCGAGTCTTCGGGCGACATCGTCCCTTCCGGCGGGGTGATCCGCATGAGCGGCTCCTCGACCACCATCCTCACCACCCTTTTGCGCGAGAGGGGGATCGGGGTGGACGCCACAGAGGCGACGCTGATGATGCTCGGCATCTACGAGGACACCGGGAGCCTCACATTCCCCTCCACGACCGTCGAGGACTACCATGCTGCCGCCTGGCTTTTGGAGCGGGGGGCCAATCTGAACACGGTCGCCGATTTCATCACCCAGGAGCTGACCGTGGAGCAGGTTTCCCTCCTCAACGACCTCCTGAAATCCCTGAAGACGACCAACCTGAACGGCGTCGATGTCTCCATTGCCCACGCGTCGGTAGACTACTACGTCGGCGACATCGCCGTGCTGGCCCACATGATGCGGGACATGGAGAACCTCCAGGCCCTGTTTCTAGTGGTCGGAATGGGAAGCCGGGTCTACATCGTCGCCAGAAGCCGCATACCGGAGGTGAATGCGGGCGAGATCCTGCACGAATTCGGGGGCGGGGGGCACGGCTCGGCTGCTTCCGCCACGGTGAAGGACCTGACCCTGATCCAGGTTCTGGAGAGGCTGGAAGAGATGCTGCGGAACAGGGTGAACCCGCGGCGGGTCGCAGGCGACATCATGTCCGCTCCGGTGAAGACCGTTTCCGTGGACACCAGCATCGAGGATGCCCGCGAACTGCTGACGCGGTATAACGTCAACGCCATGCCGGTGATGGAGGGGGATCGGCTGGTCGGCATCATTTCCCGGCGGATCGTGGAGAAATCCATCTACCACAATCTCGGCCATGTGCCGGTCGGCGACTACATGCATTCGGAGTTCATGTCGGCCGAGCCGTCCACTCCGATCAACGAGATCAAGGACTATATAGTCGGCCGGGACCGCCGGCTCGTGCCGGTCCTGGCCGGCGGCAACCTGGTCGGCGTCGTGACCCGTACCGACATCCTCCGTTATATGTACAGCGGCGACACCCTATACGACCTTGCAAAGGATGCCATACCGCTGCGCAGCAGGGAAATATCCGGCTTGATGAACAAGCACCTTGCGCCGCGGGTATTGCAGGTGCTGCGCGATCTGGGAAGGGTGGGGGACCGCCTGGACTTGCCGGTTTACGCGGTCGGCGGTTTTGTCCGGGACCTCCTGTTGTATAGCGAAAACCACGACATAGATGTGACCGTGGAGGGGGACGGCATCCTGTTTGCCGAGGCCTTTGCGGCAGAGTTCGTCTGCCGGTCCAAGAGCCACGAGAAATTCGGCACGGCGGTGATCGTTTTTCCCGACGGATTCAAGGTGGATGTGGCCAGCACCCGCCTGGAGTATTACGTCTCCCCCGGCGCCCTGCCGACGGTCGAACGCTCCTCCCTAAAGATGGACCTCTACAGGCGTGATTTCACCATAAACACCCTTGCCATCCGCCTGAACGGCGCTGAGTTCGGCCTCCTCATCGACTATTTCGGCGCGCACCGCGACTTGCAGGACCGGCTCATCCGCGTGCTGCACAATCTATCCTTCGTGGAAGACCCGACACGGGTGTTCCGCGCCATCCGCTTCGAACAGCGCCTCGATTTCCATATTGCCAAGCATACGGAAAACCTGATCAAGAACGCGGTGAAGATGGATTTTCTGGAGAAACTCGGCGGCAAGCGCCTTTTGACCGAGCTTGTCCATATCCTGCGGGAGAAAGAGCCTCTCAAGGCGGTGGAGAGAATGGCGTCCTTGGGACTTCTTCGCTACATCCATTCCGAAATCCAGATGACCGGGCGGACGCGCACCGTTTTGGAGGAGGCGCGGAAGATCATCTCCTGGTTCGATCTCCTTTTCCTGGATCGGGCCTATGAGCGTTGGGCGGTATATTTTCTCGCCCTCTGCGAGTCTTTGACTGACGACATGTTCTGGGGGACCTGCACCCGGCTGGCGGTCAACGAGCATTACAAGGAGAAGCTCTTTGAGATGCGCAGGCAGGGCGAAGAGGTGCTTGGGACCATGGAGCGGAGGGTCTCCCGTGGGGGGGGAGCATCGAAAAGTGAAATATATTTCTGGCTGAAGGATATCCCGGTGGAGGTCCTCCTCTTTCTGATGGCGAAAACCGGCAGCGAAGATGCCAAAAAATGTATCTCGCTCTATTTCACCCAGTTGCAGGGTGTTCGCTGCCTGATTACCGGCGCAGATCTCAAGTCGCTGGGTGTGCCGGTCGGGCCGCTCTATCGGGAGCTACTCGATGTGGTCCTGAAGGCACGACTCAACGGTGAGGTCATCAGCCGGGAGGACGAACTGGCTCTGGTACGGGAGAGGATGAAGCGACTGTAGCATATTTGCAACACCATGGTCAAAGAACGGTCATCCGGCTAACCTGCTGATCTGCCGATCTAAATGTTCCGTGCGGCTCCACTGTCCAAGCAATATCACGATTATTGCCGTATCGATTGGGCGACGTTGAAGCGCGCAGTTTATTTATTGCGAAGGCGTCTGCTGTAAAACATATCAATAAAACTAGCATGTTACAAGTTGTTGGTCTGGTGCGGCAGTATTGGCTCGCTAGTTGCAATGATATGTTAAATCACTGAGCTATACCCTTCCTAAAGGAGTTCCAGATGAACAGAATTAAACGGACAATGGTGATGCTGACTGCAACGGTCCTCCTTGGCAGCATGACAGCTCCCTGTTTTGCCGCTGAAAACGCATTCAAAGAAATTTTTGAAGATTCTCTTTACGGTGGTTTGGCGGGAACCCTGGTCGGAACGGCGCTGCTCGCATTCACCCGCAAGCCTGCCGATCACCTGGACCGTATTGCTTACGGTGCTGCAGGAGGTGTTCTGCTGGGGGCCGGTTACGGGGTTGTGAAAAGCTCCAGGTCTATGGCAGAGGTGGAAAACGGAAAGGTAAGGTTCTCCATGCCGACCATCATCCCCGATATTCAAGAGACTAATTCCAGGGGACAAACGCCGATCGTGGTGAAGGCGGAGTTGTTGAGGGGGAAATTCTGAGGCAGGGCATTTGATAGATTTGCATAAGGAAAGGGTGGCCGGTAAACGACCACCCTTTTTTTATTCCAGGACGTCTGCCGTGGCTTCGGGAGTGAGCGACAGAGCCGCAGCGGCGAGCGGACACCCGCCAGATATGGAAACAAGCGCATTCGTCTGTAAGCGGATATACATACGATCACATTGGTAGACGGTGCAAGGTCCGCAGCTGCGGCGACCGAGCGAACGGACGAAGTTGCGGCAGACGGCCTTTTCCAGGGAAAAGGTCGGAAGAGTATTTTATCCCGTGATCGCCCTGATGGACGCCTCGATGCCGTCCATGAGCAGTTCCAGTTCGGACATGGAGATGGAGAGCGGCGGAAATACCACGATCACGTTCCCCAGGGGGCGAAGGAACAGGCCGTGCTTCCTTGCCTCCAGGCAGACCCGCACCCCGATCCGCTCTTCCCATGGGTATGGTTCCCCGGTCCCCTTGTCTTTCACCAGTTCGATGCCGCCGATCATTCCTTCCTGCCGGACGTCACCCACGTGGTCCAACTGCCCCAGGGCCGACAGCCTCTTCTCCAGGTAAGCGATCTTGGGTTCCAGGCTGGAGAGGAGTTGCTCCTTTTCGAAGAGGTCAAGGCTTGCCAGTGCGGCAGCGCAGGCGATTGGGTTGCCGGTGAAGGTGTGGCCGTGGAAAAAGGTCTTCAGCTCTCTGTATTCGCCGAGGAAGGCATCGTAGACCCTTTGCGTGGTAAGCGTGGCAGCAAGGGGAAGGTAGCCGGCCGTGATTCCCTTCGACAGAGCCATGATGTCGGGGGTGATCCCCTCCTTTTCGCAGGCGAACATGGCGCCGGTCCGGCCGAATCCGACCGCCACCTCGTCGGCGATCATGAGGATGTCGTATCGGTCGCACAGTTCCCGCACCTTGCGCACGAAACCGGCAGGCTGGACGATCATCCCCCCGGCGCCTTGCACCAGTGGCTCGATAACGAGCCCTGCCAATTCATCCGCATGGGCGGCCATCAACCTTTCCAGCTCCTTCAGGCAGAGCGTGCCGCAGGTTGAACGGTCTTTCCCTTCGCACAGCCGGCAGCGGTAGCAGTAGGGTGCCGGCGACTTGATGGTGGAGAAGAGGAGCGGGCTGTACACCTCATGGTAGATGTCGATCCCGCCGACGCTCATGGCGCCGACCGTATCGCCGTGGTAGGCGTTGACGAAGGAGATGAACCTGGTCTTCTTTGCGTATCTCCCACCCCGGTGCTGCTGGAACTGGAAGGCCATCTTCACGCCGATTTCAACTGCAGTGGAGCCGTTGTCCGAATAAAAAACCTTGGCCAGACCTTTGGGCGCAATCTCCACCAGGCGCTTGGCAAGGAGCGCCGCCTGGTCGTTGGTCAATCCCAGAAGCGTCGAGTGCTCAAGCCTGTCCACCTGGGCCTTGACCGCTTCGTTGATCTCCTTCTTGCAGTGGCCGTGGACATTGGTCCAGATGGCTGCAACCCCGTCCAGGTAACGGTTTCCGTCACTGTCAATGATGTAGGAGCCTTCCCCCCGTTCGATGACGATGGGGGTCTCTATCTCCCACTCCTTCATCTGGGTGAAGGGGTGCCAGACGTAGCGGTGGTCATACTCCCGGAGGGTTTCGGTGTCGATGCTCGTCAAGGGGGTCTCCTTAAGTTGGTTCTTCCGGGAATTCCGGGGAGAGGCCGCCTGCCGCGACTTCGTCCGTTCGTTCGGTCGTCGAAGCTGCTGACCTTGCAGTGTCTCTCGATGTAATCGTCTGAATATCCGCTTACAGACTAAGGTGCTTCGTTCAGCTTCTGGCGGGTGTCCGCTCGCCGCTTCGACTCTGTCACTCACTCCCGAAGTCACGGCAGCCGTCCCAGAAAATGTCGGAAAAACCAAGTTTTATGTTGTCAGCCGATGCCGATCTCCCGCAACAGTATGCCGGTAGCCGGGTCGGCTTCGAGGGAGGCAACGATGGTTTCCACCATCACGTGCGGGTCGTCTACTCCCACGTGGGGGAAAACACCCAGAAGGGGAGCGCCCGAGAGCGATCCCAGCATGTGGGGCGCATATTCTTCGGCCCTGTCCGGAGCGGCCGGGTAGTTGTTGACTATGACCCCTGTCACGTCAATCCCCATCTGCCTTGCACTGAAAGTGGTGAGAAGGGTGTGGTTGATCGTGCCCAGGTTGGGGCGCGCCACCACTATGACGGGGAGCCCCAGGTGGTTGATCAGGTCGGCCGTGAGCAGCCCTCCCGCCAGCGGAACCATGAGGCCGCCTGCCCCTTCGACGATGATGAAGTCGTGCTTGGCGGCGAGCCTGTCGAAGGCGGCCTTTATCGCCGGGAACTCGATGGAAACCTTGTCCAGCGAAGCTGCAACCGACGGGGCAAGCGGTTCCCTGAGCAGGTAAGGGGTGATGTCAGGGTCCCCCTTGTCCGCACCACTCGCCCATTTGAGGAGCTCCGCGTCTTCGGAAACAAGCGTGCCCGCGACCTCGCAGCAACCGCTCGTGACCGGCTTCATTACTCCGACGGAGACCCCCCCGTTCTTCAGCAAGCGGGCGATGACCGCCGATACGATGGTCTTCCCGACACCGGTATCGGTCCCGGTAACGAAGATCCCCTTCTTATGCATTTCCATAACCATTCCTTTCACCTTTCACTATCGACCACCGACTGCTTTATTCGCAGCAATTAGCCACCGACAGGTTGAGGTCCTTCAACATCTGCCAGTCTTCCTCTGCTGCGCGTCCTGTGGTGGTGAGGTAGTTGCCGATCATGGTGCCGCTGGCGCCTGCAAAGAAAATCCACGACTGGAGGTCGCGCAGGTTTTTTTCACGCCCGCCGCAGACGGAGATCTTTTTCGCCGGCAGGATCATGCGGAAAAGGGCGATGGTCTGCAGGCACTCCATCGGTGTTATGTTTATGGCGTTTTCCAGCCTGGTCCCCGGAATCGGGTTGAGAAAGTTGAGCGGCACCGAGTCCACGTCCAGTTCACGGAGGGTGAGGGCCATTTCCACACGCTGGCGTCCGCTTTCTCCCAGGCCGAAAATGCCGCCGCAGCATACCTTCAAGCCGGCTTTCTTGGCCACTCTAACCGTTTCCACATCTTCCTCGTAATCATGGGTGGTGCACACGTTGGGGAAAAAGCTCCCGGCTGTCTCCAGGTTGTGGTGGTATGTCTCCACGCCTGCATCCTTGAGGGCAAGCGCCGTTTCGTAGTCAATGATGCCGAGGGAGCATGACGGCGTGATGCCGGTTTCCTGTCTGATCCGTTTCACCGCCCGGCAGATCCGGTCCAGTTCATCTCCTTTGTCGATCGAGGTGCCGCTGGTGATGATTCCGTAGCATGACGAGCCGTTCTTTTCCGCTTCACGGGCGCAGGCCACCATCCTGTCTTCGTCAATCAACGGATAGACCGGCGCATCGGTCCTGTGGTGGGCCGATTGGGCGCAAAAAGAGCAGTTTTCAGGGCAACGGCCCGATTTGGCGTTGATGATGGAGCAGAGATAGACCTTGTCGCCAATAAAATGTTCTTTGACGCGGTTTGCCGCGCAAAAAAGCGCAAAGAGGGCCGAGCCTTCCATCTGCGCAAGTTCCACGGCTTCCGCCTCGGATATTGCCCCGCCGTTTATGATATGGTCTGCCAATACCTCAAGCGTATTATTCATGGGATTTCCTCCGATCCATGAATTAGCATGGCGGATCGGTCGTTGTCAACCTGAATTGGAGATGTGGTTGACGAGAGTGGAAAAGCCACTGCTGTCCCCCCGGAAATATCGGAAGAACAATAAAAAACCGCCCACTGGAGGGGGGGCGGTTGTCGGACGACGGTGCGTCGTGTATTATGCCTTTTTGGTCTTTGGTGCAGCCTTTGTCGCAGCCGGTTTTGCCTTTGCAGCAGCCTTCGCCGGTTTAGGGGCCGCCTTCGCCGCCTTGACTGCCGACTCCGGTGCGGCTGTCTTTGCCTTTATCTTAGCAGCCCTGACGGCTCTGGCTTTTGCCAGGTTGTCGGCCAGGCCCCTTTCCTGAGCCATCTTTCTCCTGGCTTCAGAGAAATTCTTGGCAGTGAGCGCCTGGGTGCTGGGAATGCCGAACTGCTTTCGGTATGCGCCGGGCTTCATATTGTGTACCTGGGCCAGGTGACGGGCGAGTGTCTTCATGCCGGTCTTGCCGCAGATCATGCAGGAGACCTGGTCCGGTTGAAAGGCTTTTTTTAGGGAGATTGCCGGGGCTTTTACTTCAGCCTCCTCACCGGTTTCACCAGTGACGGTCTCCAGTTTCTGCAATGCAGAATAAACCTTTTGCAGTTCCTGAAGCAGTTCTTCACCGGACATCTCTGATACAGATGCATGTGAAGAGACAATGTTGGCAGTAAGTTCCAGTAATGTTGAGGCCATCTTTACTCCTCCTTGTCAGATATAATTATTATGATTCAATTTTTTATATTTAACTACATTGTTGAACTAAATCAAGTAATAAATGAAATTTTGTAGAAATTAAAACCGTTGACTGGTTTGGTAATCATCTGTTAGTTTTGTCTAAAACGTGAGCTAACGGGTGTCAAAGCAACTCAAGGGAAGCTACAATGGCATTGATAAGAATCGACGAGCTGAGATGTAAGGGGTGTGGACTGTGCACGATAGCTTGTCCGCACAAGCTGATAGTGTTGAGCGACAAGATCAATCATCAGGGGTATACCCCGGCGCATATAACTCTTCAAGACAAATGCATCGGCTGTGCATTGTGCGCCGAAATGTGCCCGGATGTTGCCATCGTAGTTTTCAAATAATATTTCTGAAAACAATCGATGACTGATTGCAGACAAGATGTTTGGAACAGGGATACGGTTGTCTGTCTTTGAGCAGGATTGCTAATGTCAGAGATTGGTCCAGTCGATTCCAGCGGAGGTACATTTGTCAAAGCGATTGTTTGTGAAAGGGAACGAGGCTGTTGCGATGGCTGCCATTGAGGCCGGTTGTCGCTACTATTTCGGCTATCCCATCACCCCCCAGAGCGACATCCCGGAATACCTTTCCCGTGAATTGCCCAAGCTTGGCGGAGAATTCATCCAGGCGGAGAGCGAGATTGCGTCCATCAACATGCTTTTGGGAGCTTCCGCGACCGGCGTGCGCGCCATGACATCTTCGTCGAGCCCTGGCATTTCCCTCAAGCAGGAAGGTATTTCCTATATGGCGGGGTCCGAACTTCCCGGTGTTATCGTCAATATTTCCCGTTCCGGTCCCGGACTCGGGGGCATCGATGCTTCACAGGCCGACTATTTCCAGGCGGTCAAGGGAGGGGGGCACGGCGGTTATCATATTGTCGTGCTGGCGCCTGCCTCGGTGCAGGAGCTGTACGACCTCACCATGCTTGCCTTCGACCTCGCCGACAACTACCGGATGCCGGCCATGGTGCTGGGGGATTCGGTCGTGGGACAGATGAAGGAAGCCCTTGTCGCCAACAGAAGGCCGGATACGAAACTTCCTCCCAAGGATTGGGCGGTCAGGGGACGGGGGGGCGGCGAGCAGCGGGTCGTCAAATCCCTCTTTCTCGGCGACGGCGAACTGGAAGCCCATAACTGGCGCCTGCACGCAAAGTATCAGGAACTGAAGGAGAGGGAGACCCGCTGGGAAGAGTTCATGGTTGCCGATGCCCGACTGCTGGTCACCGCCTTCGGCTCTACGGCGAGGATCGTCAAGACAGCCGTCATGATGGCGCGAGAGGCGGGACTCAAGGTCGGTCTGCTCCGCCCCGTGACCCTTTTCCCCTTTCCGGAAAAGGCCCTGCAGCGGGCGACGCAACAATGCAAAAAGGTGCTCGACATCGAACTCAACACCGGCCAGATGGTTGAAGACGTCCGGCTTTGCGTCGCCAGGGATGCAGAGGTTAATTTTTACGGCAGGCCGCCGGGGGCAGGGTCGCTCCCGACCCCTGAAGAGTTGCTGGAGCAGATCAGGAAGCATTATTGACTGCAGGATCGAGGTTCGAGGTTCGAGGAGTTAGGTTTTCCTCGTACCCCGCACCTTTTACCTCGTTCCTGATTAAAAGCGAGGTTTTCCATGAAGCAGGTTTTTAAAAAGCCGGAAAGTCTGAAGGATGTGCAGACGCACTTTTGCCCGGGTTGCCATCATGGCACGATTCACCGTCTTGTTGCCGAGGCGATGGATGAATTCGGCGTTCAGCAGCATACCATCGGCGTTGCTTCGGTCGGCTGCTCGGTTTTTCTTTACGGCTATTTCGATATCGATGTCGTGGAGTCCCCCCATGGTCGCGCTGCTGCGGTGGCGACAGGGGTGAAACGTGCGAAACCGGACAGCTTTGTCTTCACCTATCAGGGTGATGGGGACCTCGCCGCCATCGGCACTGCGGAGATCATACATGCCGCCAACCGCGGCGAGGATATCACCGTTATCTTTGTCAACAACACAACCTACGGAATGACCGGTGGGCAGATGGCGCCGACCACCCTGCTTGGTCAGAGGACTTCAACCTCCCCTTATGGCAGGAATAAGTCAAAGGACGGGGCACCCATCAGGATGGCCGAGCTTCTGTCACAGCTGGAAGGGGTTGCATTCTCGGCACGGGTGGCGGTCGATTCCCCCAGGAACCTGATGGACGCCAAAAAGCAGATCAAAAAGGCATTTCGGTATCAGGTGGAAGGAAAGGGTTTTTCCTTTATAGAGGCCCTTTCGGCTTGCCCGACCAATTGGGGTATGAATCCGCTTTCTGCCAATGCACGGGTCGGCGCGGAGATGTGCGACTATTTCAAGCCGGGTGTGTACAAGAACGTTGAGAACTTGTGAACAGACGAGGTTAAGCATGCGATACGATGTTTTTATATCGGGCTTTGGAGGGCAGGGCGTGCTGCTTGCGGGCAATCTTCTCTCCTATGCAGCGATAATCGAGGGTAAAAACGTATCGTTTTTTCCATCCTACGGGGTTGAAAAACGTGGCGGAGCCGCCATGTGCACCGTGGTGATTGCCGATGGCGACGTGGGGTCGCCGATCGTAGGCACCCCTTCAGTCGCAATAATACTCAACCAGGCGTCACTGGATAAATTCGGCGCAAAGGTCAAACCGGGTGGCATCTGTATAATAAACTCCTCCCTGGTCGATACGGTTGCTCTGCAGCGGGACGATGTGGAAATCATAGCCATTCCCATGAATGACATTGCCATGGGGCTTGGCGACGCCAGGATGGTCAACATGGTGGCCATCGGCGCCTATGTGGCGAAATCGGGCGTGGTGTCCCTCGCTTCGCTGGAGGAGGGGTTGAAAGAGGTCCTCCCGGAAAGAAATCATAAGTTTATTCCTGCCAATATAAGGGCAATCGCAGCGGGAGCTTTAAACATCAAATGCTGATGACCTCTGTTCCAGTCAGCTGCGACTGTCGCGGGTCACTGAAAAATGCTTGACTGGAACGGCGCACTTTGCTATATAACTCGTCTACTTGTTGGGGTGTCGCCAAGCGGTAAGGCAACGGACTCTGACTCCGTCACCCAAGGTTCGAATCCTTGCACCCCAGCCATAAAAAATAAAAAAGTGAAGCGTGAAATGTGCAGTGTGAGCGGGATATGAAAGTATTTGATGACCATTCACCTTTCACTGTTCACCATTCACCGTTATCTAGGTCCCATCGTCTAGCGGTTAGGACACCGGCCTTTCACGTCGGTAACAGGGGTTCAAGTCCCCTTGGGATCACCACCATCCAATGAAAACAGTAATCCTTTCCTAAGGATTGCTGTTTTTTTCGTTTGGAGCCGGTTTCGGATGCCATGAACGTGAAGGGATTCGCCGGCGGAGCATTCATGTCGCCGGATTATCAAAAACTCTCAGGGACGGATAGATGAAAAAGATATTTCGCAACAGTGTACTGACCCTGCTTCTGCTCCTTATCTTCGTGCCTGCCTATGCATTGCCGGCCGATGAAACGAAAAACAACGAGGATCAGGGGGTCTACACGGGAAAAGAAAAACAAGGGATTCCTCTCGAAGCTTTGAACGATCTGAAGGGTGAAGGCGCAGCCGGTGCCGACAAGGGGGCCTCTTTTGACAAGAGCAAGGTCACTCTCGAAAAGGACAACGTCTTAACTGAGTTGGCCGCAAAAAAATCGAGGATTCTCTTAAAGGCCGAGCCTGGCGACGGACTCGTTTCCCTGAGCTGGGACATCAAGGGGCTGCAACAGAAACCGGGCGATCCGCCGATGAGGTACACCCTGTTTTACGGGACCGAGTCCGGTCGTTATGACAAGAAACTGGAAGTGGGTGGTGTACGGGATTATAAGCTCCGGGCGCTGAATAACCACCAAGTCTATTATATCAAGGTACAGGGGAGCACCAGCACCCAGGTCAAGCCGGAAACGGACGGGACGGAGCCGAAATCGGTCGACCTTGTATCTTTTTCCAATGAAATAACGGCAATTCCATTGCCGGAGGAAGAGCTGGGTTCTCATTTGGAAAAATCGTTTGCCCGGAAAGTGACGACCATGCAGGGCAATCTGGAGGTGGACCCGTTCAAGCGTGAGCTCAAGCAGTTCGGTTACGATTTTTTCAAAAACAGCCTTTCTGCCGGGGTGATGACCGACAACCTCCCTGTGGGGGGGGACTACATCATCGGGCCGGGAGATTCGCTGCGCATCGACCTCTGGGGGACGGTGCAGGCGCGCTACGATGCGACGGTGGACAGAAACGGTGAAATTACCCTGCCGAAAGTCGGCACGGTGAAGGTCTGGGGGATCACTTACGCCCAGGCCAAGGATGTCATAAACAAGGCCATTTCCCGCTATTTTAAAGGGTACGAACTGAATGTGACGCTCGGCAGACTGCGTACCATTCAGGTGTTCCTCGTCGGCGAGGTGGAATCTCCCGGCACGTATTCCGTCAGCTCGCTTGCGACGGTCATAAACGCCCTGTCCCAGGCTGGCGGCCCTTCGACGAACGGCAGCCTCCGTTCCATCAGACTGCTCAGGGGGGGAAAGGTTGTCCAGGAGATCGACCTCTACGATATGCTCTTGGGCGGCGACCGGAGTAAAGACCTGCGTCTGCAAAACGGCGACACCATCTTTGTCCCGGTTATAGGGCCCGTGGCGGCTGTGGCCGGAGAGGTCAAACGGCCGGGGATATACGAGCTGAAGGGTAAGGCGAACCTTCTCCAGGTCTTGCAGCTTGCAGGCGGGATTGCCGCTTCCGGCGATACGGGTAGACTGCAGGTGGAGAGGATCGAAGGGAACAGTGCCCGGGTCGTCCTTGATTACGAGACGAAAGCTGGCCGGACGGACGAAACCCTTGCAAAGGTGGAGATTCAGGACAGGGACATGATAAAGGTCTTTCCTGTGTTCAAGGCGTTCCGCCAGGTTGTCAGCCTCAAGGGAAATGTGGCGCGGCCGGGCGAATACCAGTATAAAGACGGGATGCGGGTAACCGATATAATCCCTTCTTACACGGTGCTCTTGCCGGATTCATACCTGGAATCGGCGGAAATCACCCGCCTGGCTGCACCTGACATGCATAAGGAAACATTGTCGATAAACCTGCGCAAGGCCATGGAAGGCGATCAGAAGGAAAACATCCCGCTTAAGGAACAGGATACCATCCGGGTGTTTTCCCGCGATGAAATGGTGGAGAGGCCGGTGGTTTCAATCAACGGCCAAGTGTTGAATCCGGGTGCCTACGACTATTACCCGCAGATGACGGTGCGCGATTTGGTGACCGCAGCGGGGAGCCTCAAGAGAAACGCCTACATGGATAATGCCGAGTTGACCCGTCTTGACGTGGTGAACGGCAAGGCCAACTCGATACGGGTGGACATCAACCTGAAAAAGGCCATGGCCGGCGACGCGGATCAGAACGTTCGCCTCCAGCCGGACGACGTCCTTATCGTCCGCGGTGTTGCCGAGTGGCTCGACGCAGCCGACAGGTTCGTGACGCTGAAGGGCGAGTTCAGGTTTCCAGGCACCTATTCCATTGCCAAGGGGGAGAAGCTCGATTCGGTCATAGCCAGGGCGGGTGGTTTTACCGACAAGGCCTATCTGAACGGGGCCAAGTTCACCAGAAAATCGGTCCAGGAAAGTCAGCAGAAGCGGATGGACGAAGTCATCGCCCGCAGCGAACAGGACATCATGAAGAAGCAGGGTGAACTCGCTTCCCTTGCCGCGTCAAAGGAGGAGCTCGAAGCGACCAAGGCGTCTTTGGACGGGCTGATGCAGGGGTTGGAAAAGCTGAAGACGGTAAGGGCCGAAGGGCGGGTGGTGGTGCGTCTCACGCCTTTGAACGAGCTGAAGAAGAGTCCCTACGACCTGGAAATGATGGGGGGGGATCTCCTGGATGTGCCGCAGACACCGAGTGTCATCAATGTGATGGGGCAGGTTTACAATCCGACGACATTCGTCCATACGCCGGGGAACAGCATAGTGGACTATCTGAAAAATGCCGGCGGACCGACCGGGGATGCCGAACAAGACGACATGTATATCATAAAGGCGGATGGTTCCGTGGACAGCCGGCAACAGTCTTCGTTCGGTATCCATTGGGACGATGTGTCGAAGAGCTGGACTTTTGGCAGCTTCCTCTCAAAGACCATGGACCCCGGCGACACCCTGGTCGTGCCGCAGAAACTGGAACGGACTGCGTGGCTGAGGGACATCAAGGACATAACCACCATCATGTCGCAGATAGCGCTGACCGCAGGCACTGTCTTGCTCGGACTCAAATAAAGGATGCTGGCATGGATGAACATGAAAAAGAAGTGCTGATGGACGAGCAGGAGATAAACCTTCTTGACCTCCTCCGGGTGGTCGTCAAGCGCAAGGGGATGATCGCCAAGCTTACTGTTTCGGTCGCCATTATTTCCACGATATACTGCCTCTTCCTGCCGAATATCTATTCGGCGACGGCGAGGTTGCTTCCCCCGCAGAAGGATGTGGGAGGGGGAGGGGTATCGGCTCTTCTCGGTCAGATGGGCGGCCTTGCAGGACTGGCGGGCGGTTTCCTGGGTGGGAGCGCCGACCTCTACATGGGGATTCTGAAGAGCCGCTCGGTTGCCGATGCGGTGATCAAGCGCCTCGATCTGCAGAAAAGGTTCAAGACAAATACCCTTGACGACACGAGAAAAGTGTTGGCAGGCGTGGTGAAGTGTCAGGCCGGAAAGGACGGGATCATCACCATCACCGCCGAGAGCAGGGACCCCAAGATGGCTGCCAGCCTGGCAAACGTGATGGTCGAGGAATTGGGGACCCGAAGCGTGCAGCTGAACCTGACCAAAGCCGGCGCCGAAAGGGTTTTCCTGGAAAAGCGCCTTGAGGTGGTCAAGCAGGATCTGTCGCACGCTGAAGACGATTTGAGGACATTCCAGGAAAAGAACAAGATGTTCAAGGTTGATGCCCAGGCTGCGGCCAGCATTGAGGGAATCGCCCGGCTAAGAGCGGAGATCGTTTCCAAGGAGGTCCAGCTCGCTTCGCTGAAAAGCTATCAGACCGACGAAAGCCCGGAAGTGAAGCTGCTTCAGGCATCGCTTGCAAAACTGCGCAACCAGTTGGGGGCATTATCCGGTACCGGCGCCAGCGACGTGATCCCTTCGGCCGGCAATGTTCCCGATCTCGGTCTGGAATACGCCCGCAGGTTGCGGGAGCTGAAGACGCAGGAAGCAATTTATGAGCAGTTGAAAAAGCAGTACGAAGTGGCGAAGTTTTCCGAGGCGAAGGACTCGTCATCCGTCCAGGTGCTGGACGATGCGGTGGTCCCCATGAAGAAGAGCAAGCCGAAAAGGTCGCTGATCATCATACTTGCCACTTTTACCGCCTTCTTCGTCTCCCTCTTTACCGCTTTCGTCCTCGAATATTTCGACAAGATGCCCGATGACGACCGGCAGCGCTGGCAGGAGATAAAAGGTGCGCTCAGCTTTCGTGGCCGAAAATGACCCGCGTCCGTTCCGGCAAAACCGACGGACCGGTGTCCTTGCTGCAATAAATGCTTTCATTTCCTCCCCAGGTGGCTGTTGTTCATCGCTTGGGGAGTTGTTGTCTTGTCGGAAGGAGATTCACGTGCGTTGCCTTTTACCGATTCTGTTGCTGTTTTTACTTGTCGTACCCCCAGCTCTGGCTGAAGATAACCTCTTCAACAGCACGACTGCCATAAAGGGAGAGATTGCGCGCTTTGGGGACGAGGCGCTTGATGTCGTCAAGACGCCGGTCGGGCTCGATAATCACGGCTTAATCGGAACCGTGGCAGTGGCTGGGGCAGTGGGCCTGACCTATGTTTTCGACAGCGACATCAGGACGAAGCTCCAGGGAGCGAAAGGGCACAGCCTGGACAAGGCAGCCGATGCCGGGAGCATTTTGGGCAACCCGTTTCTCCACCTGGGTGTAGCCGCAGCCGTTTACGGTGGAGGGGTTGTCGCCGATTCACCCAAATACCGCTCCCTTGGTGAAATGATGGGGGAAGCGGTACTGCTTGCCGACGCGACGACATTCGTTCTGAAAGAGGGTATCGGCAGGGGGCGCCCTTTTGTCGGGGCGGGCAAAGG
>DAIEGL010000281.1 GCA_027356255.1 Geobacter sp. | reverse complement strand
AACGTCGCTTACCGCCGTTATGACGATGACCGGAATATGCGGGAAGCGCTGGATTATGGTGGGGAGCAGTTCCGCCCCGGTAAGTCCCGGCATGATCCAGTCCAGGAGGAGCACCGAAACACCACCCTTGTCCAGCTCGGAAAGGACGGAGCGGCTGTCCGAAAGGGTGATGATGTCGCGGATACCGTTGGACAGAAGCATCAACCGTAATTCGTTGAGAACGTCGTTGTCATCGTCCACGATCAGAACCGACAGTCCATCACCGTTATTTAACAACTGATTCGTCATGATAATCTCTCTTTCCCGAAACCTCGGCTGGAACTTTGGGGGGCGCATTCCCCCATGGCGCCTCTCTGGCGGTTCATATCCTTATAGCACACAGTGTGCCAGAGATTGAAGATGGCACATGCGGAGAAAACCTTTTTTCACCAGACACTAAGGACACGGAGAAAAACTTCCTGGAAGAATGTACCGCAGAGGGCGCAGTGGTCCGCTGAGGAAGGCAAAACCAAATCTTTACAGAACGCAGAAAAAACCGAAAAAGAGGATCAATGCGGATTTAAAACGGTATCAGGGTTTGATTAATCCGCCTTTTCCGTTTTTTATGTGGCCTATTAAGATTTTTGTCTTTTTAAAAACCCCTATCGGCAAGGAAGGCGCATATCATCCCTTTCAGCGGCGCCCCCTCTTCCTCCCTGATTTCGTAGAACACCCGGCATACCGTCTTGTCCGGATGCACGATGGAGGCGAGATCAATTGGGGTTGCGGAAAGGACCATGTCGCACGGGACAGCTTCGATCGTCTGCCGCAGCTCCTCGCGCTGCCTGTCGCTGTATCCCATGGCGGGGAGCACCGGGCCGATGTGGGGCCAGGCGCGGAAGGTTTCTGCCAGGGAGCCGACGGCAAACGGGCGGGGATCCACGACCTCGGCTGCGCCGAATCGATGGGCAGCGGCCAGGCCGGCACCGCTCGGCAGATTGCCGTGGGTCACGCTCGGCCCGTCCTCAACCACCAGCACCCTCTTCCCCCGGATATCGCCGGCACACTCCGCCGTGACCTCCGATGCAGTCCGCACGATCTGCGCCCGGCCGTTGACCGCAATAACGGCGTCTTCCAGCTTGCGGGCCGTGGCGGCATCGGCTGCGTTGATTTTATTGATGATGATAACCGAAGCCCGGCGGAGATTGACTTCCGCTGGGAAATAGGCCGTTTCGTCACCGCTGCGCAGGGGGTCCGCCACGGTCATCTCCAGGTCGGGCCTGAAAAAGGGGAAATCGTTGTTCCCCCCGTCCCAGATTATCACATCCCCTTCCTTCTCCGCGGCCCGCAGGATCCTTTCGTAATCGACCCCGGCGTAGACCAGAGTTCCCTGACGGATGAGCGGCTCGTACTCCTCCCGCTCCTCGATGGTGCACCGGTAGATGGTGAGATCCTCGAAGCGGGAGAACCTTTCGACCGCCTCCTTGGCCAGCTCCCCGTAGGGCATGGGGTGCCGAACCACCACCGGCCTCACCCCTTTCGCCTTGAGCAGGGCGGCAACATGGCGCGTGATCTGGCTCTTGCCGCAACCGGTGCGCACGGCGCAGACGGAGATGATGGGCCTTTTGCTCTTCAGCATGGCGGCATCCGGGCCGATCAGCCGGAAATCAGCCCCGTGCGCCATAACCAGCGAGGCCTTGTGCATGATCTCGCTGTATGAGATGTCGCTGTAGGCAAAAACCACCTGGTTTATCCGGTGTTTGCCCAGGAGTTTCTCAAGCTCTGCTTCATCAAATATGGGGATGCCGCGGGGGTAGAGCCTGCCCGCGAGTGCAGCCGGGTACCTGCGTCCGGCTATGAACGGAATCTGGGCGGCGGTAAAGGCCGCAACCCGGTAATTTGGATCGTTTCTGAAACAGACGTTGAAGTTGTGGAAATCACGCCCGGCCGCCCCCATGATGATGACCCGCACCCGCTTCATTGCACCCCCTTCACCCCTTCTTCGAATATGTCGAGCGCCGCCTCCATTTCCGCGTCGGTGACGACGAGGGGGGGGATGAACCGGACGATGTTCCTCTTCGGGCCACACCCGATCAGGATCAACCCGTTCGCGAGACAATGGTCGAGGACCTTCCGGCAGGCGTCAGCGTCCGGCTCCCCGAGCTTATCTACGAATTCGATCCCGATCATGTATCCGAAGCCGCGCACGTCGCCTACGACCGGAAACCTTGCGGCGATCCTGCGCAGCCGGTTCAACGCCCGGTCGCCGCCCAATGTGCTTTTGTCGAGCAGCTTCTGCTTCTGAATCACCTCGATCGTCGCAATGGACGCGGCACAGGAAACCGGATTGCCGCCGAAAGTCGTGCCGTGCGCCCCCGGCTCCCACCTCTGCATCAGCTCCTTCCCCGCCACGACCGCCGAAAGGGGAAACCCCGAAGCGATCCCCTTGGCTACCGTCATGATGTCAGGCACGACGCTGCTCAGTTCCCCCGCAAACCAGCGACCGGTCCGCCCCATCCCGGACTGCACCTCATCAAAGATCAGCAGGATGCCGTGCTCGGTGCACAGTTTCCGCAACTCCGCCAGGAACCTTGCCGGGGCGGGATAATATCCCCCCTCGCCGAGAACCGGTTCGATGATGACCGCGGCCACCTCCTCGGCCGGAATCTGCCGTTCGAAAAGGCTCCGCAGGTACCGCAGGCAGGAGAGCCCGCACGTGTCGGGACCGGCCTGGAAGGGGCAGCGGAAACAGGAAGGATAAGGGGAGTGGTAGACCGAGGGTAGCAGAGGGTGATACCGCCTTCGATAGAGGGCGGTACTGGTGGTGACGGAAATCGCCCCCAGGGTCCTGCCATGGAATGCGCCGGTGAAGGAGACGATCCCTTGCCGGCCGGTCACAAACCGCGCCAGCTTCAGGGCGCCTTCCACGGCCTCGGCGCCGGAATTACTGAAGAAAAGCATGTCCAGCCCTTCCGGGGTTATGGTAACGAGCTTTTCCGCGGCCGCCACGGAGGTCTCGCTGTAATAGATACCGCCGGTGTGGACGAAAGAGTCCAGCTGTTTTCTGGCCGCCTCAAGCACGCGGGGGTGGTTGTGCCCCACATTCAGGACCGCGAGCCCCGAGGAGAAATCCAGATACCGCTTCCCGTCGGTAGACTCGATGGTTGCCCCGCTCCCCTTGGCAATGGTGATCGGGTAGTAAAGATGCAGCGCCGGCGTGAAGACTTTTGCAGCCCGGTTGACCAGGCCAGCCAATTTATCCATGGTATTTCTCCTGTTTCAGACAAGTCGCTCTGTGACTGCAAATGGGGACCAAAACCGTTGGGCAGGATATTAAAAGGGTAGCAAAATGTCGTGATTATGCAACGGACGACCAGCCGCCGTTTGCCGGTTCACGAGTCCTGCGCCGACGACTGGTGGCACGATTCGAAACTTGCGCCCCTTCGCATCAGGGCTATACTTATCAGTAGGAAGCAACAGGGAACGACAGGTCAAAGTTCAATTGCATTAAAGGAGGTACGTCATGACCGGCGGAGAAATCATCAAGATGATCGCGGAGCAGAAAACAGCGGCGCAGTGCTTTATCAAATGGTGGAGAAAGGAAGAAGATTTCATCGATTTCGACCTTATCGAGAGGTTCGAGAGCAATATCGACAAAGGAGAAGTGTTCGGGGGCTTTGAACTCATCGATATGGAGCAGATGTGGGATCATGTGCAGCAACTCTGCGGCGACCGGATTTCCAGGACCGTCAAGGATGGGGAAGAGATGGTTGCATGGACGAGTGGGGATAAAAAGCACCATACCCTTCCCTTCAAGCCCAAAACCCTCCTCGACATCCTGGATTTCGAGACAAAAGGGAATTACGTCGATTAGGAGTGCGCCGGCATGTTGACCGAGGAAATCAGACGCTTCATCGAATCCAGCGAATACGCTTTCGTAGCTTCAGCCGACGGCTCCGGCCATCCTCACCTGGCCGTCGGCCGGGAGCTGCACGTCATGGACGATT
>DAIEGL010000207.1 GCA_027356255.1 Geobacter sp. | reverse complement strand
CATCTACACCACGCTGGAGAACAGGATGAAGTGCGGCCTGGGGAAATGCGGCAGATGCAATGTGGGAAATACCTACGTCTGCAAGGACGGCCCGGTCTTCACTGCCCGGCAGGTGAAGGGGATGCCGCAGGAGTTCTGAGGGGGAAGCGTATGTCGATCCGTAAAGACGCCAGGATGCGGAAGCAGAAAAAGAAAATCGTGAGCAATGTCATCTGCGTCCGGGTAAGCGACAACGAATTGGAGTGCATCCGGGAACTCATGAAGGTCACAAATACGAACGCTTCTTCCGTGCTGCGGGAGGCCGTTAAAAGCGTCATAACGCCCGTTGCCTGAATCGATGCCGCGCCATTGCCCCCTATGCCGCTTCCGGGTTAGAACCCCTTGAATTCGGTGAGGGGAAGAACCGTGATCCCCTGGAGGTTGGGCGTCAGGGCAACGTCCTCCACCGCCTGGTTGATCTCCGGTTCGTCAAAGACTATCCGCACCGTATCCCCGCGTCGGTTGCAGAACTCGATCGAGGAGGGAAATGCCACACCGTTCACGTTCTGGTAATCTTTGTACACGACCTCGTCGCCATCCCCGCTTACCTTCCGCTGCACAAGTCCGTTCTGGTCAAAATAGATCCGCTCAGTGCGCCCATCGGCCATGGGAATTTCCATTGGGCCCGACGACGGGGCGCTCAGGGGAGGGCGCTCGATCACCCATTTCATCAGCGCAAGGCTATTGAGTGCGCCACGGTCGGGCAATTCGGAGAAAAGGCCGCTGTAGGCGGTCTGTTCCGAGGGGATGAGACAGGTCAACCGCTCGCTGTCGCTGAAGACTTCGAGCAGGGTACTGCCGAACGGCGATAAGACTGCCAGATGGAAGCGGTCTGGTTGCTTGAAGATCAGGTAACCGCGGCCGCCGGTGCTCCGCTCTGCGGTCTTGATGGAGATGGAAATGGAGGACTGGAGGGTTTCCGTTTCCCTACCGGGCACTATGCCGCTGAGCGGCTTCCGGATGGTGGCGCAACCGGCAAAAAGAAAAATGGCGACCAACATGAAAAACCGGGAAATGCTACTGTACACAAAAGGTTCTCCTTCTCACTTCACCCCACCGATACCGATACTGTCCGCAATGCTGACTGCAAAGGCCCTGACCTGAGCCGGGTACATGATGCCCAGACCTGCCAGAATGCCTATCAGCAGAAAAAGACAAAGGATGATGATCGTTGTTTTTGTAAAATACTGGTTAAGGATTTGTTCCGTTTTGGTATAAATCCGGGTCTTACAGACGGGACAGCTCTTTGACCCTATGCTGATCGCGCTTCTGCACGACGGGCAATTCATGAGGCGGCTTTTCTCCACCTTTACAGAGGCGGCAGCCCTGGCGGTGCTCTGTCTTTCCACCTCTCTCATCCCCGCCTTCATGCATTCTTTCGCCTTGGCGTTGTAAGTGATCGACCCCTTGATCTTATCGTACATCTCACTGACGAGGAGCATGCTGTTTCTGGCGCTCTCGCGTACGGCAGGGTCGGGAGAGGCCAGGTTTTTCCTGTAATCCTCCGTCAAAAGCTTGTACGCCCGTTCGATCTGCGCGGGAGAATCATCGATCGAAACCCCCATCGCCTTGTAGCAGAGTATCACATCAGTCAGTTCCTTGTCCTGTTCAGCATCGCCCATACGCCATATTCCTCCTCATATTGAAAGCAATAACAGATCGACCAATTAACCTGGGTGCGCCTCGTTGCCAGCCGTTGCCGGGTTTAGATATGCGTCCAACCGGTAGCCGGCTTCCGCCGCCAGCTGCAGGAGCAGAGAGGTTTCCCGGTACAAATTTATCATGACGGCCGACGGTTCCCGCGCTCCGGCCGGCAACTCTCCGCTGTTGCAGACCAGGGCGGCCAGGAAGAGCCCGTGGAGCAGAAACTCCAGGCGCTCCTTGTTGCACCACCGGCAGCCGTCGCTGACGTGGACCAGGCAGAACTGCTGTACGAGCGGGTCTTCGAACAGCATTTGCAGCCGCTCCGATTCCGGGGCACCGTAGAACCCCTGCCAGCGGACCATAAGCCGCAGCAGGATGACGGCATCCGTCACCGCCAGAGGCGGCGGTCCGGCATCCTCCCCTCCGGCCGAGGCGTAGAGGGCCTCCGCCACCGCACGTTCAAGACCAAACTCGTGCAAAATTTCGGCCGACCGGGTCTCCCAGCCGCTCTTCTCGTTCAGCATCCCGACCCGGTGCAGGAAAAGCCAGGCAACGGCGACGACCTGCAGCTCGTTGTGGCCGGAGATGGCTTGCATCGCCAGCTTCCGGGGGGCAGCGTCCTCTCCGCACGCCTCACCTGCTGCCATGGCGCTGAGGAATTCAAGCTCCCGGACGACTGCGGCAGCAATCTCTCCGACCCGTTCCCGCCCTCCCACATGACCGGCCAGCGCCTCCAGAAAGGCCTGGAACCGCTCTTCTGCGGCAACGGCAGCTTCCCCTGCAGGGCGAATGGGACGATGGGCGAGCAGCAGCCGCACCAGGTCGAGCACCCCCTTGAACCGGACCTGCTTCACCTCCTCGTCCACACTGGCGACCCCGCTCCCCGCCAGGTTATGGCAGAGTTGTCCCCAGGTGCCGTAGTCGTCGTCTACGATCTCGCGGAAATCGAGGAAGGCGTGATATTCGAAGGCCGCAAGCTCGACGAAGAGCCCCTTTTCGCAGAGTTCGCGCCCTGGCCGGAGATACTCTAGCCCGGATGCGTAATCGCGGAAAGCGTAGTAAAAGCGGCCGTCGGGATTGAACCCGAGCGCGGAGCCGAGGGTCTTCTGCACCAGCACCATCTCGCCCGTCCCATCCTTTACGGCAATGGCCGTGGATGTGCGTATCCAGCCAGCGGTTTCGGCAAACCGGTTGTGGTAGAGGATGACCCCCCGTTCGGTCCCCTGCCGGTTGGAGTAGGCGAAGACATCCTCGTTGACTTGATCGCCGGCGAAGAAATCGTAGAAAACAAAATTATCCGAGCCGCTGAACAGCCAGCGCCGGCGCATCAGCGGGAATACCTTCTCTTCGTGCATCCGCACCATGTGCTCGTCCACCGGCTCGTCCCAGTAGGCCCGGCGGTACTCCATGCCGTATTTCTCGTGGAAGCCCTCGATCTGGCCGTGGCCGACCATGGGGAGCCCCGGCATGGTGACGAGGAGCACGCAGGCGCCGAAGTACTTCCCCTCCTTGCCGAACTGCTCCACCGCGGTCCTTTCGTCCGGGTTGTTCATGAAGTTGACGAAGCGCTGCAGGATGCGATGGTCGTATTCCAGGACGTTTTTCAGCGTCTGGCGGTACTTGGCGTTCTCCTCCATCTTGAGCATGTTCATGAAGGCGCTGTTGTAGACCCGGTGCATGCCGAGGGTGCGGACGAAATACCCCTCCATGAGCCAGAATGCCTCGGCGAGGAGGAGCGTGTCCGGGGCTTCGGCCGCCACCCGGTCCACCACCTCGCGCCAGAATTCTTCGGGGAAGGCGGCGTCGAACTCATCGCGCCCCATGCCGTGCTCGGCACGCGACGGCACGCCGCTGCCAAGCCCGGGCTGTGGGTACCAGAGGCGCTGGTAGTGCTTCTTGGCCAGGGTCATGGCGGCATCGAAGCGGATGATCGGGAACTGCCGGGCCACGTGGAGGATGGTCTGGATGACCGCCTCCCGCACTTGCGGCAAAAGGTAGTTCAACTGGGCGGTATCGTTCCAGGGGGTGGAGGTGCCGTCATTGCCGTGGTAGATGTAACGGGTCCGGCCGTCGCGGTGGTCGTAGTGCTTGAACACCACTGCCGCGTCCCGCTTGTCCCAGTAGCCGTCCTCGATGTGGAGGCTGACTTCGGGAGAAAAGGAGAGGTCCGGGCCGTTGAAGGCGTAGGAGGGATAAGGGGGATAATCGAGCTGGACGAACCAGTCGGGGTGCTCGACGGTCCATTTGGAATAAATACCGGTGTGATTCGGCACCATGTCGCTCGCCAGGCGGATGCCCCGCTGGCGGCAGCGCTCCTTCAAGGTTGCGAGAGCCTCCTCCCCCCCCAGGTCATGGGCAATGACATAGTCGTAAAGCGAGTAGGCGGAAGAGATGGCATCCGAGTTGCCGGCAATCTGCTTGATCCGCTGGGAGGCGGGCGACCGCTCCCAGAGACCGATCAGCCAGAGGCCCGTGAATCCCCAGCGGGCGAGGAGATCGAGCTCCTCGTCCGGCACATGGTCGAGGCGGTGGATGTGACGCCTATACTTTCTGGACAACTGGTCGAGCCAGACGTAGACCATCTTGGCGAGCATCACCACGTTGGCCATCCAGTCGGCGTCAGGAGAGAAGCGCTCGTACTCGGGATAATGGTCACCCGGCCGCCGGCCGAACTTCGGCACGGCTACCCCCCCTGGCTCGGGGCGCGGGGCAAAGATCCGCGACTCTTCCTGGACTACGGTAAATGCGGTGGAGATCTCAAGAAGCAGTTCAGGAGGCAGAACCGCCTGCCAGTTTTGCCTGATGTATTCCAGTTGATCGTAAAGCGAGGCGGGTGATGACTTGAGGGGAGCGCGCAAAAGCTCCGGCAGGGAAAGGCCGAATGGACTTACCGGCAAGGTCCCTGCCAGTTCCCGTTCCACCCCTTCCACTGCGAGACGGTATTCGCTTCCGGCGGCAAGCTCGCTGTCGTCCAACAGACTGCGGAAATCTTCCACCGCCCGGTTTTCTCCTGCCAGGGCGAGCAGCAACAGCTCTTTGGCACCCTGCTTCTTTCTGCCATGCTGCGAATCGTCGTCTGCCAGCCAGATCGTCGGCTCGGCTGCATCACCGAACAATTGGGCAGTGCCGGGAAAAAGCGCGACAAAGTTTTCCAGCACCGCATAAAGCCTTTCGGAATCACAGGCAAATCCGGCGGAAGCCAATGCCTGATCGAGAACGCCCGGGTGCTGCTCCTCGGTGTAAAGGTCTATGACATGGCGAAAGACCATGGTGAGCAGGGCATACAGCTTCAATTGCCCGGCCTGCACCGGCCGGCCTCCGGATATGGTCAGCCTGTCGCCCAGGCCCCGAAAGAACATGATTTCCGGCATCCGCCGCGCCCTGACCTCTCTGGACACAGGCGTCATCTCCAGCGTCTTCCACATTTTTTTCCGTATTTGGATGCCGAACGGGAAGTATGCAGTTTTCCCGCGGCTATCCATGGTCTTCACGATAATGCGGCATAACAGCTCCTTATCCTTTGCCTGTCTTCATTTCAAGTGTCTCATAATACAACGAATCCCGACATCAGTCTTTAAAAAAATGAGGCGCATGCAAACCGCCGTTGGGTGTAATTTTCGCAAAACCGGTCCAGCGCATGAGCATCAAAAAAGGCATATGGTCTAAACCATACACCTTTTTATGGCACAATCGGGGAATCGCCTGCTGCACGTCACTTTACATAGGCAGCCACATGCACCGGCGACACAGCGTTGAGCCCCTTCACGAACTGCTTGACTTTGACGCCGTTTCCGTCCGCCATGGCCACGAAGTCGGTGGTTTTGTCGAATTCTTTCAGCATTGCGGTGGATTTACCTGTTTTCAGGTCCCAGTTGATCGACAATGTATCCATGTAGTTTTTCCCACTGTAATGGTTTATGGTGTACTGGACGGCATCACCAGACTTCCTGGCATTGACGAAATAGTTCTCGCCATCGCTTGCGTACTGGAAATTCTTTTCCCCTTCGGCCACCGGATTCCTTCCGCTCCAGAACTCGATGGTGTTGAATACGATGAAATCCGCGAGGGCCGATATGCCGTAAACGGGCACGATGATGAACGCCCAGGTTACCAGGCTGCGTAGGTATTTGTCCTTAACCTCCCCATTCACCCTGTACACCTTCCTGGTAAGGGCCATTTTACCATAGCAACCTGAAAGGGAGGTGCATAGAATTGACGTGGCGACAAGAACAGTCATTATTTTTCTCATAGATCTCTCCTTTTATCGGATTTTGCGTTGGATTAGAATCTACCGCAAGCGAGGGGAAAGTCAAATCAAATCTGCAAGGAATGCCGGTACACGGGTGGCTTCTGCAGGGGGATTTGGCCTTGACATAAAAGGGAATATAACCTACAAGTAACTGGATTGTTGGCGATTTGAATCATTCCGCCGCGATACATTGACTCAAAAAACAGCTGAGCCCGGATTTAATGGCACTTCGTCCCGTAAACAAAAAGAACCTGGTTTTTCTCCTGGTTGTCGCAATATTACTGTTTGCACCGTTTTTGCGCTTCGCCCTCTTTATCGCCACCCCCTCCGGCGACGGCAGGAACGTTCAGATGCTGGACCTCGGTCACGGGTCAACTCCGGGGAAAATAGCTGCGGAACTGGAGACAAAGGGAATCATCTCCAGCGCCAGGCTCTTTACCATCTACACCAGGCTGAGCGGCGCCGACGCCAGATTGAAGGCGGGATTCTACCAGTTCAACGACGGCATGAAACCGTCTGAAATCGTGCATAAAATGGTGGCCGGCGATGTTTACCTCCACCTCTTTGCCCTCCCCGAAGGGTACTCCACATACCAGGCGGCGGAACTGCTCCAGGCCCGCGGCTTTTTCAGCAAGGAATCGTTCCTCAGGCAGTGCGCGAACAGGAAACTGCTCGCGGAACTGGGCATTCCGGGCAGAAGCGTTGAAGGCTACCTCTATCCCGGCAGCTACAACATTCCGCCGAACATGGACGAGGCTGGGCTGATCCGGGAGATGGTACGGAAGTTCAACGAGGTATATGCGGCCAAGTTCGCCGACCGGGCAAAAAAACTGGGAATGCCCTGCCATAAAGTTCTGACACTCGCCTCTATGATCGAAAAGGAGGCCGTCGCCCCCTCGGAGCGCCCCATCATCTCGGCGGTCTTTTACAACCGGCTGAAAAAGGGGATGCGGCTGCAGAGCGACCCGACCGCTGTCTACGGGGTGCGCGCATTCGCCGGAAAGGTGTCGAAGCAGGACATCATGCGCCCGTCCCCCTACAACACCTACCTGATAAACGGGCTTCCACCGGGCCCCATCGGCAATCCGAGCAGCGCGGCCATCGAGGCGGTTCTCAACCCGGCCCAATGCGACTATCTTTACTTCGTGGCAAAAAAGGACGGCAACCACTTTTTTTCCAGAACCCTCGAAGAGCATAACCAGGCTGTGAATCGATACCTGAAGTCTTAGGCAGCCACGGCTCTTCAGATAAGCAACATATCGCGGGGTACACGAATGGCCACCCGGATCCTACTCGCAGAAGATAACGAAGCGCTGTCGCAGATGCTGCAAACGTTCCTCGTCGCCCAGGGACTCGAAGTCCTGTCGGCGAAGAGCGGCGTGGAGGCCCTGCGGCTCATCGCCTCCGGCAATGTGGACCTCCTCCTTCTCGATCTCAAACTGCCCGAACTGAGCGGCGTCGAAGTCCTGCAGAAGCTGCGCCGTTCGCCCCAATGGGCGAAGCTCCCGGTAATCATCATGACCGGCATCTACAAAGGGGATAAGTACGCGCAGGGCGCCAGAAAACTGGGAGTAACCCACTACCTGGAAAAGCCTTTTTCGCGCCAGGCATTCCTGCACGCCGTCCAGTCGACGCTTGCGGAAATTTCGGGCGATGCAGAGGCGCCGAAACTCCTGGACCAGCTCATCGATATATATAACGCGCGGAAAAGCGGTCTACTCACCCTGCCGCAGGGTATCCAGGTCTTCTTTTTCAACGGTGAGCCGTTCTCGTTCCTGTCAAAAGGGAAAGGTGATTTTGCCGCGTTCCTCGCGTCCCGTGGGAAGATCGGCCGGGACGATCCTAAGCTCTTCATCGACAGCGATGAGGAGCGCCTCTTCTTCACCCAGGCCGGTCTCCTCACCTACGAGGACCTCATCGATGAATCGCGCCGCTTTCTCTCCGGCACGCTCACGGCCTCGCTGATGGAAGAAGCCGGCGCCTTCAGCGAAGGGGCCTGCACTGCCGAGCTCCCGCTCATACCCCTTTCCATGCCCAGGCTCATCTATCAGGCCGTCAAGGAGGGCGCAGCCCGTTTCGATGCGGACCGCTTCCTGGCCAGGTTCGGCAGCCGTTATCCCGCCCGCACCAGGCTCTTCTTCCGGCGCACCAACCTGACCACCATGCGCAAGGAGGATATCGATCTGCTGGGGCTGGTCGATTCGCGCCGGTCCCTGAACGAGATCATCGACGCCGGCGAAGCGCGACAAGACTCCGCGGCCTTCTTCGGCTTTCTCTTCTCCCTCGGCATGATAGCCTTCCATGCGGTCCCTTCGCCCGATGAAGAACCGGACTTCCCCCAGAAGAACCTCTTCAACCGCCCCTTTGAAGAGATGAAAACAGCGGAGGAGGTCAAGGTCGGCTTTGACGACCTGGTGGAGGAAGTCTCAAGCTCCGTGGAACTCGTGGTCGGAACCGAAGGGATGGCCGCGCCGCTCTCCTCCGACGAGATCAATTTCGAACAGGCCGTCCAGCGCGACTACGCCGCCATCCAGGACAA
>DAIEGL010000194.1 GCA_027356255.1 Geobacter sp. | reverse complement strand
CAATTCGGATCACATGTCCCAGGGGGCCTCGGAACAGGCGGCATCAGCGGAAGAGGCGTCCGCCTCCATGGAGGAGATGAGCTCCAACATCAAGCAGACGGCGGAAAACGCCATGCAGACGGAAAGGATGGCCGTCAAGTCCGCCGAAGACGCCCAGGAAGGGGGGAAAGCGGTCGCCTCCACAGTCAATGCCATGAAGGAAATCGCCGGCAAGATCAACATCATCGAGGAGATCGCCCGGCAGACCAACATGCTCGCCCTCAACGCGGCCATCGAAGCCGCCCGGGCCGGCGACCACGGCAAGGGGTTCGCCGTCGTCGCTGCAGAGGTGAGAAAACTCGCCGAGCGGAGCCAGAAGGCGGCAGGCGAAATTTCCGAGCTCTCCGTTTCCAGCGTGGAGATCGCGGAAAAGGCCGGCGAGCTTCTGGGTGCGATCCTCCCCAACATCCAGAAGACCGCGGAACTGGTTCAGGAGATCAGCGCGGCGAGCAGGGAACAGGATAGCGGCGCTGACCAGATCAACAAGGCTATCCAGAGCCTCGACCAGGTGATCCAGAAGAACGCCGCTGTTGCCGAGGAGATGGCATCAACGGCCGAAGAACTATCCTCCCAGGCCGGGCAGCTCCAGGGGACGATCACCTTTTTCAGGGTGGACGAAACATCCGGGAGGAGGAAGGGCGCGGTGCTGAAGCATGCTCCGGCACAGGAGTTGAAACCGGCCCCGCGCGCCGCAGGAAATGGATATCGGCAACCGCTGAAAAAGGCGGTGGGAGCCGAAGGTGTTGCGCTGAACCTGGAGGATGAGGAATTCGAGAGGTATTAGCACCCCAAAACCTGCGACCCGTTTAACTCCACAAAGAAAGGGCGCCCAACCAACTGGCGCCCTTTCTGTTTTTCATTTTTTCCCGGTCCCAAGTCCCAAGTCCCTGGTCCCCGGTCCTTCCCTTGTTACCGCATCATCTCAAAGTGCTGATCATCGCACGTCTCATCGGTGATCTCGATGAACTTGTTGCAGATGGTCGCCACCATGTTCATCACACCCTGGTAGCCGATGAGCGGCACGCGGTGCAGGTTGACCCGGTCGAAGATCGGGAAGCCGAAGCGGAAGAGCGGAATCTTGGCGTCTCTCGCTGCGAACTTGCCGTGGGTATCGCCGATCATGGCGTCCACCGGTTCGGTCATGAGGAGACTTCTCATGTGCCAGAGGTCCTTGTTGATGTAAATCTTTCCGTCCTTGCCGTATGGAGAGGCGTCGAGCAGGGCCTGCAGCTCCTTCTCCAGTTTCTTGGTCCCCTTGGAGCAGAGGATGTGGACCGGCTTGGCACCCATTTCCAGGAGGAACGAGACATAGCCGAGGAGGTAGTCCGGGTCGCCGTAGACGGCGAACTTCTTGCCGTGGATGTACTGATGGGCGTCGGTCAGGAGGTCCACTGCCCGGCCACGCTCTGCCTTGAGGCTTTCGGGGACCGGCTTGCCGAAGAGCTCGGAGAGCTTCATCAGGAAGGCGTCGGTCTTGGCGATCCCGAACGGCATCGGCATGGAGACGTGCTTGCCGGAGTAGTTGTCCTTGAGCCAGGTAAAGGTCTTGGCGGTGGAGTAGCTGCCGAGCGCCACGGTTGCCTTGCCGTTGATGGAGTCGGCCGCGTCGTCCAGCTTGGTGCCGCCGGGGTAGATCTTGTAGTGGCCGTCCAGGGGTGAATCGAACGTCTCGGAAATGTCGGCCAGGAAGGTGTAGGGGATGCCGAAGGCCTCAAGCATCCGCTTGTACTCCCGGTAGTTGCCGGTATTGGCATCAAAGCCGGCGATCAGGTTCAACTTGCCGGTGCAGCGCCCTTCCACCTGTTTCCCGGAGGTCAGGGTCTGGAGGATGGAGAGGAGCATGGCGTCGTAGCCGTGTACGTGGCAGCCGTTGAAGCTCGGGGTGTTGGCGTAGGGGGTCGGGAAGTCTGCCGGAACGCACCCTTTCTGTTTGGCGTTCTTGAGGTACGCGGTCAGGTCGTCGCCGATGATCTCAGGCATGCAGGAGGTGAAGACCGCGATCATCTTCGGCTTGTAGAGGGTGTAGGCGTTCTCCAGGCCCTCGTGCAGGTTATTCTGGCCGCCGAACACCGCCCCGTCCTCGGTCATGGAGGAGGAGGCAGCCGGAGCGGGCTCGCGGAAGTGGCGGTTGTAGGTGGAACGGAAGTAGGAGGTGCACCCCTGGGAGCCGTGGACGAAGGGGAGGGTCCCTTCGAAGCCGTGGGCCGCCAGCTCTGCGCCGAGCGGCTGGCAGGCGTGGGCAGGGTTGATGACGAGTGAGGTGCGGGCGAAGTTCTTTTCCTTGTAGTCCTCGGTGTTGATCCATTCCGCGACCCGATTGATCTCTTCTTCCGGGGTCTCGGTCACCGGTTTTACTGCTAATCCTAGGTTGTTAGCCATAATATATCTCCTTTGGTGGGAAACTCATCCGTCACACCACCACAATTTTTGAGTCTATTTTATCTGACCGGTCCGACATGTCGGACCAGTCAGACATCTGCCTAGAACGGGCTCTTCACCAGGTCCCAGGTCGGGCTGTTCACTGCCATGTCCACGTCACGGGCAAAGATCGGGAACCCCTTGTAGCCGTGGTAGGGACCGGAGTAATCCCAGCTGTGCATCTGCCGGAACGGAATCCCCATCTTCTGGAACAGGTACTTCTCCTTGATCCCGCTGCCGATCAGGTCGGGCTTCAGGGCATCGGCGAACTGTTCGAACTCGAGTTCGGAGACGTCGTCGTAGACCACGGTGGCATCGGGCATCTCGACGGAGGTCCGGTCATAGTCGTCGCCGTGGGCGAACTCGTAGCCGGAACCGACGCAGCTCATCCCCAGGTCCTCGTAGGCGTTGATGGTATGGCGTGGACGCAAGCCCCCGACGTAGAGCATCACCTTCTTGCCATCGAGACGCGGCTTGTACTCCTCGATCACCGACTGCATGATCGGATCGTACTTGGCGATGACCGCCTCCACTTTCTCCTTTATGCTGTCGTCGAACAGCTCGGCAAGCTTGCGGAGGCTCTCCCTGATCTTGGTCGGGCCGAAGAAGTTCAGCTCGATCCAAGGGATGCCGTACTTCTCTTCCATCACCTTGCACATGTAGTTCATGGAGCGGTAGCAGTGGATGACGTTCAGCTTCACCTGGTGGGTGGCGGCAATCTTCTCCATCTCGCCGTCACCGGTCCAGACCGCCTTCACGTTGAAACCGCACTCTTCCAGGAGCGGCTTCGTCGACCAGGCGTCGCCGCCTATGTTGTACTCGCCGATGAGGGCGATGTCGTAGGGGCCAATCGGCTCGGCGAACTCGCGGGTCTCGATGATGTAGTCGCGGATCGTGTCGTTCGAGATGTGGTGGCCGAGGGACTGGGAGACGCCGCGGAACCCCTCGCAGTTGCAGGGGATGATCGGGATGTCCAGCTCCGTGGAGGACTGCTTGGCCACAGCGTTGATGTCGTCGCCGATGAGGCCGACCGGGCACTCGGAGAGGACCGATATCCCCTTGGCGAGCGGGAACAAGTCCTTCGCTTCCTGGAGGAGCGTCTTCAGCTTCTTGTCGCCGCCGTAGACGATGTCCTTCTCCTGGAAATCGGAGGTGAACTGCATGGCGAAGTTGGTGACGCCGGTGATTCCGCTCATCAGGTTACGCCGGGTCCCCCAGGAGTACCAGCCGCAGCCGACCGGGCCGTGGGAGACGTGGACCATGTCGCGGATCGGGCCCCAGACCACCCCTTTGGCCCCTGCATAGGCGCAGCCGCGGGCGCTCATGACGCCGGGAACGGTCTTTCTGTTGGATTTGACGCAGGCGCTGCCTGAAGCCTGGTCGTTGGGGGCCAGGTGCGGCGCCCGCTTCTTCTTACCCTTCTCGGGATAGGCTTCCAGGGCCTTGTCGATCATCTCCTGGGTAGACTCTTTGGTGATGCCTTCTATTTTCTTTATCGCATTGGACATAAAACGCTCCTTTTATAACTCACCACCAAGACACTGGGTGCACCGTGGATAACCCATAAAAGCACAGGCAATTTACAGCTTTTGGATTTTTGTCCTGCTTAGTGCTCTCAGTGCCTTGGTGGTAAAATATTTTGTATTACTTCGATGCCGCTTCCGCCACGCCTACGATCGCCTCGTCCTCGGCTTCCATGATGCCGAATTCCATCAGGAGGTCTTCCAGCTCTTCCATCTCCAGCGGGGTGGGGACCACCAGCATCTTGTTGTCGGAGATCTTCTGCGCCAGGGTGCGGTATTCATTAGCCTGGGGGTGCTCCGGGGAGTACTCGATGACCGTCATCCTGCGCAGCTCGGCGCGCTGCACCTGGTTGTCGCGGGGGACGAAGTGGATCATCTGGGTGCCGAGCTTTGCGGCGAGGGCGCTGATCAGCTCGAACTCCATGTCGGTCTTGCGGGCGTTGCAGATCAGGCCGCCGAGACGGACTTTGCCGGAGGAGGCGTACTTGAGGATACCCTTGGCGATGTTGTTGGCCGCGTACATGGCCATCATCTCGCCGGAACAGACGATGTAGATCTCTTCGGCCTTGTTCTCGCGGATCGGCATGGCGAACCCGCCGCAGACGACGTCGCCGAGAACGTCATAGAAGACGAAGTCGAGGTCGGGGGTGTAGGCACCGTTTTCCTCCAGGAAGTTGATGGCAGTGATGACGCCGCGGCCTGCACAGCCGACACCCGGCTCAGGTCCGCCGGACTCAACGCACTTGACATCGCCGTAACCGACTTTCAAAACGTCCTCAAGCTCCAGGTCCTCAACCGTCCCTCTTTCCCGCACGAGGTCCATAACCGTTGCCTGGGCCTTGGCATGGAGAATCAGACGAGTGGAGTCCGCCTTGGGGTCACAGCCGACAATCATCACCTTCTTGCCGAGGGCCGCAAGCCCTGCCACCGTGTTCTGGGTTGTGGTCGATTTGCCGATGCCGCCTTTGCCGTAGATCGCGATCTGTCTCATGTTACTTCTCCTTTCGCGGCCACTCATCCGTGGACCGCCCGTAGAATTTTCGGGGCAACAAAAAAGGCGCCCCAATGTTTATTGGCGGCGCCTTTGCCTGTGAAATATATTGTTGAATACCGCAGCGTATTCAGGTCATCAGATGTTTGACTTTGATATTAGCATTGACCATGCCAACAGCCAACAGGCTGAATTTACTGGTTTTTTATTTCCGCAGACAAAAATATTCGCTTTATCGGTCAGCATTTGCACAAAATTTAATCAACACGACACCTGTTTGCCTGCCGCCCCGTGCATAATCAGCGGCTGCCGCAAAAAGACGCAGGGAATCCTCCCTTGCAATTTGGCGGGCAATCTTTTACCATCCCCTGAACTGTTAGCCACTGATTTATTGGAAAAGGCACGATTTAGAATCAATAATTGTTCAATCCGCCTTTTCGGCCTTGATCTGTGGCAGAACAAAAAGCCTTAAATCTCAAACCTATTATCCCAGAAACGGCAGTTGGCCATGGTCAACTGCCGAATTCAGGCTAAAACATCGGGTGCCCTATGAATTCAACGGTATTCCTCAGTACCTTCGGCATCATATTTCTCGCGGAACTGGGGGACAAGACCCAGCTGACCGCCATGGCGCTCGCCACCAGATATCCGTGGAAGAAGATCTTCATCGGCATCGCCGCGGCCTTCGCCCTGTTGAACGTGGGGGCCGTGCTGGTCGGCAAGGTGCTGTTCGCCTTTCTCCCCATTTTCTGGATCAAGCTCGTCTCCGCGGCTCTGTTTCTCTTTTTCGGCATCACCACCCTGCGCGCCGCAGGCGCT
>DAIEGL010000180.1 GCA_027356255.1 Geobacter sp. | reverse complement strand
CACGTCCACCCATTCCTTGACCAGCACTTGGGCCACGTCCCGGTCAACGTCGATGGCAACGGCGTCGTAACCCCGCGCCAGGAGCGCCTTGTGAACGGCAGCGCCGCTTTTCAGAGACACCTCCCGCTCCGCCGACAGCCCTCCCATCAGCACGCCTATCTTTTTTGTTTTCAGTTCTTCCACCGACATTGCAACCATATCCTTACCGTCACTTTCAACAGACTTTATCGACAACCGGCCATCGACCGTTTTTTCAGTCAACGCCGACTATCCGCACTTCCTCTTCCAGTTCTATTCCGCACTGCAGCCGGACCTTTTCCTTTATGAGCTGCGCCAGTTCCAGGAAATCCGCCGCCTTGGCCCCGCCACGGTTAACGAGGAAGTTGGTGTGGACCTCAGAAACCTGGGCGCTGCCGATGCGGCATCCGCGCAGTCCAGCCTCGTCTATCAGGCGCCAGGCCTGTTTCCCCTCCGGGTTTTTAAAGAACGAACCGGCGTTCGGGAAACCGACCCTCTGGCTGTTGCGCCGGTGCTCCAGGTATCCTTCGATCTTCCGTTCGATCTCCCCGGCGTCGCCGGCCCCGAGGGCGAAGACGGCGGCGAGGACGATCTCCCCCGGGCCCAGCTCCAGCCGGCGATAACCGAACCTGAGCCTTTCCTTTGCCGTGACGGTCACAGCCCCCGCCTTAAGCGTCGTCACGCTTTCCGTCAGCTCCAGCACCGACCGGCCGTGGGCTCCGGCGTTCATGGTCAGCGCGCCGCCGACCGTCCCCGGAATGCCGCTCAGAAACTCAAGCCCAGCCAAGCCATGCTCCCCGACAAAGCGGAGCAGTTCCCTGTTGGTTACCCCCGCCCCGGCGCGGAGCCGGCAATCGGGGAGGAGTTCCATTTCGTTGAGCTGTTCGAGGGAAACCACCACCCCCCGAAAGCCGCCGTCCCGGACCAAGAGGTTGTACCCGCCGCCGACTACGAGATACGGCGTCCCCGTTTCGAGGATAATGGCCATGAGCGACTGGAGGTCCGCCTGGTCGGCAGGGACGGCAAAGAAATCGGCCGGGCCTCCCACCTTCAGCGATGTGTGGGGCGCCAGCGGCTCGGCAAGCCGCATCTCGCCGGCCAGCGAGGCAACCAGTCGTGCAGAGATATCGCCTGTCAAAGATCTCCCTTGAGCCGTTCCACCAGAGCTTCACCCGCCTGCCAGATGTTGCCTGCGCCGAGGGTGAGAACGATGTCGCCCGGCTTGACCATGCCCAGAAGCTGGTCACAGACCGCATTCCGGTCGGCGATGTAGGTCACGTCCTTCTGTCCGTGGCGCTTTATCCGCGCTGCCAGGGCCTCCGCCGTCACCCCCTCGATCGGCTTCTCGCCGGCCGGGTAGATGTCGGTCAGGATAAGGACATCCGCATCATAAAACGCCTTGACGAACTCCTCGAACAGCTCCTTGGTGCGGGTATAGCGGTGCGGCTGGAACACCACCACCAGCCGACGGTCCCACCCCACCTTGGCCGCAGCCAGGGTTGCACGGATCTCCGTCGGATGGTGGCCGTAATCGTCCACCACCATGATGTCGCGCACCTCCCCCTTGACCTGGAACCGGCGGCCCACGCCGCCAAACGCCTTGAATCCCGCCTGGATCTCGGCGAAGGGGATGTCGAGCTCCATGGCCACGGCAATGGTCGCCAGGGCGTTGAGCACGTTGTGCGCGCCAGGCATGCTGAACGCGATCTCCCCGAGTCGCTTCCCCTTGTAATGGGCGACGAAGGAGGTGGTGAATCCGGCGTGCCTGACTTCGGTGGCGCGGAAATCGGCCTGGGCGCTGAGGCCGTAGGTGGCGAAGCGCTTTTTCACCCTGGGGATGATGTCGGCGATGTTTCCGTTGTCCAGGCAGAGCACGGCCAGTCCGTAAAAGGGAACCTTGTTGATGAACTGGACGAAGGTATCCTTGATTTCGTCGATGTCCTTGTAGAAATCCAGATGGTCCGCGTCGATGTTGGTGACCACCGCAATGGTCGGCGACAGCTTCAGAAACGAGCCGTCCGACTCGTCCGCCTCGGCAACGAGGAATTTTCCCTGGCCGAGCCGGGCGTTGGTGCCGATGGAATTGAGCCTCCCGCCGATGACGATGGTCGGATCGATCCCCCCCTTTGCCAGGATGGTGGCCACCATCGAGGTGGTGGTAGTCTTGCCGTGGGTGCCGGCAATGGCGACCCCGTACTTCATCCGCATCAGCTCCGCAAGCATCTCCGCACGGGGAATGACCGGTATCAGCCTTTCTGCGGCCTCCACCACTTCGGGGTTGTCTTCGTGCACTGCACTGGAAATCACCACCACATCGGCATTGGCCACGTTCTCACGGGCATGGCCGATGAAGATCTCGCCGCCGAGCCCTTCCAGACGTTCGGTGATCTCCGTTTTCCTGAGGTCCGAGCCGGACACCTTGTAACCGAGGTTGAGAAGCACCTCGGCGATGCCGCTCATGCCGATGCCGCCGATGCCGACAAAATGTATTTTCTCTATTTTTCCGTACACAGTCGCTCCAACCCTGGTCTATTTATTTCATCATCTCGTCCACTATCACCTGCGCAGCGTCCAGTTGCGCCAGGGTGCGGGCGTTCCTGCCGGTCCGCTCGATGCGCTCGGGGTGCGAAATCAGCTCCATCAACTGGTAGGCAAGCGCATCCCCGGTCAGCTCCTGCTCCAGCAGCATATATCCCGCCTCTTTCTTGAGAAGCGCCTCCGCGTTCCGGCGCTGATGGTCGTCGGCGGCGTAGGGAAACGGGATGAAGATGCAAGCCTTGCCGCAGGCCATGACTTCGGCGATGGTCGTCGCTCCTGCGCGGCAGACGATCAGGTTTGCGGCCGAATACGCGGCGGCCATGTCGTCGATGAAGGGGGTCACCTCTGCCGCAAATCCCGCCCGCTCATAGGCCTTTTCCACCTCGTCGTGGTCGGTTTTCCCGGTCTGGTGCGTGATGACGAGGCGCTCCTTCACCCCCTCCAGTGAGGGGAGGGCCTCGATCATGGCCGTGTTGACGCGGTGCGCGCCAGCGCTCCCGCCGAACACGAGCAGCCTCACTTTATCGCCGGCCTCCGGCGCTTTTTCCCCCAAGGAAACGTTCCAGAGGATCTCCTTGCGCAGCGGGTTGCCGGTCAGAACCGTCGTCTCCTCGGGGAAAAACTGCTTCGCCTCTTCGATGGAGATGAACACCTTTTCGGCAAACCGGGCCAAAATCTTGTTGGTGAGCCCCGGAATGGCGTTCTGTTCATGGATGAAGCGCCTGATTCCCATCCCCCGTGCCGCCATCACGACCGGCCCCGATGCATAGCCGCCGACACCGAGGACGATGTCGGGGCGGAACTCCTTCAGTATGCGCCGCGACTGGGCATAGCCGTAGAGCAGCTGTGCCGCGCTCCGTAACTGGGCCAGAGGGCTCTGCCTCTTGATACCGCTGGCCGTGATGCATTCGAGCCGATACCCCAGGCGCGGCAAAAGCTGGGCCTCTATGCCGCGCTCGGTGCCGACGAACAGCACCTCGTTAGCGCTGCTGCGCGCCAGGAATTCCTCGGCAACGGCAATCCCTGGGAAGAGATGGCCGCCCGTCCCGCCGCCGGCAATGAGCAGTTTCATGGCGTCCCCCTCATCCGCGACGAGACGTTGAGCAACACCCCGACGGCAAAGAGGCTGATGAGCAGGGAACTACCCCCGTAGCTGACGAAGGGGAGCGCCAGCCCCTTGGTCGGCAGCAACCCGGTCACCACCCCCATGTTAATGAACGCCTCAAGCCCCAGAAGCACGGCTATGCCGAAGGCGAGAAAGCGGCCGAAATTGTCCTCCGCACCGATCGCAACCCGGATGCTCCGCTGGAACAGGAGTAGGAACATGGCGGCGATCACCATAACGCCGATGAATCCCAGCTCCTCTCCCACCACAGAAAGGATGAAATCGGTGTGGGCCTCCGGCAGATAGAAGAGCTTCTGCTTACCTTCGCCGAGCCCCTGGCCGAAGATCCCGCCGGTGCCAAAGGCGAGCCACGACTGTATGATCTGGAACCCAGAGTTGGTCGGGTCCTGCCACGGATCGAGGAAGGCGGTGATGCGCCTCATCCGGTAGGCCTCGGTCACGACCAGGTAGCAGGCGAACGGCGCCGCCAGCACACCCATGCCTATGATATAGCGGGGCCTGGTCCCTGCGGCGAAGAGCATGGCGAGGGCCACCATCCCCATGGTCAGCGCGGCCCCCATATCGTGCTGCTTGAGGAGGATGGCGAGGAGGACCGCCAGGATCACCATGTAGGGGAGAAACCCCGCCATGAAGACCCGCAGCTTCTCCTGTTTCTTGTCGAGCGAGTATGCCATGTAAATAATGAGCGCCACCTTTGCCATCTCGGACGGCTGAAAATTGAAGCCTGGGAGCCGAATCCAGCGAGAAGCACCCTTGGCCGTCCCGCCAATCCCCGGAATAAAAACCAGGATGAGCATCGCCAGGCAGGCAAGGAGCATCGGCACTGCAAACCGCCGCCAGACGTGGTAATCGACCTGCATGGCCACTGCCATCAGGCCGAAGCCGAGGAGGGCATAGATCCCCTGCCGCTTGAGGAAATAAAAGCCGTCGTTGAATCTCTTGGCTGCCATTATCGAGGAGGCCGAATAGACCATGACCACGCCGAAGCAGGTGAGCATCACCACCATCAGCAAGATTATCATGTCGTACCCCTCGATCTTCTTCATGGGTGGGCCTCGTCGTCAAGGGAGCGGACGAGGGCCTTGAAACGCTCCCCCCGCTCCTCGTAGTTCTTGAACATGTCAAAGCTGGAACAGGCGGGAGAGAATAGCACCACCCCACCCGGTGCGGTCAGGCGATGGGCTAGCACCACCGCGTCTTCCAGGGTATCGGCCAGATGGGTGTCGGTAAGTGAGCCGAGCGCGCCCCGTATCCTCTCCTTTGCCTCGCCGATCAGGACCAGGTGGCTGACCCGCTCCCTGACCAGCCCGGCCAGCGGCGCATAAGCCCCCCCCTTGTCCTTTCCCCCGGCAATCAGGGTTATGCCCGGTCCGAAGCTCTCCAGGGATTTGACCACGCTTCCCACATTGGTCCCCTTGCTGTCCTCATACCAGGCAACGTCGTTCACTTCGCGGACGAACTCCATCCGGTGCGGCAGGCCGGCAAACGACTCCGCCGCAGCGAGCGCCTGTGCAGCACTGCATCCCATAAGGAGCGTACTCGCCAGCGCAGCCATGATGTTGTCGATGTTGTGCACCCCTTTGAGCAGGAAGGAGTCGGTCGCAAAACGCTCTTCGCGCCCCTCCCAGCGAAAAACCAAGGCGCCGTCCCGGCAGAAGATCCCCTGGGCAAGCTCCTGCAGCCGGCTCATGGGCACCACCCGCGCCTTCAGGTTTGCCGCGCAGGAGGCGACGAGCGGGTCATCGATGTTGAGCACCGCGTAATCCTCCGCGGTCTGGTTCTCGAAGATCCGCAACTTGGCGTCGATATACTCCTGGAAGGTCGCGTAACGATCCAGGTGGTCTTCGGTTATGTTGAGCAGCACGGCTACCCTCGGCCGAAAATCGACGATCCCCTCCAACTGGAAGGAACTGAGCTCCACTACTACCCGGCCGACCGCTGCCTTGCTCGTGACAAGCTCGATGAGCGGGTTGCCGATGTTGCCACCGACAAAGGTCTCGAAGCCGCAGGCAGCGAAGATCCTGCCGGTGAGGGTGGTGGTCGTCGTCTTGCCGTTGGTTCCGGTAATTGCGACGATGGGCGCCGTGAGGAAGCGGGCGGCCAGTTCGATCTCGCTGAGCACCGGCCTGCGCTGGGCCTTTGCCAGGAGGAGCGGCTTGATGTCCATCGGCACGCCCGGGCTCACGACGATCAGGTCCGCCATGAGGAAGCTGTCCCGCTCGTGCCGGCCGAGTTCGTAATCGATATCCAGATCGGCGAGCCGCTCCAGAAACGGGGCTAGCGCCGCTTCATCCTTCATGTCCGTTATGGTGACTCGCGCCCCCTGCGTTGCCAGGAAACGTGCCACAGCGACACCGCTTCTGGCAAGGCCGACCACCAGTATTTTCTTGTTTTTCAGTTCCATGGTTATCCTGTTCGTGCCGGATGGGGCACGGATATTACCGCATCTTCAGCGTCGAAATGGCCACCAGCGCCAGGATGAAGGTGATGATCCAGAATCGGACGATGATCTTCGGTTCGGCAACCCCCTTCAGTTCGAAGTGGTGATGGATTGGAGCCATGCGGAAAATCCGCTTGCCGCGGTATTTATACGACCCGACCTGAAAGATGACCGAGAGCGCCTCGATGACGAAAACGCCGCCGACAATGACCAGCAGTATCTCCTGTTTGGTGATTACAGCCAGGGTCCCGAGCCCCCCCCCCAGCGAAAGCGAGCCCACATCCCCCATGAACACCTCGGCGGGATAGGCGTTGTACCAGAGGAAACCGAGCCCGGCCCCGACCATGGCGCCGCACAGTACGGCCAACTCTCCTGAACCGGGAACATATGGGATCTGCAGGTAGCCAGAGAGCTTCACGTTGCCGGCGATGTAACAGAAGATCATGTAGGTGGCGGCATTGATGGACACAGGACCAATGGCAAGACCATCCAGGCCGTCGGTGAGGTTCACCGCATGGCTCGCACCGATGATCACCAGCATGGCGAAGGGGATGTAGAAAACCCCCAGATCAGGGTGGAGGTTCTTGAAGAAGGGAAAGTAGAGCTCGGTCGAGAGCCCGGCATCGTAGACAATGAAGATGCATGCCGCTCCCGCCACAAGGATCGTCCAGAACATCTTCTGCCGCGGCGAGAGCCCCTTCGGGTTCTTCTCAACCACCTTTTTATAGTCGTCGGCGAAACCGATCAGCCCGTAACCCACGATTACGAACAGGGTTGTCCAGACGTAGCGGTTCGAGAGGTCGGCCCAGAGGAGGGTCGGCAGGACAATGGCTACAAGTATCAGCACCCCACCCATGGTCGGCGTACCCTGTTTCTTCAGGTGCGACTCAGGGCCGTCGGTGCGGATAACCTGCCGGGCCTGGAGCCCTTCCAGCCTGCGGATGAGCCAGGGACCAAGGATGAAGGCGACTACAAGCGCCGTAATCATGGCGTAGATGGTCCTGAACGACAGGTATTTGAATACGTTGAACAGCTTATAGCTGGAAGCCAGTGGGAACAGGAGATGATAGAGCATCACGCCACCCCTTTCTTTTCACCGGGCAGAGATAAACCCTGCCTGATGGCGTCCGCCACGATATCCATGCGCATGCCGCGCGACCCCTTCACCAGAATGTTGTCCCCCCTGGCCGTCCTGCGGCGCAGGTCAGCAATGATATCAGCGTGGCTTTGGGCCACGAAGATGCTTTCCGGCGAAAGACCACCGTCGACCGCACCCGCCGCAACAACCTCCGCCATTGCCCCCATGACATAGAGGCGCTCCACACAGGTTGCGGCAAGGAGCCCCACCTCGCGATGGGCCGCCTCCGATCCCGCGCCCAGTTCCAGCATGTCGCCAAGGACCGCAATGGCGCGACTCTCCTCGCGGATTTCGCGGAGCGTCACGAGCGCTGCTGCCATGGAAGCCGGATTTGCGTTGTAGCTGTCATCCACGAGCACCAATCCGCCGACCTCTTCCAGGTTGAACCGTTTGTCGTAGGGGGTGAACTCCTCAAGTCCCGAACGGATCAGCTCCGGCTCCACGCCGAGCTCGCAGGCGGCAGCGGCGGCGGCCAGGGCGTTGTACACGTTGTGCAGGCCGTAGACCCGCATCTTGACCGGCACATCAGCTCCCGGGAGACGGATGGTGAAGCGGACCCCTTCCCTGCCGAGGCTTTCAATCCCTTCGGAACTCACCTCCGCGCCGTGCAGACCGAAGGAAAGGCGCTTCACGCCGGAAGGAGACGGACAGCGGGAGATGAGCGGATCGTCGGCATTGTACACGGCGCAACCGCCCGCCTGAAGGCGCAGGAACAGCTCCCCCTTGGCTCTCGCCACCGCCTCCACACTTCCCATGCTCTCCAGGTGGGCGGAAAATGCATTGGTGATGACCCCTATCCGCGGGGCGGCAATCTCCGCCAGCCGGTCTATTTCTCCCGGTTCGCTCATCCCCATCTCCAGCACCGCCCAGCGGTCCCTCTTCATCAGGCGGAGCAGCATCAACGGGACGCCGATCAGGTTGTTCAGGTTGCCGCTCGTCTTCAATCCGGGACCGGTCTGTGCCAGGATTGCGGCCAGCATCTCCTTGCTGGTGGTCTTGCCGTTACTCCCCGTGATCCCCACCATTGGCAGATCGAACCGGCGACGATGCCAGGCAGCCAGGTCCCCGAGCGCCCTGAGGGTGTCGGGAACGGCCACATAAGCCGTATCTTGTGGTGGTTTTTGGCCTGCGACCCGGTCCGCAGCAACGAGAAAGACGCGAACGCCTCTGGCAACCGCGGCCTCCAGATAATCATGTCCGTCGAACCGGTCCCCCTTCAATGCGACGAAGAGCTCTCCGGCAGCAACCTGGCGGGAATCGGTGGAAACGCCTGAAATGGCGCCGTTGCCGCCACCGATCTTTGTTCCCCCGGTTGCTTCGATTATCTCATCGACTGTGAACATGTGCCCTTCTTCCGTCACCGGCATTCAGACGGCAATCTCGCGGCAGGCCTGCACCGCCTCTTCCCGGTCGTCGAAATGATGCTTCTCGCTGCCGATGATCTGGTAGTCCTCGTGCCCCTTGCCCGCCAATAGGACGATGTCCCCCTGCCTCGCCACAGTCACCGCTAGCCGGATCGCCTCGCGGCGCGACTCGATGGCGACATACCCTTTTTCACCGAAACCGCCGGCCAACTCCGCCCGGTCGTACTCCCTGACACCCAGGTGGACGATGCCGCCCCGCACATCGGCGATGATCTTCCCCGGCTCCTCGCTGCGGGGGTTGTCGGAGGTTATGATGCTCAGATCGCTGTAGCGCACGGAGATCTCCCCCATCACCGGACGCTTTCCCCGATCGCGGTCGCCGCCGCAGCCAAAGACGGTTATTATGCGCTCCTTTTTCAGCTCCGTCAGGGTGCGCAGCACGTTCTCAAGGGCATCGCCGGTGTGGGCGTAGTCAACAAGAATGGTCAGACCGCGGTCGTTGGCAACGCGCTCCACCCGCCCGGGCACCTGCGGATGACGTTCGAGACCAGCGCGAATCGCGTCGAGCGGCAGTCCCATGGCGATCCCGGTCGCGGCGGCAGCCAGGATGTTGTAAAGGTTGAATCGCCCCAAAAGCCCCGAATGGAGATCGATCCGCCCCTGCGGCGTTACCAGGGAGCAACTGACGCCGCTCACGGAAAAATCCACCGCTTCCGCGCGCACGTCGGCATCCCCTGAGATGCCGTAGGTGAGGACGGGGCAAACGGCGCCCTGCACCATCCGCGGACCATACGGGTCATCGATATTGACCACTGCGCAACGTTTCGGTTTTATCCGGTCTGCAGCGAGGAGTTCGGAGAAGAGCCGCATCTTGCTCTGAAAATACGACTCCATATCAAGATGGTAATCCAGGTGGTCGCGGGTCAGGTTGGTAAAAACGCCTACATCGAAGCAGCAGCCATCCACCCTCCGCTGCTGGAGGGCGTGAGAAGAAACCTCCATGACCACCCCTTTGGCCCCCAGGTCTGTCAGCTCCCGAAGGGTCCTTTGCAGGTCCACGGATTCCGGTGTCGTATTGGGGGCCGGGAAGGCCTTCTCTCTGAAACGATAATTGACCGTGCCCAGCACGGCCGCGGGAATGCCGCTCTGTTCAAGAATCGACTCGATCAGGTATGTCGTGGTCGTTTTGCCGTTCGTGCCGGTAATCCCGACGAGCGGCAGCAGGGTGGTGGGCGAGCCGTAAAAGGCGGCCGCCATCAGGGACATGGCCAACCGCGCATCGGCCACCCGCACCCACGGGACCCCCTGCGGAACCATGGGGCCATCGACCACGACCGCAACCGCGCCGGCCTTTATCGCTTGATCGACAAAGCTGTAACCATCGCTGGCAACCCCCTTCAATGCGAAGAAGAGGCCGCCCCCTTTTACCCTCCTGGAATCGTAGTAGAGGCCGTCGATTTCCAGGTCGGCATTGCCGCCAATCTCAAGCGGCGTAACGGATTTTATCAATTCGGAAAGACGCATTTTTCCTCAAACATGTGTAATTGTCAAAAGATATTTCACAAAGTTCCGTCCATCAGGCGGCGGGAGCAAACCTGACCCAGACCTGGTCGTTCGAGCCGATCCGGCTCCCGGCCGGCGGGTTTTGTTCTATGGCCCGTCCGCTCCCCTGCAACTTGACGTTGATGCCGCGTTTTTCCATGATCTTCAGCACCTGGCGCATGCTCAGCCCCCGGAAGTTCGGCATCACCGACCCCTCCGTCCCTTCGACTATGCCCCCTTCGGCCACCGCCTCGGCCGTTTCGACTGCGGGAATCGCCTTCACCTCCACCTGTTCCGGTTTTTTCTTCATCTGCCTGTCAGGCGGAACTTTCAGGTAGCAGAGTGCCTGCTGGGCAATGGCGCTGAACGCGGGCGCGGCCACCACCCCTCCGTATGGGCTGGTCTTCGGCTCATCGATTACCACGAGGATGGTCAATCGGGGGTTTTCCAGGGGAACGAAACCGACAAAAGAAGCTGTCCGTTTGTTTACCGAATACCCATGCGTAACCGGATCGACCTTCTGGGCCGTCCCCGTCTTTCCCGCCGTACGATAACCGTCAACGGCCGCATTCACCCCCGTCCCCCCTTCGACTACGACCCCTTCCAGCATCCTCGCCACGGTCTTTGCCGTCTCAGGAGATATAACCCGCCGCTTGACCTCGGGCGCGAAGGACTGCAATACGTTGCCGTCGTCGTCGGTGATCTTGTCCACCAGGTACGGCTTCATGAGCAGGCCGCCATTGGCGACGGCCGAAACCGCTGTGGCGATCTGAATGGCGGTTGCCGAAACCCCCTGTCCGAAGGATATGGTGGCCAGGTCCACGCCGAACCACTGGTTCTTGTTACGCAGGTAGCCGCCAGATTCCCCCGGCAGGTCTATGCCGCTCTTTTCGCCGAAGCCAAAATTGGTCAGTGCTGTATAGAGTCGCTCCTGACCGAGCCTGGTCCCTATCTTCGCCGCACCGATGTTGCTCGAGTATTTCAGTATCTGGGCAACGCTTAAATAGCCGTATCTGTGGGTATCGTGGATGGTCCTCCCGCCGATGCTGTAGCTGCCGTTCTCGCAGTTGAACCCGTCGGTCGGCCTGATCGCCTTCTCTTCAAGCGCCGAGGAGACTAGAAATATCTTGAAGGTCGATCCCGGCTCAAAACTGTCCGTAATCGCCCGGTTCCTCAACGCCTGAGGCGGATACTTGAAATAGGTATTCGGGTTGAAATTCGGGTAGTTTGCCATGGCCAGCACGCGCCCCGTATCCGGCTCCATCACCAGGGCTATCCCCGCCTTGGCGCCGTTTGTCTCCACTGCCTTAGTCAGTTCCTTCTCGGCGATATACTGTATGTTCTTATCGAGGGTGAGGGTGATGTTGTGCCCCTTGGCCGAGCTCTTCACCACCGTCCCCTTCAGGTCGATGTCCCTCCCCAGGGCATCCCGTTCCGTCACCAGGTAACCGGTACCGCCCAGGATGGTGGAGTCGTATCTGCGTTCGATCCCCTCCAGCCCTTCGGGGTCCACCCCGGTAAAGCCCACCACGTGGGATGCCACCTCTGAGTTGGGGTAAAACCGCTTGCTCTCCTTGACGAACCCCACGCCTTCCAGCTCCAGCGACTTAATCCTGGAAACAAGATCCGGGTCCATCCGCCGCTGGAGCCAGACAAAGTTTTTGTTCCCGGAGAGCTTCTTTTCCACCTGCTCTTTCGACATGGACAAAAGGGGGGCAAGCTTGGCGGCCGCTTCGGCCTGGTCTTCCATGTTGCGCGGCTCCGCGTAGCAGGAATCCATCTCGATGGAGACGGCCAGGGGGGAGTTGTTTCTGTCAAAGATCGCTCCGCGGACCGGCGTCAGCGGCACAATACGCTGATGCTGCTTTTCCGCCAGCTTCACCAGCGACTCTTTCTTTATTACCTGCAGATAGAATGCACGAGCTGCAACGAGGACAAAAATGGCGACAAAGAGCGCTCCAGTCAGACGGATGCGGACCCTTGTCCATTTCTCCCTCCTGTCCATCATTTTACGACGACCACCTGCTGTTCCGTCGGCATCGTCATGCCGAGATCCCCCTTGGCAAGCGCCTCTATCCTTGCGGGTGCCTTCAGCGAAGCGACCTCCACCTTGAGCCGCTTGTTTTCCTGCTGCTGCTCCTTGAACAAGCCGTTCGCATCGACGATCTGGAGATTCAAGTCGACCACCTTCACCCTGGACCAGACATGGAAAATTGAGACTACCGTCACCATCGCCATGACCGCCGCAAGGTAGGGAAACGAACTCCAGCGCAGATCAACTTCGGCGGCGCTCTTCGGAGGTGCCGCAATCTTGCTGAATGTCGCCTTGCTATGTGCCATAGGAAACCTCCACATCATCCTCTAGATCTTTTCGACGGCCCTCAGCCTTGCACTGCGAGACCTGGGGTTCAGCACCACCTCCGCCTCCTCCGCCATGACCGGCTTGCCGGTCAACACCTTCACCACCGGGAGCTTTCCGCACACGCAGCGCGGGATGCTCTTTGGACAGGTACACCCCTGTGCAAGGGAGCGAAAGGCGGTTTTCACTATCCGGTCTTCCAGTGAGTGGAACGATATGACGACCCCCCGACCCCCTTTTTTCAGAAGCCTTACGCCAGCGGCCAGTGCCTTTTCCAGGCTTGCCAATTCGTCATTGACCGCAATGCGCAGCGCCTGGAAGGTCCGCGTCGCCGGGTGAAGCCGTACCTCCCACGCCCCGCGGGGAACCGCCCCCTTTATCACGTCCACCAGCTGCAGGGTGGTTTCGATGGGAGACTCTTCCCGTCTTTTGACGATGAAAGCGGCAATCCTTTTCGCCCAACGTTCTTCCCCGTATTCCCGGATGATTCTGGCCAGCTCGGCCTCGGAAAGGGTATTCACCAGGTCCGCCGCGCTTTGGCCTGAACCGGCATCCATGCGCATATCGAGGTGGGCATCATGCTGGAAGCTGAACCCCCGCTCCGCGGTATCCAACTGATGGGAGGAAACCCCCACGTCGAGGAGAAACCCGTCTATAGCCTCTACCCCCATCTCTTCCAGGGTCTCTGCCAGGGATGCAAAATTCCTCTGGGCCAGCCGCACCCTCTCGCCGTAAGGCGCAAGCCGCTCGGCCGCAACCGCGATCGCCTCTCGGTCCCGGTCGAAACCGATCAGCAGGCCGTCAGGGGCCGATGCTTCCAGAATCCGGCGGGCATGCCCAGCACCGCCAAGGGTGCCGTCCACATAGACACCGCCGCTCCGTGGCTCCAGGTACCGGACGACCTCTGCCGCCATGACCGATATATGATGGAAATCAGACACCTAGAGACCCAACTCCGCCAGCACCGGAGAATCGATGGGGAAATTCTGCTCGTCCTGCCTGCAGACCTTCTCCCATTCCGCCTGGCTCCAGATCTCCGCCTTGTTCAGCATCCCGACAAAGAGGATCTCCCGCTCCAGGAGGGCGCTCTTGCGAAGATGGGGCGGCACAAGCACCCGCCCGAGCTTATCGGCGACGCACTCGATGGCAGGAGCCACGATCCGCCGCTTGACTGCAGCAAGCTCGGCAGATGAAAGCCCCAGTCCGGTGCCGACCATGAGTTTTTCCTCCAGGGCCAGCCACTCCTTGTAAGGGTAAACGACGAGACCCGAGCTGTACACACCCTCTCCAAGCCTGACCGGATTGGAATTAGTGATGAAAAACCGCTCATCGTCAAAGGTATCGACGAGCACTTCCCGGAACTTGGCCGGCAGACTCGTTCGCCCCTTGGCATCAATGGTTGTCTCGAATTTCCCTCTGAACATGGCCACCCTGACACTACTTTCCACACTTTACCACTTTATACCACTTTACGGACAAACTATACCCGCGGTCAACTGGGTTGTCAAGGCAAAATTGGGGTGAAAATGTTGAATTTTTCAGCGTTTTATTAAGGAGTTATGCGAGGCGGATATTGGGGAGGAATCCCCCTGCGGCGACAAATAAATGCATCGTCATTCCGGGGGGTTGTGAGAAGCAATTAAAGCAAGACTCGAACGCGGGCATAGGTGGACGATGCTGGTTACTATTCCTTCTTTTTTCTGTCTAAGATGGAAACAACTTTCGCGCCCGTTTTTTTCCCGTTGTCATCATTTGCCTCGGGATTCGCCGCTTGCGTCGCGGGCTCAGGTGAAACGACCTTTTCCATGAGGACAGGGGTCCCCCCCATGGTAAACGGAGCGCCGTTTATCTGGCTCTCCTCCAGGATCCATGTGTATATCTGCACCGGAATGGTGAGGACCAGCAGCTTCACCTTCCACCATCCCGCCTTGACGTCGGGGGACACATTTTCTATTCTGGCATAAAAACCCGGCTTGTTATCGATATGCACAAGCACCAAGTCGTTTATCGTCGTCATCGCTCCCCTCCTTTTATCATCTCAGTTCGTCAGGGCGAAACTCATTACGGCACACCGCATACGGCGGTCCGCGAAAGCCGCTTGCATCTCCCTGTAAACGGTGCGCAGCCTCCCTTCCGACGAATAGAAGAACTCTTTGTCGGCGGCCGGCAGATGCGCTTCAATCTGTTCGCAGGCAAAGGTCACGCAGTTGAATGGGCGATACTCGGGAGGCATCAGGCAGCCGCCATCACCGAGATAGGAGCAACAGCCGCTTGCAAAGCTGGGTTCGAAGAGTTCTTTACCGGTCAGGAGATAGACGACCAGGTCGATGGCAGAGAAATGATATTTGCCGGCCGCACAACACGCGCCTTTGCAGGCGGCACAGATTGCAGCACCGTTGACTTTCTCCACAACCGCCTGCATGGCTGCCTTGAGGGCCATCATCTCTTCAGCGTCGGCCATGAGATCGGCCAAGTGATCGGGCGTCAGAAGCCGAAACACTCCGACGACCGCCCCCACCCCCAAACGCCATACCTCGTCATCCGTCACAACGCCCGTTCGCTCCATGGGGTCGGATTGTAGAATGAAAGGACGTGAAAAGTCAAACAACACCTAAATGTATACCAAACGGAACTAATTTTCAACTCATGAAACATTGCCAACAAATTTCGTTCGTCAACATAAAAAGGGCGAAGGATATCCCTTCGCCCGTTAAGCCGCATCGCGCCCCCAAAGCACCACGGGCATCTATCTTTGCGTCGTCTTGAAAGAGTCCACAAAGTTTTGAATCGCCTCGATGGTCTTCTCCGCGACTTCTGTAAACTCCACGCCGAATCCCACCGGGAGCATCGGCTTTTTCCGGTCGGTTTTACTGTTCTGCCATGCTATCCGTCCATGGACTTCAACCAGTTCCGGTGAGTCCAGCGGCAACGGGAACGAAAGGACCACCGTACCATCCTTACCCACCGCTCCCTCGGCTGCAACGTACAGCCCGCCGACGCTAATATCGGCGATCACGCCGGCAAGAACTTCCCCCTCGTCCCTGACGCTCACCTTGGCGCAAAAAGGAACCCTCGGCTCGCGGCGGTCGATATTTGGTAGAAACTTTCTTCCCTTTTCCAGAAAGATCCTTCTGTCGATGGGCTTGGTTATAAAATCGTCACACCCCGCCTCCCTGCACAGTTCCCGATCTTCGCTTTTCCCGGCGGTAGTGACCATCACCACTGGAATGGAACGCAGTTGGCCATCCGCCTTGATGGCGGCACAACACGCTGCGCCGTCCATCCTCGGCATGTTCAGGTCCATGAAAACCAGGTCCGGCCGCTCATTCTTTACAATTTCCAAGGCCTCTGCTCCGTCATGGGCAGTGAAGATGCGCACCGGCGAATTTCTGAGAAAACTTTTCTCGATTTCCAGTATCAATGCCACATCGTCGACGAGAAGTATTTTGCGTTTATCCATTGGTGCGTCCTTTCGAGCAGATCAACTGCCATCGGCTTTCATATCGGCATCGAATACCCGGAGCTTTAACAAATGCTGCATCTGCTGCTGAGCACAGCGATTAAAAAGGCCATCCCGGCATAACACGCCGGAATGGCCCCGCACCCATCCGATAATCAATATTGGCCGAAGCAGACCATAAGCCGGGTTCTGTTCCCGCTGCCGGTTTCCCGGCAGCGGGCGATGACCATTCATCTAGGGCCGCCGTTGCCGACGGCCTCAAGCAACCAACCCGGAAGCACGGGCGGGCCGCCCTTAACGCTTCCCTATTTGGTCTTGCTCCTGGCGGGGTTTACCTGGCATCCGACGTCACCGCCGGACCCGGTGAGCTCTTACCTCACCCTTTCACCCTTACCCGTTTGAAACGGGCGGACTTCTCTCTGTGGCACTTTCCCTGGGGTCACCCCCGCTGGACGTTATCCAGCGCCACGCCCTGTGGAGCCCGGACTTTCCTCCCCCCTTGCGGGCGGCGGCCATCCGGTCTACTTCGGCCAAGCTGTGCGACTTTACTTGTTAAATCAGCTTTCCGTTTCCTGGCGGAGGATCAATATCCTCTGGCAGTGAGGGCAGGTTATCACTTCATCTCCGCGGAAGAGTGTGTTGTAGAGCTGCGGCGGCAGGTTCATGTTGCAGCCGAGGCAGCTGCCGTCCTTCGCCCCAACGACTGCCAGCCCCCTGCGCTGCTCCCGCAGCCGGCAATAGCGTTTCATTATCGAAGCAGGCAGCCCCTTTACGGCCGCATCCTTGGCAGCGACACCCGCTGCGATTTCTGCTTCCAGCTTATCGACCTTTGCCTGCACTTCGCTCTGTTGCGCCGCAATGTTCACTTCAAGCGCATTGAGGTTTTCCTGCTTCTCCGCCAACACCTTCTGCAATTCTTCGAGCTGTCCCACCTTTTGCAAAATCTGTTCTTCAAGCTCAACGGTCAGTTTTTTAGCACTCGATATCTCTTTGGAAACGGCCTGGTATTCCTTCTGGGTCTTGATTTCCTTCAAGCGTGCTTCAGACCTGACAATATTCTCGCTTTCCACAGCAAGACTTTCCTCCAGGGTCTTCTTCGCCTCTTCCAACGACGCAGCCTCGGCACCATTCTCGGCAATTACATTGCGCGCCTCAACCACGCTGTTCTCCAGTGCGGCTATTTCCCCGAGCAAAGTATCCTTCTCTCCATGCAGCAAGTCGATCTTCAGGTCAATCTCCTGCAACTCTCCCAGCAGTTTCAAATTGTTCCGCAATTCAGCCTCCCCCGTTCCCTTTAGTTTTTCTAAGCAAAAAAGAAATCCTACGCATAATTAAAAGGCTCTCTCTCTTCCTTGTAAGCAACAATATCTGCACCATATCCTTTTTCCAGCAGCTCACAGGCAACTTTGGCCGCCACCCCCTCCACCATGAGTATCTCCGTGGCAAAATGCCCGGCATCTATCAAGGCTAGTCCGAGGGACTCCGCCTCCCGGGCATCGTGATATTTTACATCGCCCGTTATCAGGACGTCAGCCCCCTGGCGGAAGGCGTTTTTAAGCAACGAAGCCCCGCTTCCCCCGCAGATGGCCACCTTTTTCACCAGGCTGCCACTGTCCCCGACGAATCGGACCCCGGCAAGGGTAAGTCGTTCCTTGACCAATGCAACCAGGTCACCCAGCGTAGTTTCTTCTTCAAGCCTGCAAAGCCTTCCAAGCCCCCAAACTTTTCCCTTGTTCAGCAGTGGGTAAAGATCGTAGGCAGGCTCTTCGTAGGGGTGGGCGGACAGCAACGCGTTAAGCGCTGCAGGCAAGCTCTCCTTGCGAATAAGCACCTCAAGGCGGGTTTCTTCCACATGCTCGCGAACGCCTACCTTTCCAAGAAAGGGTTGGGCACCTTCCAGCGGCGTGAAAGTTCCCGTGCCGCCGGTTTGAAACGAACAATCCCGGTAGTTCCCCACAACACCGCTGAACCGGAACAGAGCCTCCATGACCCGTTCCTCGTGCCCCCTGGGAACAAATACGCTCATTTTGACCAGCTCTTCCGAACCGGCAACCCTGAGCGGCTCGCGCTGCTCCAGTCCCAGGCGTTCAGCAAGAAGGTCGTTCAACCCGCCATCCGCCACATCATAGTTGGTGTGCAAGGATACGACCGACAGGTCATTTTTCAGTGCATACGAGACAAGATAGCCGGTGGGGTCATTGGCAGCGATTTTTTTGAGCGGTGAGAAGATCAGCGGGTGGTGGGTGAGGAGGAGGCGGCAATTACCTTCAATGGCGGCTTCAACAGCCCCCTTGCAGGGATCGAGCGCCACCATGATTTTATCAACAGGGGCAGTGGGATCGCCCACCTGCAGCCCCACGTTGTCCCACCCTTCGGCACGGCCGAATGGAGCAAATTTATTAATGATTCCAACTATATCAGAGACACGCGGAGTTTTCATCGCACACAAAAGAAAAAGAGTGCAACCTTTCGGTGTGCACTCTTTTTCTCTACCCGTAGAGTATTGTTTCTTCTGATCAGGTGCTTTAAGGGCATCCCCACATCATCCTATGAAGTTAGGTGGTGGGCCCACCAGGACTCGAACCTGGGACCGACCGGTTATGAGCCGGTAGCTCTAGCCAACTGAGCTATAGGCCCGCAAAGCGACTTCAAATATTATGACAACCGGCATGTAGTGTCAAGCTTTTTTGCCGACTTTTTT
>DAIEGL010000158.1 GCA_027356255.1 Geobacter sp. | reverse complement strand
GTGGCCTACGATTTCGGCATCAAGTTCAACATCCTCCGCTGCCTGGTCTCCGCCGGGTGCGACGTGACCGTGGTTCCGGCAACGTTTCCGGCCGAGGAGGCCCTTGCCATGAATCCGGACGGGATCTTCCTCTCCAACGGCCCGGGTGATCCGGAACCGATGCACGCCGTGGTCGAAAACATCAGGAAATTCGTTGGCAAGAAGCCGATCTTCGGCATCTGTCTGGGGCACCAGCTCCTGGGTCTCGCCCTCGGCGGCCGGACCGTCAAGCTCAAGTTCGGCAATCATGGTTCCAACCTGCCGGTCATGGACCTGGCAACGGGAAAGGTGGAGATCACTGCCCAGAACCACGGTTTTTCCGTGGATATCGTCTCGCTCTCCCATGCCTGCGAACTTGCCCACGAGAACCTCAATGACCAGACCGTGGAAGGGATGCGGCACAAGGAGCTTCCCATCTTCTCCGTGCAGCACCACCCGGAGGCGTCTCCCGGACCCCACGACTCCCACTACCTGTTCGGCCGGTTTGTGGAGATGATGGAGAAAAACCGGGAATAGGGAACGGGAAATGGGGATCAGTAAAGGCTTTATTGATGTGTAAGGTTTTCCTGGCTCCCCGATCCCTGATCCCCCCGATCACAGCTTCTTATGCGGTATCTCGATCTTTACAATTCAGGTGAATTGCACCGGCGGGTAAAGGCGGCCTATGCCCGTCTCAGGAGCTGCGATCTCTGCCCCTTTGATTGCCGGGTGAACCGGTTGGCGGGGGAGACCGGCGTCTGCCGGAGCGGGGCGCATGCCAAGGTGGCGTCAACCAACGTCCACCGCGGAGAGGAGCCGCCGATTTCCGGCAGTCGCGGATCGGGGACGATCTTCTTCTCCAACTGCAACCTGGCCTGCCGCTTCTGTCAGAATTTCCCCATCAGCCAGTTCGGCAACGGCGAGGAGATGACGACCCGGGAGCTGGCGTCCCGAATGTTGAAACTCCAGAGACAGCGGGTTCATAATATCAACCTGGTCACACCGAGCCATTTTCTCCCCCAGTTCCTGGCTGCCTTCTACCTGGCCGTAAAAGAGGGGTTCCGGCTCCCCATCGTCTGGAACTCAAACGGTTATGAGCGGGGGGATGCGCTGGAGCTTATGGACGGCATAGTGGATATTTTTCTCCCGGACATGAAGTATGCGGCCGGGGAGCCGGCGATGAACTTCTCGTCTGCCCCGAACTACCCGGAGATCAACCGACTCGCCGTAAAAGAGATGCTCCGCCAGGTGGGCCACCTGCGGCTTGACGGGGAGGGGATAGCGGTGAAAGGTCTCATCGTCCGCCACCTGGTACTCCCGGAGGGGAACGCCGGCAGCCGTGAGACGCTGCACTGGATCACCGATAATCTCGGAGAAGAGACCCATATCTCCCTCATGCGCCAGTTCTTCCCGGCTCACCTTGCTGCCGGTACACAGGGTATCCAGAGGAAAATCAGCGCGGAGGAGTACGAGGATGCCGTGGAGGCCCTGGAAGAGGCGGGGCTTGAAAACGGCTGGGTGCAGGAATGAGAACCATCGCCTTACTGATAGTCTCCAATGTATTCATGACCTTTGCCTGGTACGCGCACCTGAAGAACCTGCGCACAAGGCACTGGCTCATTGCGGTACTGGTCTCCTGGGGGATCGCCTTCTTCGAGTACCTGGTGCAGGTGCCGGCCAACCGCTACGGTTACGGCCGGTTCACTCTGGCCCAGCTGAAGATCATCCAGGAGGTGATCACCCTGAGCGTCTTCGTCCCGTTCGCGGTCTTCTACATGGGAACGGAGCTGAAGCTGGATTACCTCTGGGCCGGGTGTTGCCTGGCCGGCGCAGTCTATTTCATATTTCGCTAATCACACGAAGGAGCGTAGTGTAAATGCCTAAAAGAACAGACATTAAGAAGATCCTCATAATCGGCGCAGGGCCCATCGTCATCGGCCAAGCGTGCGAGTTCGACTATTCCGGCACCCAGGCGTGCAAGGCGCTCAAGGAGGAAGGTTTCGAGGTGGTGCTTCTGAACAGCAATCCGGCCACCATCATGACCGACCCGGACTTCGCCGACCGCACCTATATCGAGCCGGTCACTCCGGAGATCCTCGCCATGATCATAGAGAAGGAGCGACCCGATGCCGTGCTCCCCACACTCGGCGGCCAGACCGCCCTCAACACTGCGGTGGCCGTTGCAGAGAGCGGGGTGCTGGAAAAATTCGGCGTGGAGCTGATCGGCGCCAAGCTTCCGGCAATCAAGATGGCCGAGGACCGGACCCTCTTCAAGGAGGCGATGGAGCGGATCGGCCTTTCTGTGCCGCGTTCCGGCTTGGCCCATAACCAGGCCGAGGCGATGGAAGTGATCAAGACGGTCGGTTTTCCTACCATCATCCGCCCCTCCTTCACCCTCGGAGGCACCGGCGGCGGCATCGCCTACAACATGGAAGAGTACGAGAAGATGTCCCTGGCCGGCATCGATGCCTCTCCCACCGACGAGATCCTCGTCGAGGAGTCGGTCATCGGCTGGAAGGAGTACGAGCTTGAGGTGATGCGCGACACTGCGGACAACGTGGTGATCATCTGCTCCATCGAGAACTTCGACCCGATGGGTGTGCACACCGGCGATTCCATCACCGTCGCCCCGGCCCAGACCCTGACCGACAAGGAGTACCAGATCCTGCGCGATGCCTCGCTGAAGATCATCCGCGAGATCGGCGTCGATACCGGTGGCTCCAATATCCAGTTCGGCATCAACCCCCGGGATGGCCGGCTGGTGGTGATCGAGATGAACCCGCGGGTCTCGCGCAGTTCTGCCCTTGCCTCAAAGGCGACCGGCTTCCCCATCGCCAAGATTGCCGCCAAGCTGGCGGTCGGCTACACCCTTGACGAGATCACCAACGACATAACCCGGGAGACCCCGGCCTGCTTCGAGCCGACCATCGACTACGTGGTGACCAAGGTCCCCCGTTTCACCTTCGAGAAATTCCCCGCAGCGGACGCGACCCTCACCACCCAGATGAAATCGGTGGGGGAGGTGATGGCCATCGGCCGAACCTTCAAGGAGTCACTACAGAAGGCGCTCCGTTCCCTGGAGATCGGTTCGTGCGGGTTCGAGTCACGGCTCTTCGACTCAAAAGTCGAAACGCGCCGGGCTTTGACCGGCAAGGAACAGCAACTGCTCATGGAGAAGCTGCGCACTCCCAACTGGGAGAGACTCTGGTATCTGGGAGACGCCTTCCGCAGCGGCATGACCGTCGAGGAGATCTTTGCGGTAACCGCCTTTGATCCATGGTTCCTCCACAACATCAAGCAGATCATCGACAAAGAGGATGAGCTGAAGCAGGTCAATGTTGAAGGGGAGGAAAACGACAGTCTGAAGGAGGTCATCAGGGAGGCAAAGCAGTACGGCTTCTCCGACAAGTATCTCGGCAAACTGTGGGCTAAAACCGAGGACGAGGTCCGGCAGCTTCGCCTGTCGTTGGGTATCAAGCCTGTCTTCAAAAGGGTGGATACCTGTGCCGCCGAGTTCGTTGCCTACACCCCCTACCTCTATTCCACCTACGAAGAGGAGTGCGAGGCCGAGCCCACCGAGCGGAAAAAGATCATGATTCTCGGCGGCGGACCGAACCGCATCGGCCAGGGGATAGAGTTCGACTACTGCTGCGTTCACGGGGTATTCGCCCTGGCTGAAGACGGCTATGAAACCATCATGGTTAACTGCAACCCGGAAACGGTCTCCACAGACTACGACACCTCCGACCGCCTCTACTTTGAGCCCCTTACCTATGAGGATGTCCTCAACATCGTCGAGCTGGAAAAGCCCGCGGGGGTGATCGTCCAGTTCGGCGGCCAGACGCCGCTCAAATTGGCAGTGTCACTGGAAAAGGCCGGCGTTCCCATAATCGGCACCTCACCCGATGCCATCGACCGGGCAGAGGACCGGGAGCGGTTCCAGGAAATGCTCCACAAGCTGGGACTCCGTCAGCCCGAGAACGGCACGGCCCGTTCCTTCGAGGAGGCGGAAAAGGTGGCTGACCGCATCGGCTATCCGGTTGTGGTTCGCCCCTCCTACGTCCTTGGCGGTCGTGCCATGGAGATCGTCTATGATGTGGACAATCTGCGCCGTTACATGCATACCGCGGTCCAGGCCTCTCCCGAGCACCCGATCCTGATCGACAAGTTCCTCGACGAGGCGATCGAGATCGATGTGGACGCGCTCTGCGACGGCACGGACGCGGTGATCGGCGGCATCATGGAGCATATCGAGGAGGCCGGCATCCATTCCGGAGATTCCGCCTGTTCCCTTCCCCCGTATTCCATTTCCCGGGAGATTGCCGACGAGATCAGGCGTCAGACCAAAATGATGGCGCTTGAACTGAACGTCAGAGGGTTGATGAACGTTCAGTATGCCATCAAGGATGATGTGATCTACATTCTCGAGGTGAACCCGCGCGCCTCCCGCACCGCCCCCTTTGTCTCGAAGGCGACCGGCAGGCCGCTCGCCAAGCTGGCGGCCCGGATCATGAGCGGCAAGACCCTGAAGGAGTTGGGCATCACCGTGGAGATCGAACCGGCCCATATTTCGGTGAAGGAGGCGGTGTTCCCCTTCGTCAAATTCCCCGGCGTGGACACTATCCTCGGCCCGGAGATGAAGTCCACCGGCGAAGTCATGGGGATCGACGACAATTTTGCCAAGGCATTTGCAAAGGCCCAGTTGGGAGCAGGGGTAAGGCTTCCCATGGGGGGCAAAGTGTTTATAAGTGTGCGCGATGCCGATAAAAAACATATTGTCAGCGTAGCAAAAAAACTGTATGATACCGGCTTCGAATTGATTGCCACCCGCGGAACCGCCGCTTATCTGCAGGAAAAGGGGATTCCGGTCCAAGTCGTGAACAAGGTGCTGGAAGGGCGTCCGCACATCGTTGATTCCATCAAGAACAATGAAATCTGCATGGTAATCAACACTACCCAGGGTGCCCAGGCGGTGGCGGATTCCTTTTCCATTCGTCGGAACGCCCTGGTCGGCAACATTGCCTATTTCACCACCGCTTCCGGCGCAAAGGCGGTTGTTGACGGCATAATAGCCATGCGGCAGGAAGAACTGACCGTCAAGCCGATCCAGGATTATCTGAAATGAGACGATGGGGCGGCTGTCGGACGCGCCCCGTGCTGCACGAAATACGTTTGAAATCCAATGGGGCGGCCGTTTCGGCTGCCCCGTAAAGTTCTTAAGGAGTAATGAAAAGATGTCCCAGTCTGTACCGTTGACCAAGGAAAGCTACGAGTCTCTCCAGGAAGAGTTGAAACGCCTCATAAAGGAAGAACGGCCGAGGGTGATCCAGGATATCGCCGAAGCCAGGTCACACGGCGATCTTTCCGAGAACGCAGAATACGACGCGGCCAAGAACCGCCAGGGGTTCATCGAGGGGCGGATACAGGAGCTGCAGGACAAGCTCGCTCGCGCCTACGTGGTGGACCTTACCAACCTCAAGCCCGACAAGGTCGTTTTTGGGGCCACTGTTACCGTCTACGACACGGCAACGGAAGAAGAGGTCACCTACAAGATCGTCGGCGAGGACGAGGCTGACATCAAGATCGGCAAAATTTCCTGTACCTCGCCGGTCGGCAAGGCGCTCATCGGCCACAAGCTGGACGACACGGTCAAGGTGAGTGTTCCTTCGGGCATGAAGGAATACGAGATCATAGACATCAAATACGAGTAAACCGGGAATCGGGAACTGGCATCAGGGAACGGTAAAATCCCTGACGTCCCGGATCCCCGATCCCAGATCACTAATCCCGATTTTATTAAGAGAGGAACGACAATGAGTCAACAGGTAACAAAGGATATGACGTTTGCCCAGGTCATGCGCATGCACCAGGATGTGGTGAAGGTGCTGGCCAAATACAATCTCGGTTGCATCGGCTGCATGGGTGCCCAGAATGAGACCCTGGAGCAGGGGTGCGGCGCCCATGGACTAAACGTGGACGACGTGGTAAGGGACCTGAACGCGCTGTTCTAGGTTCGGTGAAAATATCGGCAGGGGAGGGGACTGGTGAAAACTGGTCCCCTTTTTTGTCACCCTCGGCGTGGGCAAGAATATTTAAGGCCTTCTTCATTGTCAAGGTTCAAGCATAATACGGGATGTTCATTATATTGGCCCCTCAGCCCTCACGTATCAACCTCTCGACGAATCCCCTTGACAGGACAACGAATTATCCGCTAAAAGCCATCAAATGGACCGCCCATCGCAAACCATAACCATTGACGAAGAAAATCGCCTGTCCCTTCCTGCCGAACTCCTCGACCGCCTCGCCCTCAAGCCTGGGAGGCGTATGCGCGCCGAGATTGACTCTGAAGGGCGGCTGCTCCTGACACCGCTGCCTGATCCGCCGGCAGCGACTGTGAAAGTCTCCGTCCGTGATGCGGTCAAACGCAAGAACCTTGAAACCCCAATGCAGTTCATCAAGGGCGTAGGGCCGAAGCTGTCTGAAAACCTTGCGAAGAAGGGTGTCACCGTCGTTGAGGATGCGCTCTTCCTGCTCCCCCATCGCTACGAGGACCGACGCACCCTGGCAAAGGTCGGGAGATTGAGCCCCGGAGCCCATGAGGTCTTCTTTGCCGAGGTGATTGCGGCCGATGCCGCATTGACACGGGGCGGGAAGCGCTTCTTCGAGGTGACCGTCGGCGACGGCAGCGGGACTGTCACCTTCAAGTGGTTCCGTTTCAATCCCGCGTTCATGAAGAAGATCTGGAAGCCGGGGAGGAGGGGGATCTTCACCGGCGAGGTGGTCCAGTACGGCTTTCAGCGCGAGGT
>DAIEGL010000133.1 GCA_027356255.1 Geobacter sp. | reverse complement strand
CTGGCCTGGATCATGCAGCGCTTAGAGCAGGGCATTTTATCGCCATATTCCTGGTGTACTGGAGCGTCGATGGGTTCAAGGAAGAGGCTGGGTGAAATCTTCGTGGCGAACGGCCTGATTACTGAGAAGACCCTGGAGAGGGCGCTGGCCCGGGCGAAGCGGCAGAAGAAAAAAGTCGGCGTGGTGCTTGAGGAGATCGAGGTGGTGACCGGCGAGGAGCTGGCCTCGGCCCTGGCCGTGCAGTACGGCCACCGGGTGGTGAGTAACTTCGCCCGTTACACGTTCCCGCCGGAGCTGTTCAGGTTGGTCCCGGAGGATGTGGCGATGCAGCACATCCTCTTTCCGCTGAAGATCGAGAACAACAAGCTGGCTGTGGCCATGGCCGATCCCACCGAAACGAGGATCGTCTCCAACATCGCTGCCAACAACGACCTGACGCTCGTCCCGTTCATCGCCACGCGCAGGGACATTTTCGCCGCCATCTCCCGGCACTATCTGGGACGGGACCTCACCGTTTCCCGGGAGAAAACGGTGCTGGTGGCGGAAGACAACAAGCTCGTCTACACCATGCTCGGCAACATCCTGGGGAGAGAGGGGTACCGGGTGCTCCTGGCGCTGGACGGGATGGAAGCCTACAAGTCTGCGATCGCGGAATCCCCGCACGTCATCATCACCGACAAGGAGATGCCGAAGCTCGGGGGGTACGGACTGTTCGACGCGCTGCGCGGGCTGCCGGAAACGAGGCATATCCCGATCATCCTCCTGACGGGAGATTCATCGGCCGACGAAGAGTCGCGGGCCTTCGAGAAGGGTTTTTTCGACTTCATCACCAAGCCGGTCAAGGAGGTCACCCTGGTGACCCGGGTGAAACGGGCGTTTCAGTCGGTCGAGCGGGAGTTCGTCATTCCATAGCCACGGATGCCGGGCGATACACACAAAGAAGGCGGGGATGCGCATCCCCGCCTTCTTTGCATTAAAATCCCGACGTTGTTTGCCGCTTTATCATTTCCTGCCCAGTTCCATGGAGCGGGCAGTCGCGGCATCAACGCCGTTGATGACAGCGCCGCGGAACCCGTCCTTCTCCAAGGCATGCATGCCGGCAATGGTCGTACCGCCGGGGGAGGTCACCCTGTCGCGGAGCACCGCGGGGTGTTCGCGGGTCTCCAGGAGCAGTCCGGCGGTGCCGAATACCGTCTGCGCGGCAAGGCCGGTGGCGATGTCGCGGGAGAGGCCGTTTTTGACCCCGGCATCGGAGAGCGCCTCGATGAAGGTGAGGACGTATGCAGGGCCGCTGCCGGAAAGGCCGGTGACCGCGTCCAGCAGCTTCTCCTCTACCACCCAGGCCTTGCCGACCAGCTCGAAGATGTGGCGGGCGAGGGAGATGTCGTCTCCGGTGGCATGGGTCCCCTTGCTGATGGCCGAGGCACCCTCCATTACCAGCGCCGGAGTGTTGGGCATGACCCGCACGACCCGCGGCGTTCCGGTCAACCCGGCCTCGATGGCGGCGGTGGTTATTCCGGCCATGATGGAGATGACCGGTTTGTCCGGGCCGATCGAGCCTTTTATCGCTGCCAGAGCCTCGTTGCATACCTGCGGTTTGATCGAGAGAATTATCACGTCGCACGCGGCCGCAACGGCGTTGTTGTCGCCGTCCACATTGACCCCGTAGCGCTCTTGCAGGAATTCCCGGCGTTCTGCCGCCGGCTCGGCCACCATTAGTTCCTTTGCCGGCACACCGCCCGTCAGGAGCCCCTTGATAAGGGCCTCCGCCATGTTGCCGCCGCCGATGAAGCCGATTTTCTTGTCCTTCAGCATGGCCTCTTCTCCTTTATACCTCTGTGTTTGCTTCCCGTAGTTTTTGATAGGTAATAAATCCGCGTCCAAAAGTCAATAAAATAGGCCGGTATTTCTGTGTCCGGCGGGTCAAAAATGCCCAAAAAACGGCAAGCGCCCTTGCGAAAAACCGTCATTTTAAATGTTGCGGTTGCCATGCGGTTCGGCCGGTTTGGAGGGGAATTTATTCCCGTAAGAAAATGTTTGACTTGCCGTTTTATATATATTATAAACCATTGCCCTTATGCAGAAGTTAAACAGAAAGTTTAGAAATGCTAAACCCGGTGCTAGACAAAAAGTTTAGCATTGGTAAACATCGCGCAGGGCAATCCGATTACGGCTTGCAAGCCCGGAGGTTTTCTTGAAGATCGGTGAGCGGTTAAAGCGGCTCAGGATGATCAACTCCCTGACCCAGGAGGAACTGGCCAGTCGTGCCGACCTGACCAAGGGTTACATTTCACAGCTGGAAAACGATGCCACCTCGCCTTCCATCGCCACGCTGAAGGATATCATCGATGTCTTCGGCGTCAGCATGCAGGAGTTCTTCAGTGAGACCATTGACGAGGACGTGATCTATGGCAAGGACTACCGGGTGCAGTCCTCCGGCGACGACGAGAAGATCCGGGTGGAGCTCCTGATTCCGGCCGCTCAGAATCGGGAGATGGACCCGGCCCTGGTGACCCTGGAGCCGGGGGAGGAGATGGCCGAACAACCGTTCCACGAGGGGGAGGAGTTCGGCTTTGTCCTGTGCGGCAAGTTGCAGTTGAAGCTGGACGACAAGCTCTACACGGTGAAAAAGGACGAATGCTTCTACTTCAGTTCGGATAAGAAGCATTCCGTGAAGAACATCGGCCGGACCCAGGCCCGGATTCTCTGGGTGGTGACTCCACCCACGTTTACCTACTGACCATATCGATTGCGAAGGAGATAAAACGATGAGCAAAGTTCTGATTATCGGTGCCGGCGGTGTCGGCCAGGTCGTGACCCACAAGTGTGCCCAAAGGCGGGACATCTTCAGCGAGATCACCCTTGCCTCGCGGACGAAGAGCAAGTGCGATGCCATCGCCGCCCAGCTGAACAACTCCATCAACACTGCCCAGGTGGATGCGGACAATATCCCCGAACTGGTGGCGCTGATCAAAAAGGTGCAGCCTGCGTTGGTGATCAACGTGGCGCTCCCCTATCAGGACCTGCATATCATGGACGCCTGCCTGGAGACCGGTGTCGATTATCTCGATACCGCCAACTACGAGCCGCTGGATACGGCCAAGTTCGAGTACTCCTGGCAGTGGGCCTACCAGGAGCGCTTCAAGCAGGCCGGCATAATGGCCCTTCTGGGCTCAGGCTTCGATCCGGGCGTGACCAACGTCTACACGGCGCTCGCGGCCAAGAAGTACCTGGACGTAGTGGAGGAGATCGACATCATCGACGCCAATGCCGGCAGCCACGGCCAGCCGTTCGCCACCAACTTCAATCCGGAGATCAACATCCGCGAGGTGACCGCCACCTGCCGCCACTGGGAGAACGGCCGGTTCGTGGAAAGCCCGCCGCTCTCCACCAAGCATGTCTTCGACTTCCCCGAGGGGATCGGACCGATGAACATCTACCGCCTCTACCACGAGGAGATGGAGTCCTTGGTCCGGCATATCCCGACCATAAAGAAGGCCCAGTTCTGGATGACCTTCTCCGACAACTACCTCAAGCACCTGGAGGTGCTGCAGAACGTGGGGATGACCCGCATCGACGAGGTGGAGTTCCAGGGGCAGCGGATAGTTCCCATCCAGTTCCTGAAAGCCCTCCTCCCCGACCCCGGCTCACTCGGGCCGCTCACCAAGGGGAAGACCTGCATCGGCGTCATCGCCCGGGGCCAGAAGGACGGGAAGCGGAAACAGGTCTACATCTACAACATCTGCGACCACGAGGCCTGCTACAAGGAGGTCCGGTCCCAGGCGATCAGTTA
>DAIEGL010000188.1 GCA_027356255.1 Geobacter sp. | reverse complement strand
TTCGTGAAGATAGCCGCAGTTGCGGCAGCGCCAGACCACCGGCGCCTCCCGCTTGAAGACGCGGTTGTTCTCGATGTTGGCTCTAAGGTCCAGGTAACGTTTTTCGTGCTGTTTCTCCGCCACGGCAATGGCGGTGAAGATGGCGGCGATCACAGGAAAACCTTCTTCCCTGGCCGTCTTGGCGAAACCGGGATACATCTCCGTATGCTCGTAATGTTCGCCGCCGGCCGCTTCCATAAGGTTATCGACGGTAGAACCGATCACCCCGGCGGGAAAGGTGGCGTTGATCTGCACATCTCCACCTTCGAGCAGCTTGAAGAGCCGCTTGGCGTGCTCTTTCTCCTGGTTGGCCGTTTCCTCGAAAATATCTGCAATCTGGACAAATCCTTCGGACCTTGCCTTGGCTGCGAAATAGGTATAACGGTTGCGAGCCTGGCTTTCGCCGCAAAACGCCGTGAGGATGTTCTTTTCAGTCTGCGTCCCTTTGATGCCCATGTGGTGCTCCCTCCTTGATCTGGTATGGATGTGCGGTATTGTAGCATGTAAAAAATGTAGACAGAATCTTTAAGCAGAAAAAGCTTTTGCCTTTTGGGTATTCAACCCAGCTGTCTCGGGCGATAGAAGGCAACGGCATTTTCGTAAAGGACCTTTCTTGCCGCCTCTTCACCCAGGGCATCGACGGTCAGGATCAGGTCCTCGTCCGTGTAGGGCCTTGGCGCGCGGGTGGAGGGGAAGTCGGTGCCGAACATCAATGCGTCAGGATTGACCGCATAGATTTCCTTCAGGGCCCCCATTACCTCGAAATCCACGCGGCTGTAGCCGGTTGCCTTGACGTGCACGCCGCGGCCGACCAGGGAGAGGAGGAAGGGGAACCCATCCCTTGCCAGTCCCAGGTGGTCGATGGATACAGCGGGGAGCCTGGCCAGGGTGTCATGCAGATCGGGGAGGTCCCTGGAGTCCACGTATAGCTCCACATGCCAGCGGGCGAGGCCGTAGATCCGCATGGCCAGTTCCTCAAGGTTTTCCACCTTTTCCGAACCGCCCCGCTTCAGGTTGAAGCGGACGGCTCGTACCCCCAACCCGTTCAGCCGCAACACCTCCCCGTCGCTGACCGATGCCGGCAACTGGGTCACCCCGACAAAGCGGGGACCGAGCTTTTCAAGGGCGTCTACCAGGTAGGACTGGTCCAGGGCCTGAAAGGAGCCCGAGACGATCGCTCCTCCCGCCAGGTTCATCTCTCTGGTGCGATTCAGGTAATCCCCGCAGGTGAAATCATCTGGGAGGTAGCCGTTGTTCGGGACCAGGGGGAAGCGCCTGTCGATGATGTGGAAATGGCTGTCGAAGACCTTGAATGGAGGCAACTTACTCTCCATGGGCATCCAAACCTCCTTGCGCAATCAGGGGGAATTTGGCTATTTCTGTCTTTCTGCACAGGGGATGCAGAGCGATCGCCCCTCGACATCCACAAGCCTGGTTTCCATGACTTCCTCACCGCAGCCGGCACAGCTTATGGAGGCGCGTTTCTGGGCGCGTTCGGGCTCTTCGACGACCACCTCCGTCACCGACAGGAGGGCTTCGGCTGGTGCGTTCAGGATGAACTCCGCGCGGGCGTTCCTGTCTCCGCGCAGCTCCGGGGGAATTCCCTTCCCATGGAAGAGGACCCGCACCCCCCTGAGGGTCGTGCGTGAATAAAGGGTGTAGACCTGTTTCCCGTAATCGTGGAAGATGAGGTTCCCCTTGCCGAAGGTGCAGCCGGTGAGGCACTGCAACGCATCCACGCCGCAGGCGTCGTTCTCCGTGATGGCGACGATCTCCTCGTCACTGGAACGCACGGCATCGAGTGCGTCCATGGCCGCAAGGGACATGCGGTAACCGATTGCCAGGCCGGGACATGCATGGCCGTGAAATCTCAATATTTCCTGGTACTCCATTGATCGGGTCTCCTTTTGACGGTTCGTCTTGTATCGCCAGTTTGGCCATGGCCTGGCTTCAGGTCGTGTAGTACGCGTTCTCCTTGATATACCCTTCGGTCAGGTCGCACCCCCAGACCTTTTCCGAATACGGGCCGTTACCCAGGACAATTTCTATCCGGATCTCGTCCTTCTTCAGCATCTCGGAAATTTCCGCAAGCGGGACCTCGTCACGATCCAGTATCTCCGCATCGATCCGGAGCCTGTCGTTCCCCTCCCCGAAGAAAATCCTCAGATCGGCGACATCGACGGTGTAATTGAAAACCTTGCCGATGGCCATCACGAACCGCCCCCAGTTGGGATCGGCTCCGTAAATGGCCGTTTTCACAAGGGGGGAGTTGATGATCGATTTTGCGGTCAGAAGCGCCTGCTCTTCCGTGCTCGCACCCGATACGACCAGTTCGATCAGCTTTGTGGCCCCTTCGCCGTCCCGGGCGATTTCCTTGGCCAGGTACACGGCCATCTCCGCCAGGACCCGTTCAAACTCCTGCAGATCCACGGGGCCGGCGAGGCCGTTGGCCAGGATGACGACCGTGTCGCTCGTGGAGGTGTCCGTATCGATGGAGATGCGGTTGAAGGACTTGTTTGCCACCCTCCTGAGCATGGGCTGCAACTCCTCTGCGGGGAGCTCCGCATCGGTCATGAAGTAGCTGAGCATGGTCGCCATGTTCGGCTCGATCATGCCGGCCCCCTTGGCAACGCCCATGAGCGTCGCGTTTCCCACCTGCGCGCAGATCAGCTTGGGGCGCGTATCCGTCGTCATGATGCTGCGGGCAAAGTTTTCCGCATGCTGCTTGGTCTTTCCGAAATCCTGCCTCAGCGTGCTGCATCCATTGACAATCACATCCATGGGGAGGCGCCGGCCGATGACGCCGGTAGAGGAGGGGAGCACCATTTCGGCATCGATGCCGCAATTCTCGGCGACAAGCCGGCAGATTTCCCTGGAATCCTCCACCCCGTGCAGCCCAGTGGCCACGTTCGCGTTTTTAGAGTTTACGATCACCGCCTGGAGCAGCCCGTTGCGCAAGTGCTCCTTGCCGACCAGAACCGGCGCTCCAGGTATCGTGTTTTTCGTGAAGACCCCCGCCGCCTGGCAGGGAACATCCGAGAGTATTCCCCCGAAGTCCAGGGTATTGTCCTTGATGCCGATATTTTTGCCGAACCAGGAAAAACCCGGCACAATTTGAATTCTTTCTTCCATCATGCACCCTCCGACATCGAAATTTGTTTAACCACGTGCCAACAGGTGATTCATAACATATTCGACGGCTGTTTTGAACCGCTTTTCCTCACTTCCAGATATCGTAGCCGAAGTTCAGCATCAGGGCCGACGTGCCCAGGATGACGAACTGTGCGGTGGCGCGCTTGTACTTGTATCCGATCGTCGGAACGACGCCGAGTCCGATACCGTCCTTGTTCACCGGGATCTTGTTTTCGTACGGCCGGAAGTAGCCGAAGATTGCTCCCACGGTAAGCTTGAAAAACAGGTGTTCGTCCGGCGCGCCGAGGATGATGAAGCGCTTGCCTCCGTACAGATAGCCGCAGGGTTGGTAGTAGGAATTGCTGAAGACGGCACCCCCGACTTCCCAGCGCGACGCGGATTCCCATTCCAGGCCGGTGAACCAGGGGTAAGGATTGCGCCCGGGGGTGGAGCTGTAGTGATAGATGTACGGGCCGAAGTTGACCTGCACGAGGTCGCCTTCGCTGAATACTCCGGCGGAAAGCTCGGCAGCATCCGTCAGGACGAAAAGCCATAATGAACAGCACAGCAGGATCAGGCGCATAAGGCATCCTTCTCTTGTCAGGTAAATTATAGCCCGGAAAACGGCAGTTGGCCATGGTGTGGAGGGCGAATTACGCTTCAGACAGTGGAGATTTGTCGGGGCATTTGACAATCGATATCGCTGTGCTATCCGTAAAAAGAGGACATAATCCGCATAGCCCATGGAGGTAGAGAGATGAAGATACGCGAGGTGATTCGTTGTTGCTGCGTGCTGACGCTTGTTGCCGTCCTGGCTGGGTGAAGTCTTACCGCATCGGCCGACGAGAAGCCCCGCCCTCCCATTGAAGGGAAGATGACCGATATGCAGGTGCTCACCGGGGATGTCTGGCAAAAAATGACCGCCGATCCCCCGATCAAAATCCCTTGAATCCGCCCGCAAAGTCGATGACGCACATGTTCCCGAAGCGGGGATGGGGAGCGCAGGCGACTCCTGCCTTGCCGAAGGCCTTGAGGAAGGTGTTCTTCCTGTGTCCCCGGTCTGGCACCCCGTCGTCGATGATGAGCTGCATCACCATGAGCCTGGCATCATCCGGGCCGTAGCCGATGTTTTCGCCGATCTCCACCTGCCATTCGCCCTGCCGTTCGATCCTCTTACGCATGCCGCCGCTCTGCCCGTTATGGTCTATTGCCCCGGACGAGGCCTGCTCGTCGGCAAGCTCTGCCGCTGCCGCAGCCAGCCCATCCGACCAGCCGAGGGGAGGGAGCGGCTTTTTGCGCGAGAGGAAGCGGATCGCCTCATCGACCGCCTTTACCCCTTCGACCGTCTGCACCAGGGTGCGGGAGTCGAGACGATAGCTTTTCCCCTTAAACTGCCGGCGGAACTCCCTGAGAAATCCGGCATAGGCCTGCGGGGTGGTGCGGGCAAGGTTGATCTCGGCGAGCACATCTTTGGCGGGCGGCTCCCCGTGGGCGGTCGCTGCAGTGAAAAGCAGGATGAGCATGCAGATTGTCTTGAGTGCATTATTGAACAAACGAGGCATAGGACCTGCACAATTCATATTTTCCCCCACCGGATTTTTCCCCGGCATATTCTCCTATAAACCTTCGGAATTTCGATGGACACATCTTACTTTGAGAAATTTGCAGGCGCAAGCCAGTATACGTTTTGCCTTCCATCCGAAATCCGAAAGCCAATAATTTCACTTAAGTAACAATCTATTGGTGCCGATAAAGATGAGGTCAGAATATTCTATCAGCCCCAAGAGGTGCGACATGCCGGCTCTGACTATGTCTATTAAAGATCTTCGCAAGGAACTGAGGGTTTCCATGGGGGATCGCAACAGGCTGATCAAATTGCACTCCGTTCTCACCGAATGCATAAACCGCGCGTATGGCGCAGAGAAAGAGGAACTTCTCAGATTCAGGAAAGAAGTAACGAATGCCATCAATTGTCGGCTGCTCGACCATTGGTGAACCGATGAGTATCCACCGAGTAGAAAGAGGATAATTAATGAGTAAAGACCGTTACTGGCGGGCGATAAGCGTCGACAGTATCACTCCGGAATGTTTCCCCAGCGTGGCCCTGTATCTCAGGAGCGGCGGCAATTACGTACTCTACAAAGACCCGGACAGGACATTCTCGATAGAGGACTATCTCCGCCTGGAGAGAAGTCTTACGGAGTTTCTCTATGTCCGGAGCGGCGACATGGAGATTGTCAACGAATTCATGGAGAACCACCTGACGGAAATGCTCGCCAGAGAAGATCTGAGCAGCACCGCCAAGGGGCGGATACTCTATCAGACGTCTGTGAACTGCGTGATCGACATGTTCGAATCGCCGGAAACGGCCGCCAACCTGCTGCGATGCCGTAACATGGTTCAGCATATCATGCAACATGTGGCTTCAGATTCCCATGCCCTGGAATCACTCAAAACGGTAATAAGCCACAACTTCTATATCTTTGCCCATGCAGTCCAGGTGGCTGCCCTTTCCCTGCTGGTTCACGAAAGGCTCTTTGAGCTGGCACCTGACGAGATGATCGATGTGGGGATCGGTTCCCTTATTCACGATTACGGCATGACGTTCATCAGCAGCGAAGTCCTAGAAAAGAACGACGCCCTCTCCGGTATCGAATACTACATCGTCAAGAAACACACCCAGAAAGGCTATGAGTATCTGAAACGCTGCGGGAATTATAGCGGGGTGGTGCTCAATATCGTCCGTTACCATCATGAACGATTCGACGGAAACGGCTATCCAACCGGGCTGAAGGGGGATGATATTCCGCGAAGCGGACAAGTGACGGCCATTTGCGACGTTTACAGCGCCTTGATCATGGACCGGGCGCACCGCAAGGCGCGTCCGCATGCCGATGCAATCAAGATCATGCGCGAAGAGGAAAAGGGGGCCTTTAACCCGGATTTATTCAATAATTTTGTGGCGATCATCAATGAGAGGCAACCCGGCTAGAAGATTCCGAAGCCAGGCGCAGCAGCACCATTCCCGATTCCCGGTCCAGTTCGCGGGTCGCATCGACGCCGAGTATCTCGGTAATGACGACTTCCAGCACCAGGAAGGCCTCGCTGTCGCGGCGCAGGCAACCGGCCCGGACGCAGTCGTGCTTGGCGTAGGCGCCGTGAAAATGGACCTTGGGCTGGTCCCCATGCCAGAAGATCGTGCCGAAGCCGGTCGCCTCGTGGCTTTCGGTCAGTTCGCGCCAAACCGGCACCGGCGGCATCGCCTCGGTTTCGGGGCCGACCACGTACCCCCCTTTTCTGATTCCGCCGACCATGCTGAAACAGGCGGCCCGCAGGTTTTCCCGGCGGGCAATCGTCTCCAGGCCACCCAGCACATCATCGCCATCATTGAAGCGGGCGACGATGATCCGCCCAGGCTGTCCTACTTGATATTCCATTATCCACTCCTCTGGTCATCATATCCGTAGGGGCGCACGGCCGTGCGCCCGGTTTTCGGAACCGGCGTAATCTGGGCTAATGTCTCCAGGGCTCATGCCTACAGGGCGCATGCCATGCGCCCCTACCATATCGGGCACCGGTTAATCCTGCATCAATCCAGAAAAAAGGCTGCTTCCCAGCAGGCCTTTCAATTGAACTAGGCAGAACTCCTGAGCGCCGCTGCAAGGGCCATAGGCTCCGCCACGCTCACCATGAGTTGTCGCAAGCGGACGGGAAATCCCATGACGTACCCGCGTTGGGCCGGTATCAGATCGATGATCAGGATTCCCTGTCCCGATCCGTTCACCAGCCATCGACCTGCGAATCCATGTACCCCGCGACTCAGCGGGTGCTCATGCATTTCTGCGGCTGAGGCGACAGCTGCTCTCGGAAAGCAAGATCGAAATGCCCAGCCCATGCGCACCCGGACTTCCTCGCTGTCTACTTCCACATAGGAACTCGAAGGGAGTAAAAACAGGGCACTCGAAAGAACTGCGTACCATGGGTCAAATTGAATGGGGAATCGCTGTGGTTTCATATATTTATGTTGTTCACCTACTAGAGTCGGGGGTCGCGTCTCCAAATTTTAAAATTGGAATTTGGAGACGCGACCCCATTGCTTTCCCCTATTGCTTTCCCTTGAAGCGGGCGACGATGATCCGCCCAGGTTGTCCTACTTGATATTCCATTATCCACTCCTCTGGTCAATGCTGCTGATTTAAGGCACAATGCAAACCTAAGAGGGCTGCTCTGGAAAACCTAAGAGGGCAGCCTTTGACATAAGACAAACAGCTGCTCTTAAACACTTATTTTTACCGAAATGTCCTGTGTCAAGGGTTGATCCCTCTGTTTCCTTACTCTCGTGAGGAGGGGGCTGGAGGAAGCCGGAGAGGAATAGGGTCGTGGTCCTTAATCACCCATTCACTAAGCCTCTTCTGTTTCTGGATCTGGATCATTTTTGGCCATGCTTGCTAAGCCAGCTGTTGCTTTGCTGGCTTTTTCTTGAAGGATGTCCTTTGATTTTTTATCCAAAACAGATGCTATTTTCGAAAAGCCTGGAATTTTAGAAAGCCTTTCGACGGCATTTGTTAATTGAACACTTTTTTCTAGCGCATCCATTAGCGGGTGATCCGCTTTATTGTAATCAGTTATGAGTTTTCCTGGGTTTTCAGAGCTTACTTCTAAAATATTATATAACAGCTTTATTCTCAAATCAGCAGATATCTCATTATCAGGGATTGTACTGATTTGATTGGAAAGGCCTTCAAACGTTTTACTTAATACCTCTTTGTGGGTATATTCCTCTACCAGTCTTTTAGATAAATTAATTTTCTTACTCGTTGAATATGCAACCCACAATATAGGCACATAAAGCGGAAGAATCGCAAGTACCAATCTAGGCATATCTAATAATACTTTATCGAGTGGCTTACCCTGAATCAATAATACTATACTCACAGCAAACGGTATAAGCGAAATGATTACTAAATAAAATATTGCTTTATCAAATTTAGCAGTATAAATATTTATGTCACTAACTTCGTCATCTTTCTTTTTAGTATAGGCATAGCTTAGGCCTGCAGTAAGCGCGTTTGGAAGAAGTTCTTTAATTTGTTGTGATATAGCTGCGTACTCTGTTTCCCATTTCTCAACTGTTTCTATAAAATCAATCTCTTTGCCTTTCTTATATTCTTCATACTCCTTCTTAGTATCAGATTTATAATTTACAAATTCCAGTTTGTATTGATCTAAATGAGTACTTAATTCACTATATGAATCTTCTAGTTGGTTTTTAAGTCCAGGAACCGCTGTTTCTTCGCCAGTGTTATCATCTGTCTCTTTGTAACCAAATATTTCTAAATACAGTTCATCTACTTCTTTCCTTTTATTCAGCACGTTTTTATGGACAAGATCTATTTTTGCAGACAATTCTTCACTTCTTGCGGAAACAGCCTCTAGCTTAGTTATTTTATTTAAGTAATCATCGTTATTACTAAAGGTTGTTTCCAATAGTTCAATGTCGTTGTTAATAGAGCTTATTCTATTTTCAAGATCTCCAAGCAGTTTACTCAACTTTCGCAGTTGGCAAAAATATGTAACATGCTGTAATTATTAATAGTATAGCGTCGCAATCTGGGTTAAAATGGTTTTGTTCCCCAACAAATCCACTAGCACAGAAAGGCGACGCTATGAGCCAGATTGTACC
>DAIEGL010000092.1 GCA_027356255.1 Geobacter sp. | reverse complement strand
ATTGATTTTTTTACCTTTTAATTCTTGTAAGTTCATCAGTTCTCCTGCAAAGACGCAAATATATCCCTTATCGGCAAAGCCATGCTCTATGTTTAGTTATTACCAGTTGATTACACCTAGGGGATTCCGGGGAAGTTATTTTTTGAAGTTACGTTTTTGAAGTGTCGGTTATATCTCGGTATGAACGCAGAGGCAGTTAAATTGGGCCAAATCGAGGAATGATATAATTTATAAACCGCAATTATCGCCTTTGTCAATCTAATTTATCACAGATGATCCATGGCACCGACACCGTCGCTGCTGCAAAGTTAATCATCCCATGTTATGAAAAAATATCAAGCCTTTGGCCGCCAGACATTCTACATTTTTCACAACTTTTATTGACGCATGGCCGGCATCGCCATATAATTTACCACCTGAGGAGGGCAATGGCTATGGCGCTTGGAAACATGACTGACCCTGCAATGCTCGTGCTCTTCAGCGCGACTCTCGCGGCTTTGTCCGGCGTGCCCGGATTGTTCCTCAAGAACGCACAGGCCGTGGCGCAAAAACTGGCCGTATTTCTGCTAGTTATCGCCGTGCTGGCCGGCTTGAGCGGCGCCTTGGCCTTCCTCCTGCACGGCACGCCCGTTACTTACACCATACCCTGCAGCCTCCCGTTCGCTCCCTGCGAAATCGGCCTCGACCAGCTCTCAGCCCTCTTTCTCCTCCCCGTGCTCCTCATATCGGCCTGTTGCAGCATCTACGCCACCCGGTATTGGCCGGCCGCCAACAACCAGAGGACATCGTCCAAGCTGACATTTTTCTTCGGCCTGCTGACAGCCTCCATCGTTCTGCTCCTCATGGCCAGGGACAGCATCATCTTCCTCGTCGCCTGGGAAGTCATGGCACTCTCCGCATACTTCGTCCTGACCACAGAAGACCATAAACCCGAGGTGCGTGAGGCAGGCATAGTCTACATGGTTGCCACCCATACCGCCACCCTGGCGCTGTTCGCCATGTTCAGCATGCTCAGGGTTGCCGCCTCTTCGTACCAGTTTTCAGCCATGGCAGCCATAAACCCTGTGACGCCGCTGGCAGCGGCCATTTTCTGCACGGCGCTCTTCGGTTTCGGTTTGAAGGCGGGGCTGATGCCACTGCACGTCTGGCTCCCTTCGGCCCATGCCTCTGCGCCAAGCCACATCTCAGCGATCATGTCCGGAGTGATGATCAAGACGGGGATCTACGGCATCATCCGCGTCCTCTCCTTCTTCCCGCACCCACCCCTCTGGTGGGGAATAACGCTATTGGTGGCAGGAATTGCCTCGGCCGTACTCGGAGTGGCATTCGCCCTGGGGCAGCACGATTTGAAGCGCCTCCTCGCCTACCACAGCATCGAAAACATCGGCATCATCTTCATGGGTATCGGCATTGCCCTCATCGGCCAGGCCACGGGGCAACCGCTTCTGACCGTCCTGGGTATGGCGGGCGCGCTCCTCCACACCCTGAACCATGCGCTGTTCAAGTCCCTGCTCTTCCTCTGCGCTGGAGCGGCCATTCACGCCACCCATACCAGGGAGATAGACCGGATGGGGGGGCTGGCCAGGTCCATGCCGTGGGTTGCCGCCCTGTTCCTTGTCGGGGCCGTGGCGATCTGCGGTCTGCCCCCATTGAACGGCTTCGTCAGTGAATATCTCATCTACCTGGGAGCCTTCAGCGGCGCAAATACTGCGAACGGCCCCGCAGTGCCGGTCATGGCATTGGCAGCCCCGTCCCTTGCACTGGTCGGTGCTCTGGCCGTCGCCTGCTTCGTCAAGGTTTTCGGCATCGTTTTTCTAGGCTCGCCCCGCTCCCGGGAAACGGCTCACACCCAGGAAGCCGGCTGGCCGATGCGGGCGCCGATGATGGTGCTGGCCGCGTTTTGCGCCGTTATCGGGATATTCCCCCTCCTTGCGGCAAGACTCATCCAGCCGGCCACCTACAACTGGGCGCCGGGACTGGTCGTCACCGGCCGTACCATCCGCTCCGCCGCACCCCTGGGGTGGATAACCGTTTTCGGTCTGCTGCTCCTGGCGCTGGGGGTGATGCTCGCCGTTATCTTCCGCCGCCGGACCGGGCAGGAAACGGTCGGCAGCTCCGTAACCTGGGGGTGCGGTTACCTGAAACCCTCCCCCCGCATGCAGTACAGCGCCTCATCCTTTGCCGGAATGATCGTCAACCTCTTTGCCGGTGCACTCCGCCCCCATGTGGAAAAACCGGTGATCGCAGGCCCTTTCCCCCTGCAATCCCGGTTTGCCAGCCATGTCCCAGAGGCTTTCCTGGAGCTGGTCATCGTGCCGTTTTTCAAGGCCGTCGATGAAAGGTTCTCCGTCATCCGGCGGTTGCAGCACGGACAGTTACACCTCTACATCCTATACGTCTTCGTCACCTTGTGCCTTTTGCTGGTCTGGGCCATGTAGGGGTTCCGTCGCCCGGTATTTTCCCCTCGCCTTCTTTTTCCGTTTCGCCTTCTGCTTGCGTATCTTCTCCTGCTTCAGGTCACCGGCAGTGGCGATGCCGGCATGGCCCTCGATTTTCTCAAGCAACTCCCTCCGGGCGAGAAAACGGTTGAGGGACTGGCTCCGCTCGCGCATGCACTTCACCTCGACCCCGGTCGGCTTGTGCTTCAGATAGACACAGGTCGAGGTCTTGTTCACATGCTGCCCCCCCCTTCCCGAGGAGCGGATGAACTGCTCATCGAGGTCTTCTTCCCGGACCCCGAGTGACTCCATCTTCTGCCTGAGCCACCGATTCTTTTCTTCACTGACTGCGAATATCGACATGTCGCTACGTTAGCACAGAACCGGCCGGTTCGGAAACAGGTGAAGATTCCTTGCGCCTCCCTGACCACAAATCTTGCACTTTGGGGAAAATGTGCTTTATTCAAGATGGGGAGTGCTATTCCCCGGTCTACTCAAATAGTGTACTCCTGACAGCGCTACGGCCAGCCACAACAAGCGAATGGTGTAGATCCGACATGGAAAGGAGAATTTCTTATGAGTGGGGATAAAAAGCGTTACATCAGGATCGCGTCGTTAGTAACAGCCGGTATCGCACTCGCCACGGGAACCAACACCCTGGCCGTATCTGACCGGCCGGTCGGCACAACCAGCTATGCACCCGTCGCCGCCACCACGCCTTTCGCAAGCGTCAAGCAAACCATGGAACAAGCAAAACCTGCAGTAATGAAGCGGCAGATGGAGCTGCTCGCTGAACGCTACGACCTCAGCGATACTCCCCTCGCCGGGGTGAAGATGTCGCGCGGCAAGGCGGTGCAAGGGGGGGTCCGGGTCAAGCTACCCAAAGGGGTGAGCTGGCAGCAGCTCGCCGCCATGGGCTCGGAACAGATTCGCGACAAAGAGCTTTTCCCCAAGGGGTTCCTGCCGTTACCCCACCCTAACCACCCCGAGGGGGGGATGGTCTTCCCCAAATTTCACATCGACGAAATCAGGAAGCAGACCGGCCGCGACCTGACCCGCTTTGACCTGGACTTCGACCTGCCCGACCATGTGCTGCCTGAATTCCCGCCCGCCATCTTCCTGACGACCCGTCCCGACCTGGGGGACGTTTCTCAAGGCAAGTTGGTGACAACCCAGAATTTCTTCGAGCTGTTCAACGGCATACTCAATCCCAAGCAGCTCGAAGGATTGCGGCTGCTGGTTACCCCCTTTCCCCAGCAGCAGTTCAATGCCACCAGCGACCGTCGCTCGGCCGAGCCGAGCCTGGGAGTGGCCTGTTTCGACTGTCATGTCAACGGCCACACCAACGGAGCCACCCACCTGGTGGGCGACATCCGGCCTCAGGAACTGCGCCACCGGCTTGACACGCCGCCACTGCGCGGAGTCAACATCCAACGCCTGTTCGGCTCCCAGCGGGCACTGAAAAGCGTCGAAGACTTCACCGAGTTCGAACAGCGCGCCGCCTACTTCGACGGCGACCCGGTAATCGCCACCAAGAAGGGGGTCAACATACTCGAACGGGGGAGCCAGGTCCACTTCATGGCCGAGTTCCAGGAACTGCTGGATTTCCCGCCGGCCCCCAAACTCGACCTGTTCGGCAAGCTCGACCCTGCCAAGGCGAGCGAAAGCGAGCTGCACGGTCAGGCCGTCTTTTTCGGCAAGGGGCGCTGCGCAGAGTGCCATCCGGCCCCCTACTACACAGACAACCTGATGCACAACCTGAAAGTGGAGCGCTTCTACAAACCCCAGATGATCAACGGCCGGCTGGCGAGCGCTGATGGTCCGATCAAGACCTTCCCGCTGCGGGGCATCAAGGAGTCACCTCCCTACCTGCATGACGGACGCCTGCTGACCCTGGCCGACACCATCGAGTTTTTTAACTTGATAACCGGCGTCGACCTCACTGAGCTGGAGAAGAAGGATCTGCTCGCCTTCATGCTCACTCTGTAGCGATCGGCCAAAGGTGGGCGGGAAAGCAACCCCGCCTCACCT
>DAIEGL010000186.1 GCA_027356255.1 Geobacter sp. | reverse complement strand
GGATTATTTGATCAGAGGATATTACCGGCCCCCTGCATTAGCTACCAGTTACTTGGCCGGCGGAGCTGAAATCACCTATACCGGCACAGCAGACCTTCCTCCCGGCATCCCCAGCGGGAATTATTACTTGGGCGCCATAGTGGACCAAGACAACTTGATCATCGAGTCCGACGAGACCAATAATGTCAAAACCGGAAATCAGGTAAGCATACTGTAAATTGAAGGTGATATTTCCTGCATTGAAGCTACATCTATTGAAAAACCCCGTCCTTTTCAGACGGGGTTTTTCATTTTTTGTAGGGGAATAGACCTCGAAGGATAGATTGTTGTCTGTAAGCTGGAAACCATTCAACTTCAAATGAAGTGGCTTCAAAAAAGTTGTGGCTTTAAACTATCCTAATATGTTAAAAAATTACATCAGATTTGCTTCTCATGGCCAAGATGTGGAAAAATGAAGTGTTTCTGTAATTTAAGTTTTGTCTCAGAACAAAATCCTTTTTCCAATTCATGAAAGAAAAGAAGGTTATATGAAAACCCAAAATCAATATGTCTCCGAATTTAAACATTTATTCAGAGATCATTACGGCGTACTCTTTTCAATAATCTTGCCCGTTATCATCCTCTACTTCTATTCCCAACAACCCGGACTCTCTACCGACGGGACAGTTTATCTCCAGATCGCGAGAAACCTGCTGCAAGCAAAAGAACTGGGCTGGCAGGCAAGCATGTTTTTGCCTCTCCATTCTATTCTCATAGCCGGTGTTTCCTATCTCTTTAATGTCAAAGACTTATTGTCTGTTGCCAGCATAGTTTCCCATAGTATGTTTTTATTGCTTGTGCCTGCGGTCTATTTGCTGGCACTTGAAATGTTCGAAAAAAGGACAGCAATTGTTGCAGCAATAGCTACGGCGACTTTTCCTCACCTCATTGCTATTTCCAATTCTCCTGAGCCGGAAATTACCTATACCGTTTTTCTGGTTATTTCTTTCCTGCTGTTTGCGATTACTATCAGGAAAAATTCCTACCTGTTTGCCGGAATGACCGGTTTATCGTTTGCCCTGGCTTATCTTTCAAGATCAGAAGCTTTTATCGTTATGTGCTCCATTTTTATGTTTACTACCGCCGTTCAAGGAATGCGGTTCTACAAAACCATGGTTTTCAGGTTCTGTCTGGTGTCAGTCCTGTTTTTTTGTGTTGCTGTGGCGCCGTATGTCTTAAAGCTTGAAAAGGATTATGGTCAACTGGTTCTGCACCCCAAGGCAACCAACGTCATGCAGATTTTAAGGTGGAGAATCCCCCACGACAGGGGGAGCGAGGTTTCGTATAGCGATTTGTGGCAGATGGATGAGAGCGGACGGTTTCTTTGGCAGAAACCTGCTGGCATGGGCGATGTGATTAAATTGTTCGCCTCGTATCCTCGTGAGAGTCTGTCGTATTACGCGAAGAGTTTTTTGCGACAGATTCCGGGCATGATTCCAAACGGCAGCGGCATGGAGAAACTACCCCAAGTTTTCCCAGTATACATTGTCATCGCCGCTTTTTTTGCCTTTTGGGGGGGGCGTGAGAAGGTGAGCAAGGAAAAGAAATGCATCCTTTTGGCTCCTTTTCTCATCATGTTCACCCTGCCACTTTTGGGGGGGTGGTGGAAATACATGGTTCCCTATGTCCCTGTTCTGATCATCCTTGCTTCCCATGGGCTTGTAAATATCTCTGAAATGCTTTCCAACAGATTCGCGCATGGCAATATTGTTGATGCCGGAAAAATATTCATGGTGGTTGCAATACTTGCAATCGTGGCTCGTTTTAACTTTGCGATGTCACTTCAGAAATCATTCGTGCCTTCAGAACGGAATCTGCAGAGGCTCTCTTACGGTGAGGAATTGAAAAGGGTCGGAGCCTGGGTATCCAAAAGATTCGCGCCAGGCAAAAACTACATGCTTCAATGGAGCAAACTCGTCTATTATCTGAATGGACAATGGACACCGGATCCCTTTGCAGAACATAGCGCAATATTAAACTTTGCAAAGAAAAATAAAGTAGACTACATCGTCAAAGAGATAACGGATCCTGCTCTATCTCTTGAAGATATCAAGGATGCGCCTCCAGGAATCGAATTCGTGGACGTGTATCTATCTGAGCGAGGCAATTACAAGGTTGCCTTTTACAAATTAAAAACTGACTGAATAGTCCAGAAGTAGAGCATTGGTTAATATTGTATTTCCACTACTTGAATGGTCACAATATGAATAGATATGACGAAAATATAAAAATATCCATAGTCATTCCAGTTTATAACGAGTGCAAAACCCTTTTAGAGCTTATCCAGAGAGTATCCGATGTCCCTTTCGACAAGGAAATAATCATTGTCGATGATTGTTCCACGGACGGCACGCGGGACTTGTTGAAGAATCTGAGCGTGGAAAACGTGCGCCTGGCCTTTCATGATAAAAATCTCGGCAAGGGAGCCGCTCTTCAGACCGGTTTCAGCATGGTCAGCGGCGAAATAATCCTAATTCAGGACGCAGACCTGGAGTATGACCCGCGGGATTATCCCCAGCTTTTACAGCCTATTTTCGACGATAAGGCGGATGTGGTTTACGGTTCGCGTTTTGTGGGGGGGGCTCCCCACCGGGTGGTGTTTTTCTGGCATATGATGGGAAACAAGTTCCTGACCTTCCTGTCGAACATGTTTACCAATCTGAATCTCACGGACATGGAATCATGCTACAAGGTGTTTCGTAAGGATGTGCTGGACAGATTGAGGCTGGAGGAAAAACGTTTCGGCTTTGAGCCCGAGTTTACCGCAAAGGTGGCAAAGCTGGATGTGAGGATATATGAGGTCGGCATTTCCTATTCGGGTAGGACCTACAAGGAAGGGAAAAAGATCGGGTGGAAAGATGGCCTTTCCGCAATAAAATGCATATTGAAGTATAACCTGTTCAATTAAGCCCTGTAACTTTACTCATTACCATCGGCCATGTCTCGCGCCATCAGGCTGGCAAATGCCCCGCGCAGTTCGGGGTCGGCTATTGCGGCTGAACGTTCGGCGATTCTTTCCTTTTCATCACTGGAGAGGGGCCTCGCTTTTCTTCTTGTCGCAATCGGCTCGGGGGCGGGCGCTTCCCTCCTTCCCGCCCGGAGGTAGATATCCTTTACCAGCTCCGTGCCGAGCCTCCTGTTCAGCTTGGCCACTATCTCCTTCTTCAGGTAGGAGAGCTGCTGCATCCAGGGGGCGCTGGCTACAGCCACCGTCAGGACCCCGTAGCGAAAGCCGGCTGGCTTGGCCTGTGCGGCAATCTGTGCCCCAACGACGGTCTCCCAGATGAGCCAGATCTTCCCCTCCTCCAGCCGTTTTTCCGCCGGACTGCCCCGAAAGATTTCGGCCAGGAGGTTGGCTACGGCCAGCGGGCGGGGCATCCGAGGACGCTTGTCAGCCAAGGGATTTTCTCTTGTTGAGTTTGCCGCCGATCAACTGCCCTGCGAATGCGCTCCCCAGGGTGAAGGGGATGAACTTCCAGCTGAAGCCCGACTTTATCCGCAGGTAGATGATGATCGGTATCGAGATGTGGACGTAAAAATACCAGCCGAAGGTGAACTTCTCATAGTTCTGGCGAAGGTAACCGAACGGCAGGTTGATGGCGCATGCCAGTGCCATGAGTCCCAGGAATAATAATAAAGGATGCATTTTCTACCTCTCGCGGTAATAGTATGGGTTTGCCCAATTTTTGTCAATGCGCTTATTGCTTGAAAAGCGGGCGGCCATGTGTAAAATTGTGCAGCAGACTGTTTGCTTCATGAAAGGGTACGATATTGGTCCGTGACGGTGATTATGTGGCGGTTTTCAACTCGATCCATCGGGTTATGAAAGCTGAAAAAGTGTTGAAGGGACGACAGTTGGGAATACTTCTCATCCCGGTGCCGCGGGCGCTGCAATCCGATTGCGGTCTGGCCATCAGGTACGGCGCCGACATCAGGGAGTCTGTGGAGGGGGCGCTGGCGGAGGAAGGGCTTTTACCGGCAGAGATATATGTGAAGCAGGGTGAGGCATACAGAAAGGTAGGTTAGGTTGAAAACAATAGATTGCAGGAATATGGCTTGTCCGCAACCGGTCGTAACGGTGAAGCGGGCATTGGAAGAGAATCCCGGGGGGGCGCTGCATGTTTTGCTCGACAACGGCGCATCACGGGAGAACGTCAGCCGTTTTGCAGCAAACCACGGGCTTAATGTAGCGGAGACTGTTACCGGTGAGGCGGTCTCACTGGTCATTTCAGGGGGGCCGCAGCAAGCTAAGGAGGGTGTCGCGGGCAGGGGGGGGAAGAGCGTGATGCTGGTCGCCTCGGACCGTCTGGGTGACGGCCCTGAGGAGCTGGGGCGGTTATTGATGAAGAACTTCATCATAACCTTGCTCGATGTGACCGAAGTTCCCGACCTGATGTTGTTTGTCAACAACGGCGTGCTTCTGACCACCGAGGGCTCCGAGGTGGCCGAGGCCCTGGAGAAACTCGGGAATCGGGGGGTGGAGGTTTTTTCCTGCGGAGTCTGCCTCGACTTCTTCCATCGCAAGGACAAGCTTGTTGCCGGTGCCGTCACCAACATGCTCACCATTGCCGAGAGCATGCTGCAGGCCAGTTCCGTGATCCGCCTCTGAATTTGAATGCACAACTGAATATCAATGCACAGGTGAATTTTATCTTGACAAAAAGCTGGACTTTCTACTAAAGTTACCCCTTTACAAGTGGTAAATTGCGCGTTTTGCACGACGGGGCGAAGCGGTCGCCTAACAATTTGAAAATACAGAGTTTAGATGTTCGAAAGCCTTTCAGACAAACTTGATCTGGTCTTTAAGAAACTCCGCGGCCATGGCGTGATGACCGAGGACAATATCAAGGATGCCCTGCGTGAAGTGCGTCTGGCGCTCCTTGAGGCGGACGTTAACTTCAAGGTCGTCAAGGATTTTGTCGAGCGCGTCCGGGAAAAGGCGGTCGGCACCCAGGTCCTGCAGAGCCTCTCACCCGGCCAGCAGGTGGTAAAGATCGTCCATGACGAGCTGGTCGCCCTCATGGGTGGCGGTGAGGACAACAGTCTCGATCTGGCGGCCAAGCCGCCGGTTGCCATCATGATGGTGGGGCTCCAGGGGGCCGGCAAGACCACTTCCTGCGGAAAGCTGGCCTGCTATTTGAGGGCGCAGCGGAGGAAACCGCTCCTGGTCCCTGCCGACGTCTACCGTCCGGCGGCCATCGAGCAGCTGAAGACCCTTGGCCGGCAGCTGTCGATTGAAGTTTATGATTCTCAGGCGGAGCAGAAGCCGCTTGATATATGTCGCAATGCCCTTAAATACGCCGAACTGTCCGGCTTTGACACGGTGATCTTCGATACCGCTGGGCGCCATCAGATCGATGAATATCTGATGGACGAGCTGGTGCATATCCGCGATGCGGTTGATCCCCGTGAAATCCTCTTCGTTGCGGACGCCATGACCGGCCAGGAGGCTGTCAATGTTGCGGCGGGATTTGACGAGCGCCTCGGCATTACGGGGGTCGTGCTTACCAAGCTGGACGGCGATGCCAAGGGGGGGGCGGCCCTCTCCATAAAGGCTGTCAGCGGCAAGCCGGTAAAATTCGTCGGCCTCGGGGAAAAGCTGGACGCCTTGGAGGTGTTTCATGCGGACCGCCTCGTGTCGCGCATCCTCGGCATGGGGGATGTGCTGACCCTCATCGAGAAGGCCCAGTCCACCTTTGACACAGCGGAGGCCGAGCGGCTCCAGAAGAAGCTGAAGAAAAGCAACTTCGATCTGGACGACTTCAAGGGGCAGCTCCAGCAGTTGAAGAAGATGGGCTCCCTCGAGTCGATCATGGGCATGATCCCCGGCATGGGGAAGATGATGAAGCAGATGCAGGGTGCCCAGCCGAGCGAAAAGGAGTTGAAGCGGATCGAAGCGATCATCGATTCCATGACCCGTGAGGAAAGGGCCAACCACTCCATCATCAACGGAAGTCGTAGGCTGCGCATTGCCAAGGGGAGCGGCACAACGGTGCAGGAGGTCAACCAACTCCTCAAGCGCTTTACTGAGGCGCAAAAGGTGGTCAAGCAGTTGCAAAAGCTCGGCCCCAAAGGGCTTATGAAGGGGATGGGAAAAGGGATGTTTCCCTTTTAAAAATAAATACAAAGTTGCGGCAGAGGCCGTGATAATACCAGGAGGAAGAGATGGCAACAAAAATCAGGCTGGCAAGAGCCGGCGCAAAGAAAAAACCGTTCTACCAGGTTGTGGTCGCAGACGAGCGTTGCAAGCGGGACGGCCGTTTCATCGAGAACGTGGGGACCTACGACCCGAACCAGAACCCCGCCGTCTTCAAGCTGGAAGAGGCAAAGACGCTTGAATGGCTTGGCAAGGGTGCACAGCCTACCGATACCGTCAAGCAGATCCTGAAAAAGGCCGGTATCTGGGAAAAATTTGCTTCCAAGCTTGCATAATCCTGTTTTCCCCCCGGTCACGCCGGACATTCTACACTTACAGAGGACAGCGACATGAAAGAGCTCGTAGAAACCATCGCTAAAGCACTTGTTGATGACCCCAATCAGGTAAGAGCAACCGAGGAGATGGAGGAAGAGACTACTGTTATCAAGCTGACCGTGGCAAAAGAGGACATGGGCAGGATCATCGGCAAAGAGGGACGCACGGCGAAGGCCATTCGTACACTGCTCAACGCTGTTTCGACAAAGGATAACAAGAAGGCGGTCCTGAAGATAGTAGAGTGATGTCCAGCGGTAATGAAGCGGTTCTGATCGGCAAGGTCTCTGCAACACACGGGGTCAGGGGGCAGCTGCGCGTCACCCCCTTTTCCGGCGATGTGGACAGCATGCTGGCACTGCGCACGATCATGTTAAAAAAGCCTGGCGGGGGGATGGAAGCCTTTGCTGTTGCGGCTTCCAAGGCACACGGCAAAAAAGTCATCGTCACCCTGAAGGCGTTCGATAATATAAATCAGGTGCTTCACCTTGTGGGGCGGGAGCTGTACGCCCTGCGCAGTCAGTTGCCGGAACTTCCTGCGGACGAGTATTACTGGTGCGATCTTCTGGGTCTGGAGGTGGTAACGGGGGAAGGGGAGTCTCTGGGGCAATTGGTGGATATCATTGTTACCGGCAGCAACGACGTCTATGTGGTCCAGGGGAATGGACGGGAGATACTCATCCCCGCCTTGGCTGACGTGGTGCTTGATGTGGATTCTGACGCAAGACGCATGACAGTCAGCCTCCCCGAGGGGCTGCTCGATCTATGAAATTCGATATTCTGACGCTCTTTCCCGCCATGTTCGACGGCCCCATGACGGAAAGCATACTGAAGCGCGCAGTTGAAAGAGGGCTCATCGGGGTCACGCTCCACAACATCCGGGACTTTGCCTTCGACCGGCACAGCGTGACGGACGATTATCCTTATGGCGGCGGCGCCGGCATGGTGATGAAGGTGGAGCCGCTGGCGGCCTGTATCGAGCATGCAAAGACCGGCAGCCCCAATGGGCGAGTCATTCTCACCACCCCGCGGGGACGACCTTTCAGCCACGCAGTGGCGGAAGGGTTGGCCCGGGAGGAAGGGCTGATCATCATCTGCGGCCGGTACGAGGGAGTGGACGAACGGGTCAGGGAACTGTTCGTAGACGACGAGATATCCATCGGCGACTTTGTCCTGACCGGTGGCGAGATGGCGGCCATGGTGATCGTTGACGCTGTTTCCCGTTTTGTCCCCGGGGTCTTGGGGAGCGAGGACTCTGCCGTGAACGACTCCTTTTCCGACGGGCTGCTCGAATACCCACAGTACACGCGTCCACCGGAATTCAGAGGGCTGAGTGTACCGTCGGTGCTTCTGTCCGGCAACCACCAGGAGATTGCCAAGTGGCGGCGGCGGCAGTCCCTTTGCCGTACCGCCGCAACGCGGCCGGATCTCCTTGAGGATGCGCATATCTCGGCAAGCGACCGGGCGTATCTGGCGGAATTGCAAAAGGTGGCCGGCAGTGACGGATAATCTGACAACCGCTTCGAATGTGAGCATCGCCCTGCTCCATTACCCGGTATACGACAAAAACCGAGAGGTGGTGGCCACGGCGGTAACCAATCTCGACCTGCACGACATTGCCCGTTCCGCAAAGACCTTCGGCCTGCACCGGTACTACGTGATAACACCGGTAGTTGAACAGCGCGCTTTGTCGGAACGGATCAGGTCCCACTGGCTGGACGGCTGGGGTGCAACTTACAACCCCAAGCGCAAGGCGGCCCTGGAGTTGATGCGGGTCGTAGATTGTCTGGATACGGCCATTGCCGACCTGGAAGAGAGTTTTGGCAAAAAGGCAAAGATCGTTGTTACCGGTGCCCAGGGGCGCGCGAACAGCATCTCCTCGGCAGAGCTCGGAGAACTCTTCCTGGATGCCGCTCAGCCCTATCTGCTCCTGTTCGGAACCGGCTGGGGAATGACGGAAGATGTCTTCAACCGGGCCGATTATGTCCTGGAGCCGATCAAGGGGCGTGGCGCTTATAACCATCTGTCTGTCCGCTCGGCTGCGGCCATCATTCTCGACAGGTTGTTCGGCGAAAGATAGCATCGGTTGAGGCCTATGGTAGTAGAAGTAATGCAAGGCAACGGAATTCACGAGTGATTCTGCATATAAAAATATAGCTCTGGCTGCATAGATAAGGGAGGAAGAAAAAATGAATAAGATCGATTTTATTGAAATGGAACAGATGAAGAAAAACATCCCCGTGTTCAGACCCGGTGATACGGTGAAGGTGCACGTGAAGATCGTTGAGGGTGACAAAAGCCGTATTCAGGCCTTCCAGGGTGTGGTGATCGGCCGTCAGAACGGCGGAATCCGCGAGTCCTTCACGGTGCGCAAGATTTCCAACGGCATCGGCGTTGAGAGAAGCTTCCCCATTCACTCGCCGTCCGTTGACGCCATTGAGGTGATAACCCGCGGTCAGGTCCGCCGCGCAAAGCTTTACTATCTGCGTAAACTGCGTGGCAAGGCTTCCAGGATCAAGGAAAAGAAGTACGTGGCAGGCATGTAGCAGTGCTCAGGAGCCCCGGCATTGCCGGGGCTTTTTTTTTTGGGAAATTCTTTCGACATTTCCAGGGACGGCTGCCGTGGCTTCGGGAGTGAGTGACAGAGCCGCAGTGGCGAGCGTACACCCGCCCGAGATTGAACGAAGCCACCCCGTCTCAAACGAATATTCAGGCAATGACATTGGGAGTCGGTGCAAGGTCCGTTGCGGCGGCGACCGACCGAACGGACAAAGTCTCGGCAGATGGACTCCCACCGAAATTCCGGGTGAACCAATGGCTTTGTCCTCCTTACTTTCCAGGTTTACAGGCCTTGCGATGACGTTGAATCTATTCCCCGACGCCGATCCCCCCTCGCTCCTCCATTTCGAATCGCTGGCCCGGCGCAGCGGCTATGCGTGCATTGCGGGGATAGACGAGGCGGGGAGGGGGCCTCTGGCCGGTCCGGTCACGGCGGCCGCGGTCGTGCTGCCCGATGGCGTCGAGCTCCCTGGCGTAACCGATTCGAAAAAACTTTCTCCTGGCAGGAGGGACGAGCTGTATGAGCTCATCATCTCCTCTGCCTCGGCGGTCGGGATCGGCAGCTCCGACGCGGGACTCATAGACGAGATCAACATTCTTCAGGCCACCCTGGCCGCCATGAAACAGGCTGTATCGGGTCTGGCGCTATTACCCGACTATCTCCTCATCGACGGCATCTCGAAGGTCCCCCTCCCCATTCCGCAAAAGACCATCAAAAAGGGGGACTCCCTGAGCCTTTCCATCGCCGCCGCATCCATTGTCGCCAAGGTTACCCGCGACCGGTTGATGGTGGAATACGACGCCCGCTTTCCAGGCTACGGCTTCGCCGCCCACAAAGGGTACGGCTGCGCATCCCACCTGGCCGCCATTGCCCAACTCGGGCCGTGCAGGATACACCGGAAGAGTTTTCGCGGTGTCAGAGAACACGTTAAAGTGGTGAACGGAGAAATGTGAATGGCGAACGAAGGAGAGGCAAACAAGGGTAATAAATCGCTGGGGGAGGTGGGGGAATCCATAGCCGCGACCTTTCTCAAGGGGCTGCGCTTCACTATCGTCGAGCGGAATTTCCGCTGCAAGTGCGGCGAGATCGACATCATTGCCAGGGAAGGGAAAACCATCGTCTTTGTCGAGGTGAAGACCCGCAGGAATGGCGCATGCGGCCCGCCGCAGGCATCGGTTACTCCCTTCAAGCAGCGGCAGATATCCAAGGCCGCCCTTACCTGGCTGGCGAAGAAAAATCTCCTGGACGCACCCGCCCGGTTCGATGTCGTCGCCATTCTCCAGCGGGAGCACACGGTGCCGGAGATAGAGCACATCAGGGATGCCTTTGAACTGGCGTACTGACGGCGGGTCGCAGATCGTGTCTGCCGGCGCTGGTGGTGAAAGAAAAAGCTGCCGGCAAGGGTTTGCCAAGTGGCTCCTGCTGTGCTAATTTAGTGAAAAAACTGCGGAGAAGAACATGGATTTTACCGTTGCACTGGCGCAGATCAAGCCGAAGCTAGGCTGTCTGGCCGATAATTGCGTCCTCGTGGAGGCCGCAGTCGAGCGGGGAATTGAGTCTGGGGCCGCTCTGATTCTTTTTCCCGAGCTCGCGTTGACCGGCTATTTTCTCAAGGACCTGGTGCCGGAAGTGGCGCTCTCCCTCGATACACCCGAAATCGGCCGGCTGAAGGAGCTGTCGCGCCGGATCTCCATTGCCGTCGGGTTTGTCGAGGTCTCCCCCGACTACCGGTTCTTCAATTCCGCCATCTACCTGGAAGACGGCGAGATAAAGCACCTCCACCGCAAGGTGTACCTCCCGACCTACGGCCTCTTCGACGAGCAACGCTACCTCGCCCGCGGCGAAAGGTTCCGCGCCTTCGACACCAGGTACGGCCGGATGGGGATGATGATCTGCGAGGACATGTGGCACCTGTCTGCCCCCTACATCCTCGCCATGGACGGGGCGACCACCTTGCTCTGTCTCTCCAGCAGTCCGGGGCGGGGCATCGGGGAAGGCGAGAACCTCGGTTCCACTATGGCGTGGCAGAAGCTCACCTCCACCACGGCCATGTTCCTCAACGCGCGGGTGCTCTACTGCAACCGGGTCGGTTATGAGGACGGGGTCAATTTCTGGGGAGGGTCCGAGTCGGTGGCGCCTTGCGGCAGCGTCACCGAGCGGGGGAATATCCTCGAGGAGGATTTTGTCCTCGCCCGGGTGGAGGAAGGGGCGCTCCGGCGGGAGCGGATCTTCTCGCCCATGATGCGGGACGAAAGCCTCTCCGTAACCATGGCCGAGCTGCGACGGATCGAGAGAGAGAGGGAGCGCTGATGGGCCTTGCGATGAATACTGAATTGCTGCGTCGGATACTGGTCGGCTTCATCAGGGAAGAGGTGCGTAAGATCGGGCTGCAAAAGGTCGTGCTCGGCCTTTCCGGCGGGATCGATTCGGCGCTGGTCGCCTATCTGGCCGCCGAGGCGCTCGGCCCGGAAAACGTCTACGCCTGCACCATGCCCTATCGCACCAGCAACCCCGAGAGCGAGGCCCATGCACGGCTGGTTGCCGAACGGCTCGGGATCCATTACCGGGTGATCGAGATCACGTCCATGGTGGATGCCTATTTCGAGCTGTATCCCGACGCCGACAACATGAGACGCGGGAACAAGATGGCCCGGGAGCGGATGACCATCCTCTACGACCATTCCGCTGCCCACGCTGCCCTGGTGCTCGGCACCAGCAACAAGACGGAACTGCTGCTCGGCTACGGCACCCTCTTCGGCGACATGGCGAGCGCCCTCAACCCCATCGGCGACATCTACAAAACCCAGGTCTGGCAGCTCTCGGAGACGATGGGGGTCCCAAGGGAAGTCATCGAGAAAAAGCCCTCCGCCGATCTCTGGGCGGGGCAGACCGATGAGCAGGAACTGGGCTTCACTTATCGGGAGGTGGATGAACTCCTCTACCGGATGGTGGACCTCCGCTGCAACCGGCGGGAGCTCATCGCCCAAGGGTTTGCCGCCGACTTCATAGACAAGATTTACGGCAAGGTGCAGAATTCCCACTTCAAGCGCCGCCTGCCGGTGATCGCCAAGGTATCCACCCGGACCATCGACCGGGACTTCCGCTATTCCCGCGACTGGGGGAAATGAAACAGGAT
>DAIEGL010000091.1 GCA_027356255.1 Geobacter sp. | reverse complement strand
GCCTCATCGAGGGTCTTACCCTTCACCATCTCGGTCAATGCCGAAGAAGAGGCGATGGCGCTCCCGCAGCCGAATGTCTGGAACCTGGCGTCGACGATCCGTTCCTTCTTTTCGTCGAGCTTGATGAAAAGCTTCAGTGCGTCGCCACAGGCAAGGCTCCCCACCTCGCCCACCGCATCCGCATCTTCTATCGAGCCAACATTCCTTGGATTCAGGAAATGCTCTTTAACCTTGTCAGTATAATCCCACATACATCCTCCTCGTATTTGATTGGCAGCTCATTATAACGCAACGGCGCCAAGAACGCAAAGAAAGCATACCCTGTCATGCTTTTGCCCCAACAACAGGGAATCTTTGCGGCTTCGCGCCGTTGCACTGCCGATTTAGCCACATTATGCAGCGTCTGGTTGTGTGTCAGCTGAGGATCAATTCACGACCGGCAGCCAGTAACTCCTTGAGACGCGCCTCCGAAGCCGCCTCTGCATAGAGGCGCACGACCGGCTCGGTCCCTGACTTGCGAAAAAGAAGCCAGCTGCCGTCCTCCAGGATGAACTTCGTACCGTCGATGGTCACAGTTTCCTTCACCTTCAGCCCGGCGATAGCGGCAGGAGCTGCTTTCAGCTTGTCGGCGAAAACGGCCTCGATCTCAGGCGCAAGGGTGATGTTTTCCCGCTTGGTGACAAAACGTCCCACCTGTTCATAAAGCCTTTCCAGAAGCTTTCTGACCGGCATCCCCTCACGGGCAACCATTTCCGCCACAAGAAGACAGGCGAGAATGCCGTCCTTTTCCGGCACATGCCCTTTTATGGTGAGTCCGGCACTCTCCTCGCCGCCGATGATGATCTTGTCCTGGCTTATCAGTTCACCAATATATTTGAAGCCGACCGGTGTCTCGAAGACCTCCAGGCCGTGTTTTTTTGCAACCGCATCGACGAGATGGGAGGTTGCCACGCTGCGCGCCGCGCCCCCCTTCATCCCCCTCACCCTGACCAGATAGTCGAGCAGCAAGGCAATTATGTAATTGGGCTCGATAAAAGTGCCGTCCTCATCGATGATGCCGAAACGGTCCGCATCACCGTCCGTTGCTATCCCCAGTTTGATGGCGGGATCGCCCTTCACCACGCTTATGAAATCCTGAATATATTTCTCGGATGGCTCGGGAGGGAACCCGCCGAAGTATGGGTCGCGATGGGCGTTCAGCTGTACCACCTTCACGGCGTGCGCCTCCAACGGCTCTGCCAGATAACCTCGGCCGGTTCCGTAGAGCGGGTTGACCGCAATCGTCCCGAGCTTGGCAATGGCGGCAAAATCCACCTTTCCGGCAAGGTCTTCCAGATAGGTCTCTTTCGGGTCGATTTCGCTCAACAGACCGTCGCGCACGGCGTCATCCAGGTGGCGTTCCTTGTAACAGATCTCCCCCATCATTTCGTTGGCCCGCCGCTCGATATCGCGGGTCGTCTCCGGGAGGGCGGGGCCCCCCCATGATGGAGAAAACTTGATGCCGTTGTATTCGGGGGGATTGTGACTTGCCGTGAAATTTATCGCTCCGGCAGTCTTGCGGCGCAATATCTCGAAAGCGATAACCGGGGTCGGCGTATCGCGGCTGCAGAGAAAAGTTTTTATACCGGCGCCGGTAAGGACCCGAGCCGCCTCCCTGGCAAAGCGCTCCCCCATGAAACGAGAGTCGTAGCCGACGATCAGCCCTTTTTCCTTTTCGCCGGCGGCAATCACATGATCGGCAATCGCCTGCGTTACTGTTTTGACGTTCTCAAAGATAAAATCTTCACATAAAATCCCGCGCCAGCCCGATGTACCGAAAGCGATACGTTGCATGATGTCTCTCCTTTTGTATAATTAACAATACCCATCGCAAACTTTGCTGACGCATAGACGGCGGTTCGACTCGCCGACCGGCCTGCTTCCGCCATCAATAAAGGTTAATATATAGGGTCCGCGGAGTCAAGAAGAACACATAGTTAGACGGGATTTTCCTGTTGACATTTTTCTTTCAAAATTGTTAGAGTAAATAGAATTCGTTGCTTACGAAGCAAAAAGAAACAGGAGGATTTACCATGCAGTGTCAAACAGTGCTTCCCGGTACCGAGTGTACCTTTTGGGGAAAACAGGGTTGCGTCTTTACAGAAGGCTCTTGCCAGGTTGTTGTCGAGAATTGCGAAGGATGCGAAAGGATCGTGGATGGTTCCATCGGCAAGGTCTGTAGCGCCTATCCCGCCCCGGAAAAGAAATGGACGGCCGGTTTATGCAACTTCGCCACCCACGTGAAAGTGGAGATCAAGAGCGAAGAGACCAAAGTCAACCCCCTCAAAGCCTCCAAAAAGGCCTCTGGTGGCGGCAAAAAGAAATAAGGGATTGTTTCCCACTGCATCAGGAAGGGAGGATTCAACATCCTCCCTTTTTTTATGCAATTATTACCGGTTCGGGAGGACTCTGGATGCCGTTCGAATACCTCAGCTGCCCGCGTTGCGGCGAAAAAATCAAATCGTACCGCAACCCGTTCCCCACTGTAGACATCATTATTGAGCTTGCCGATGGGATTGTATTGATCGAAAGGAAGAACGAGCCTTTCGGCTGGGCCTTGCCGGGCGGCTTTGTGGATTACGGTGAGACGCTGGAGAACGCAGCCATAAGAGAGGCCCTTGAAGAAACTTCGCTTCGGGTCCACGACCTTCGTCTGTTGGGGTGCTATTCCGATCCCAACCGTGACCCCCGAGCCCATACCATTTCCACAGTTTACGTGGCCCGCGGTGAAGGCACCCCTAAAGCTGCTGACGATGCCGCAACACTGTCGATATTCGCGCCGACAGGCCTGCCTGCGTCGCTCTGCTTCGATCACGGCAGGATACTCGAGGATTACCGGCGACTGAAAAGCAGCGGCACAATCTAACGCATAACCCGCCATTTCCGAGCCGACTGCCCCCCCCCCCGACTACATACATCAGAAAAATATCGATATCTCCGGCTCGCGGGACAGTATCCCCAGTTCAGCGGCGTAACGGAAGAAGCTCTGCAATCCGGTGCAGTGTGCAGGGGTCAGGTCGTAGGAGATTGTCTGCCAGTAGTCGACAAGGGCGTCGCTCCCCATCCAATCGCGTTCGTTGCAATCTGCGGCTATAGACTCGTAAGAATCGTATGCGAGCCGTTTGGCCTCCTTAAGCCTTTCGCTCAAGGTTTTAACCATGCCGTACTTTTCTGCAGCCGCATCCCTCCTTAGAATCCAGAGGGCAAACACGAATGGAAGCCCGGTAAAATCATGCCACAACGCACCAAGGTCGTAGACGTAAAGCCCGTTACGCATCATAGCGGCTTTCAGTGCAGTGTCGCCAATGAGAAGCAAGGCGCTGAAGCTCTGGAGCGCCTCGGTCAAGGGAAGGGAGGTGCGCTGGAAATTATTTTTGAAGCCATGCTTCTTTGCCAGAATGACCTTGAGCAGGTTCACAGAAGTATCGGACTCCGTGGTAAGCCCGACAGCCTTGCCGTCAAGCTCTTCGATGGGGATACGGGAAAAGAGGAAAACGCTTTTTACAGCGCCGATGGAGCTTATGGAGATATCCGGCAGGAGGATATATTTCTCTGAGGACTTGCCGTATTCTATGGAAGAGGAAGGACAAAGGTCTATCTCTCCGGCGTCAAGCATGGCATTGAGTACCGAAGGAACCCCGTTGACGAACTGGTAGTCACAACAATCGAAATTATTCTTCAAAGTGGTAAATATAGGCGTGCAATTGGCGTAGTCTATCTGCCCTATTCTGAGTTTCACCGGTTCATCTCCCCCAATGTTTCATAGTAAACTCTGCTTGTAAGCCATTCACGGCAAATTCAAGGCAAAGTCGCGGGACAATGCCTCGACATATCTTAATAAAAAAGGCGAGAATCTATCTCGCCTTGCAGAGTGACTTGAACGCAGAATTTTATTATCCGTTTTCAGCAACGTAATCCTCATAGAGTTCTGCCGACATCAACAGATTGAGCTCTTCATGATCGGCAATGTCAACCACCACCATCCAGCCGCTGTCATAGGGATCATCGTTCACAATTTCCGGAGCATCGCGCAGCTCTCCATTGACCTCCACAACCGAACCGCTGAGCGGCGCATAGAGCTCTGCCACGGTCTTTCTCGCCTCGACCGACCCGAACGAGTCGTCCTGTTCCAGCTCATCTCCAACCGAAGGAAGCTCAACCACCGTTATGACGCCGAGCTCCTGCTGGGCGTAGTCGGTAATCCCTATCACTCCCCTGTTCCCTTCCACCCGCACCCAGATATGTTCTTTGCTGTACTTTAATTCTTCGGGAAAATCCATAACTACTCCAAAACTATCCTTTCAAGAAAACCGGTGTCGATGTTCCCTTCGATAAAGTCTTTATTTGCCATGATCCTTTTGTGAAACGGAATGGTTGTCTTGATCCCTTCAATGATGTATTCATCCAGTGCCCTGGCCATCCTCTTGATAGCGTCGTCCCTGGTTTCCGCGTGCACTATCAGTTTGGCAATCAGCGAATCATAGTGCGGCAGTACCGTGTACTGATCGTAGACAAATGAGTCTACGCGGACTCCGAGACCGCCCGGGGTGTGATAAGAGGTTATCTTTCCAGGGCAGGGTGTGAATTTAACGGGATCTTCAGCATTTATCCTGCACTCTATGGAATGCCCATTGATCTTGATGTCGCTCTGCTTGTAGCGGAGTTTGAGACCTGCCGCCGAGCGGATCTGTTCCCGAACGATATCCACGCCGGTGATCATTTCGGTGACAGGATGCTCCACTTGAACACGGGTGTTCATCTCCATGAAATAGAAGTTGTTGTTCTTATCGACCAGGAATTCCATGGTGCCGACGCTGTTGTAACTCACCGCCTTGGCGGCGCGGACGGCCGCCTCTCCCATGGCCTTGCGCAACTCCAGAGTGCTGACGGTCGATGGGGCCTCTTCTATGATCTTCTGGTGGCGCCGCTGTATAGAGCAATCACGTTCCCCCAGATAAATAACGTTGCCGTGTTTATCGGCCAGGATCTGGATCTCCACATGTCGCGGCGCTTCACAGTATTTTTCGATATATACTTCCGGGTTGCCGAAGCCGGCCTGCGCCTCCGCCCTGGCAGTGGCAAATGCGTTGGGGAGAGTAGCGGGTGAGTGAACAATTTTCATCCCCCTGCCGCCGCCACCGGCAGTAGCCTTGATTATCACCGGAAAACCGATCTTTTTGGCGATCTTTACAGCCTCATTGACATCGTTCACCCCCTCCTTGGTGCCGGGGAGGATGGGAACGCCTTCCTTTATCACGGCCTGACGCGCGCTGATCTTGTCCCCCATCAACCGCATGCTCTCAGAAGAGGGGCCGATAAAGGTAATACCGCAGTTTTCGCAAATTTCAGCAAAGGCTGCATTTTCTGAAAGAAATCCGTAGCCGGGATGAATGGCTTCCGCGTCCGTCAATTCGGCAGCACTGATGATGGCGTTTATATTCAGATAACTCTGCAGACTGGGAGCCGGCCCGATGCAGACACTTTCGTCGGCAAGCTTCACGTGCAGTGACTCGCTATCCGCGGTAGAGTAAACCGCAACGGTCTTAATCCCCAACTCCTTACAGGCCCGGATTATACGAAGGGCAATTTCGCCACGGTTGGCTACGAGAACTTTATGGAACATCTATTGGGTCTCCAGAAAATGTAAGCTGTTAAAAACCTGACATCCGCCATGAACCGCTTCCGGTTTACATCGGCTCCACGATAAACAGGGTCTCGCCGAACTCTACCGGCTGTGCGTTCTCCTTGCATATCTTCAGGATCTTGCAGCGGTATTCCGCTTCAATCTCGTTCATGAGCTTCATGGCTTCGACAATGCACAACACCTGCCCCTTTTCAACAACCTGCCCGACTTCCACATACGGGGCAGCATCGGGAGCGGGTGCGCGATAGAAGGTCCCGACTATGGGTGAGGTGATCGCCTGCCCCTTTTCGGGCGCAGCTGAAGGTGCAGGAGCGGCCTCCGCAACAGCCGCCTGCTGCGGCGCTGCATACTGGACCGGGGCCACATGCTGCGGCGCCTGATAATGTATCACTTCAGGGGCTACCCCACGTTTGATTCTGATCTTTTCTTCGGCGTTTTCCAGATCAAACTCGGTAATGTCGGTTTCGGTCACCATCTTTATCAATGATTTCAAATCTTTTATATCCATTTACACTCTCCTTATCCGCTTTATCATCCTGTAACACCAAACGCTTCCGTTACAGCATCAAATCATGTGAGAATCTGCAACTCCTTGGGGACTTTTGTCAGGACCCTGCACCCCTCGGCCGTCACCAGCACGGTATCCTCGATCCTGACCCCGCCCCAGCCGGGAATGTAGATGCCGGGTTCTATGGTAAAAACCATCCCCTCTTCAACCACCCCTTCGTTGCGGAATGAAACTACCGGCTGTTCGTGAACTTCCAGGCCGACGCCATGCCCCAAGCCATGCCCGAAGTTGCTGCCATACCCCTGTTCGGTAATGTACCCCCTCGCCAGGTCATCCAGTTCCTTGAAGGTTATGCCGGGCCTGACAGCTGCAAGAGCACGGTCATGGGCATCCTTGACGATGGAGTAAATTTTCCGCTGACGTTCGTCCGGGTTCCCGACGGAAACGGTGACCGTCTCATCTGAAAAATAGCCATTGTACACGGCGCCGAAATCGATCGTCACGAGCTCACCGCTATTGATAACCTTGTTGCCGGCCTTACCGTGGGGAAGCGCCCCTCTTTCACCGGAAGCGACTATGAAATCAAAGGCTTTTTCCTCCGCTCCTGCTGCTTTCATGGCGAATTCCAGAGCCAAAGCCACATCCCGTTCAATGGCGCCCGGCCTGACCCTGTCCAGGATGCTTTGCAGAGCGATAGAAGCAATCTCGGCACAATGGGTCAGAAGCCGGACCTCCTCCGTATCCTTAACAGAACGCAACTTGTCCAGTTCCGGGCCGACGGGAACGAACTGCACCGCCGGCAGCGCTGCTACAAGCTCGTTATAGAAGGCAACGGTCGTATGCCCCGCTTCAAAACCCACCTTTTGCGCCGAAATGTCCTTCAGGAGGGAAGACACACCTTCCATCTGGCCACGGTACTCTATGATCTTGAAACCGCCGACCTCTTGGGAGGCTTGCATGGTGTATCGGGAATCGGTAAGGAACCACCCCTCATCTCCTCCCAGAACAACTACACCGTCGCTGCCGGTAAAACCGGCCAGATATCTGATATTGCGAAGGTTTTCGACGATGAGAGCATCAACGCCAAACCGTTGCAGCAAGGCCTGGGCCGACAAGATTCTGTCTTTTAGCATAATCAAACCCGTAATACAATCTATTTTTTACTATGGTTAAAAAGCGCGCGAAGCCCCAACAGATAACTGTCGGCGCCGAATCCGCTGATCTGCCCGAGGGCTATGGGGGCCACGAAGCTCTTCGCCCTGAACTCCTCCCGGCTGTGGATATTGGAGAGATGTACCTCTACTGTCGGCAGCGCCGTTGCGGCTATGGCGTCACGGATTGCGACGCTGGTGTGGGTATATGCAGCCGGATTTATCAGTATGCCGTCGCAGGAACCGACGGCGGATTGGATATTATCAACGAGAGCCCCTTCGGAGTTTGACTGAAAGATCGTCAATTCAACCCCGAGTTCACCGGCCAACCCCTTCAGATTCAAATTAATATCATCGAGGGTCAGTCTTCCGTAGACTTCAGGTTCTCTTGTCCCGAGCAGGTTCAGATTTGGTCCATGCAACACGAGAATTTTCATAATGTTACCCCGGCAGATGTCAGATGAAATCAGTCATTGTCAGATGTTGAAGCGTCCACAGAAACTCACTGGAGTGCTTCAGCAAGCTTCGGGCCTTCGCGCCGCAGGAGAAAACGTCCCTTGCCGAAGTTCCCCCCGCTCACCATGACGAGGACAACAAAGAAGTCATCGTTTATCACCCGGACTATGGCGATGGAAAGCTCGGTATTTATCGATACTTCCTCCAGAGCGCCGGCTTTCAAGACCTCGGCAGTCCTCTTGATTTCCTTCAAGACGGCGGCGTATTCAGCCGTGAGAAGCTGCACATCCAGTGCCCCATCTTCCTTTACATACTCGTCGATGGGTATACCGTCATACCCCATGATCACTGCGCCAAGCCCCCCGCCGACATTCTCGACGATATCCTTCAAAGAGTCCCTGAATGACATTACCGCCTCCCCTTGATATTCTCGAGCCATCTTTCCAATGTGGCGACAATGGGCGCATCGCTGCCGATTACCGCATGCGCTTCCTCAACAACTGCAAATGCAGAAATATCCGTAGTTTTTCCCAAAGGCAAAACCGTCTCCTGCTGGATGTTTGCTTCAACTCTCGCCTCGTTTGCCAGGATTTCCCGGAGTTCTGCGAAGCGCTTAACATACTCCCGATTGTCCGGCTCCGACTTCAGCAACTCACGGTATATATCCATAGCCGCGGACGTCATCCCCTGCGACAGGTATAGTTCAGCCAATGTAGCGGTTCTCAGCGGGTCCTTGCGTTCCCCCTCATCCAAACAGCTGCTCACGGCAACCCCTTCGCCGTTGTCAGGATCAGACGGCAAATCGTCATCCAAAGGCTCGAGCTCCGCCACCTCGTCGGTAAGTTCCTCTATCATATCGGCATGTTCCAGATCAACAACATCTGCCTGCAAAGTCTCAACCTGCAAATCACCGCCGACACCCTCGGCAACAGCCGCACCGCCCCCATCCAGCGATTTAAGAAGGACCTGGCTTTCGAGATCGTCTGGATAGAGCGAAAGTATTGCCCGGAGCGATCTTTCCGCCGAAGCCATGTCCCCGCTCTCCATATATATCTGGCTGAGGAGCTTTTGCGCCAGGTGATTGTCCGGAGTAACCTTGACCACCCTCTCCAGGGCAGTCCGACTCTCATCCTTCAGACCCTTTTCGTAAAAGGCCCTGCCCAGGGCCATGAAGCCACCGACATAATCGGGATGCATTTCGCACCCCTTCATGGCCACATTAATCGCATCATCCAGAAGCCCAAGTTTACGGTAAAGCTCTGCCAGAGGCGCGAAACAATAAGAGCGGGGGTCCTTGGCGAGCATATCTTCATACTTCTTGATGTCAGCCCAAAAGGAGGTCGAAGACTGTACCATGGTCACTCTCCGATGCCGCAGATTCTCGTCAGCTGAGAAACATCGGCCACGCGGGCGATAGTAAAGTGCCCGATATTGTTATTGAAGACAAAGTTCAAACCGCCGTCGCGCACTTTTTTGTCATGACAAATGGCCTCGATGTATTCGGAGGCCTTGAACGGCGGCAAATCCAGCGGCAATTTCAGCTTGGCCAGCAAAGCAAGCACCCTCTCGGTGTCTTCGCTGCCGGAGTACCCCATGGCCTCGGAAATCTTCGCCGCCTGAGCCATACCGATGGCCACCGCCTCCCCATGGAGAAACTGCCTGTACCCTGTCAGGGTCTCAACAGCATGTCCGATCGTATGGCCGTAGTTGAGGACCGCCCGCAGCCCCCCCTCCCGCTCGTCCTTCTCAACGACCGAAGCCTTCAGGGCGCAGGAGCGTTTCACCGTTGCCAACAAGCAGTCCTTGTCCCTGGCCAGCAATTTGTCGGCGTTGTCGAACATAAAACCGAAGAACTCGGCATCCAGCACGACCCCGTATTTGGCCATTTCTGCCAGACCGCTGAGATATTCGCGCTCAGCCAGGGTATCCAGCACGGCAACATCTATCATGACCAGCCTCGGCTGGTAGAAGGCGCCGATGAGGTTTTTTCCCCTCTCATGGTTGATGCCGGTCTTTCCGCCCACACTGCTGTCCACCTGCGCAAGCAATGTGGTCGGCACCTGAACAAAGGGAATGCCGCGCAGATAGGTTGCCGCCGCATAGCCGGCCATATCCCCTATTACGCCTCCGCCGAGCGCCACGATGAAAGATCCGCGATCGAGCCCGAATTCGATGAGCCAGTCGTAGATACTCTTCAGCGTGTCGCTGTTTTTGAACTCCTCCCCGTCGGGGACCTCTATCCTGTTCACGGAAAAGCCCGCCGAGACGAGGGATTCCCTGACCGGCTCGAAATACCAGGCGCCGACCGTCGGGTTCGTCACCACAGCCACGCGTTTTCCCAGGTTCAGCCCGGCACAGAGTGAGCCGAGCATGGAGAGCTTGTTCGCCCCGAAGAAAATCGGATAACTCCGTTCATGGAGTCCTACGGTTATGGCATCCAAATCAGGACCTCTTTTTTAGCCAGACTAAAATTTGTCCTACAATATCATCGACAGACTTGCCGGTCGTGTCGATTCTGATATCCGCTTCGCGATAGAAAGGTTCACGTTCCGCCAGCATGGCTTTGATCCTTTCCAGCGAATTGTCGTACTGCAGGAGCGGCCGCTCGTCATCGGCAGCGAGGCGTTCGCAAATGGCCTGGGCAGTTGCGGTAAGGTTTACCACCAGACCTTCCGCCCTCATCCGCCGCCGGTTTTCGGTGTCAATGACCACACCGCCGCCGGTCGAGACAACAGCGCACATCTCAGAAGCGAGCCGGCCGAGAATTTCCGCCTCCAGAGCCCGAAAGTGCGGCTCACCGTGGCGGGCAAATATCTCCTTGATGGAAGTCCCCGCCTCTGCAACGATAAGCGCGTCCAGATCGATGAATTTGCAGCCGAGCCTCTCGGAAAGGATCTTGCCGACGCTGCTCTTGCCGGTCCCCATGAAACCGGTCAGAAAGACACTCTTCATGCTAAAAGGACCTCAGGTAATCGAGGTACCCCTGGTAGTTGCGCTCCATCTCGGCTATGGAATCACCGCCGAACTTCACCATGAAGGCATCGGCCAGTTCAATGGCCACCACAGCCTCGGCAACGACGGACGCGGCAGGTACGGCGCAGACGTCGGACCTCTCGACAGTGGCCTCGTACGGCTCCTTGGAGACGATGTCCACGGAACGGAGGGGCTTGTACAGGGTCGGAATCGGCTTCATGGCCGCACGGATGATGATCTCCTCACCGTTGGTCATTCCACCTTCGATGCCTCCGGCATTGTTCGACTTCCTGTAAAAGCCGCTCTGTTCCCCACGGACAATGCGGGCAGAGTCATAGAAGATTTCATCATGGACCTTGGAGCCGGTATTTGCCGCAGCCTGGAAACCTATGCCGACCTCCACCCCCTTGAACGCCTGGATGCTCATGACGGCCATTGCCAGGCGCGCATCCAGCTTCCTGTCCCACTGCACATGGCTCCCCAGACCGGGAGGAACACCTGCAGCACTCACTTCGACGACGCCGCCGACCGTATCGCCTTCATCGCGCACCCTGTCAATCAGCCTTTTCATCTCATCTTCAACGGATCTGTCATAGGTGAAAAGCTCAGATTTGGCAGCCATATCCTTGAGCGCCGCAATCGGGAGTGCGGGACGACTCGCCTTGATGCCACCCAATTCGGCCACAAAACCGCATACCTCGATACCGAACTGACTGAGCAACGCCTTCGCAACGGCACCGACAGCGACACGCACCGCAGTCTCACGGGCGCTGGAGCGCTCCAGGATGTTTCTCACATCGTGGTGGTCGTACTTCATCGCCCCCGGCAGATCGGCATGCCCGGGACGGGATCGGGTGACCCGGATCTTCTCATCCTGAAACCGTTCATGGGGAGACATCTTCTCATGCCAGTTCTCCCAGTCACGGTTCCTGACGCAGAGGGTGATGGGGGAGCCGATGGTCTTCCCCCAGCGGACTCCGGAGAGAATCTCCACCTGGTCCTTCTCGATGAGCATTCTGCCGCCGCGGCCGTAACCGCACTGGCGACGTGCCAAGTCGATGTTGATCTGTTCTTCGGTCAAAGTAAGCCCGGCGGGCACCCCCTCGATAATGGCCGTCAGTTGCGGGCCGTGGGATTCGCCGGCGGTTAGGTAACGGAACATCTTCACTCCTGTAATGTGTTGTACGCCTGAATTAACACAAGTGCCTATTTCCGGGCAAACTTCTTCTGGGTTTCAAGCGTCAGGTTTTTTTTCGTATCGACAGCAACGATGCTGCCGGAAACCACGTACTTTGCCTTTTTGTCGATGTAAAAAACAACCGGCTGCTTACCAACATTAACCACGACTTCAAAGAGTCCAGGAATATCCGTTAGCTTGTTGATTTCAAGGACTTCGAAATTTACCGGCATTATCTTCTTAATGGATGCCGCCACTTCTTCCTTATTGGGAGCCTCGCTGCTGCATGCCGCCAGCAGTGTCGTAATCATAACACCAAAAGTCAAAACTTTTAACCTCATTGTGACTGAACCCATGTTTTCTCCCTTAACGGCCGAAAAAAGCCAGACCTTGCAGGCTTTGAAACCTGCAAGGTCTTCTGTGTACTACAAATCAAACGAATCACATTCAACTAATCCTATATTATTGAGATTCTCCGCCGCCGTTTGATGCGGAAAAGTGTGATGAATATACCGGCAAGGAAGATGAACAGAATAGCCCGGAAATATTCCACAGACATTATCAATGGTGTGAGCGCCCAACGCGTGAGTATCCGCAGCAGTTCATGGTCTCTTATGAAGTCGGCAATCGGCGGGCTGTATTTGTAGTAGAAAGCAACGAACGCACTGCCTGCCTTGGACTTCAACAGAACGTTATCCCTGAAATGTCGCAACACCATGACGTGCGGGTCGAGATAACTCCCGTAAGCGGCAGTCGCGATAAAGCATCCGCTCTTGCCGCCGGATGACGGCGGCGGGTTATTGACCCCCGGCGTACCATTGCCGGGATCCTGCGGTGTACTTCCGTTAGTACCCACTACGAGCGGGTCCTGAATGACGCCAGCGGTCGGGTCCCCGTCCTGCAAGGAGTTATTGTCAGTGACAGCAATGGTAACCTTGTTGCCGCTCTGGCTGACAGGAGTGACCTGGGTCCAGACGTTGTTGACGACCTTGTAGAATACCGGGTTTGCAGGAAGCGACTCAAAGTCGAAATCGATATTCACCGTACCCGACGGAACGATATTATCCACCCGCGCGGCAATGGCGTTGGCAATATTGAATCCGCTGGGCTTTGCCGAAGTATTGAGCAACGGCGTCGTCGGATCCAGTGTGAAGGAATAAACCGATGTCGTGGGTGTCGTACCGCTGCTCCCGGCTGCGAGAGAGGCAACAGCGGTAGCGCCTGTTCCCGTGATCGGCAGCTTGTAGCTGCTGCCGTTCTGCATGGTTATTGTCAGGTCGCCGGTATAGGTCTTAAGCGACTGCGGTGTGAATGAAACGTTGATCAACATCGATTGACCGGCTTTCAAAGTAGCGCCTTTTACAACAATCGACGTGAATGCCGGATCTGCGAATGAATAGTCGGAAATAACCAAGTCCGTTGCGCCGTTATTCTGTAATTTGAACGTCTTATACGGGCTGGTTGTTCCTCTGAGCACACTGCCGAAGTCGCAGCTGCTTATCTGTGTATCGTTAACATCGGTAAAACTAACCGTACCGGTGTTCACCGCACTGTTGTTCACCGTTATTGCAAGAAGTTTTACCGCAGAAGATTGATTGTTGTCGATTACCTGCGCAACAAAGTTATAATCTCCGCCACCAGTAGCCGTTCCGCTGATATTCCCGGTTGCTGAATCAAGGGTCAGACCGGGTGGAAGCGTACCACTGACTATGGACCATGTGTACGGAAGATTGCCGCCTGCTGCGGAGAGCGCCTGATTGTACGTAGCCCCGTTGTTCACGCTTTGCATATTGGTGGTTGATATGGATAGCGGCGTGGAAGCAGTTGCTGTGGCAATGGAGAGCGTCTTTGTGGCGGTACTGCCGGTGGAATCAGTAACCTGCACGATAAAATCGTATTTCCCCGGTGCAGTTACACTACCGCTGATCACGCCGGTTGCCGGAGCAAGCTTCAGGCCGGTCGGCAAAGAGCCTTGGGTAATCGACCACACATAAGGGGCCGGCCCTCCCGTAGCAATCAAAGTCTGACCGTAAGTAGCGTTCAATTGTGCCTGCGGGAGAGATGTTGTCGAAATGTTGAAATTCGACATGTTCCCCTGGAGACTGATCGTCTGATTGCCGTTGGAGGCGTCCGTGTTGATAGCGAAGCTTGAGTTGAATGCACCGGCAGCATTGGACGTAAAGGTAACCACCACGGTAAAGCTCGTGTTCGGCAACAGGGTTATCGGTGCTGTACCGATATAGGAAACCGTAAATGCAGCATTTACCGGATTGGTTATCCCAGTGATGTTGAATGGGGCGTTGCCAGTGTTGGTGATGGTGACCGGAATCGATTTCGAGTTGCCCAACGCTATGGTGCCGAAATCGAGTGCGGAAGGCACCGCGCTGATCACCCCGGCCGCTCCCTGGCCGGCCAGTGATATTGATTGCGTTCCACCGTCACTTACCACATTGAGGGTGCCGTTGTACGTGGTAAGTGCCGTCGGCGAGAATCTAACCGTTATCGTTTGCGACCCTCCAGCGTTCACGGTTAGAGGTAAAACAGGTGGCGAAACCAGGGTAAATGCGGAAGTCCCGGACAATGTCAGTGCATTGACGGTCAGGGGGGTATTACCTGAATTGCCTATAGTGAATGACAGGTCCTTGGTGGTGCCGTTGGTGACGATGCCATAGTCGATGGTGTTGGTCGAAACCGTCTCCAGCGGCTGCCTTCCGGTGCCGGACAGTTGGATAGTCTGATTTATCGGCGGTAGATTGGTCATTATGTTGATGCTGCTTGTAAACGTACCCGCTTGGGTCGGCGAAAACCTCACTGTCAGCTGAACGCTGTCGCCGGGCGCCAATGGAACTCCAGATGTCGGCAGATTAACGACGGAGAATGGCGAAGAAAACCCAGTGATATTCGCAATGTTGACGGTTGCCGTGCCGCTGTTCGATATGGTCAATATCTGATCCGAACTCTGTCCCACGCTGACATCGCCGAATGCCAAGTTATTGGCAGTGGGAGAAAGTTCGGGCGTGACCCCGAGACCGCTCAGGTTGACGGTTTTGGTTTCCGCATCGGAACTGATGACAAAGCTTGAATTTGAACTGCCGGAGACAGGGGCATAGGTAACCGTATAGGTCAATTCTGCATTAGGCGCCAGAGTTGCAGTGTCTTGATTCACCGTAAAAGGACCTGACGGCGTCGAGATAGACGTGATATTCAATGCCACGTCACCGGTGTTTCGGACCTTGAACGATTTGTACGCAGACTTTCCGACTGTGACCGAACCAAAATCAAGGAGCGCCGGGGTAAAAGGTGTGTTGTCCAGATTGAGCAGCGTCAGCTGCGGCTGCCCCAGCGTAAATCGCTGGCCGTACACATCGGCACCGGATACCGCCTGGTTTCTGGAATCTTTCCAGACCCCGAGAAACTCATTGGTGGCGGAATTGTAGGCAATGGAAGGTGAATACTGGCTACCCGGCGCTATGGATATGGCATAGTTGGCACCGCGCAGCGAACCGTCCGCATCCACATACTGTCCGTAGATGTCGAGGTTCTCCGTGGAAACCGTCCCGGCGCGACCGTCCTGCCAGGCAACAAAGTACCGCTGATTGACCGAATCATAGGCGATGGTGGGACTGGTCTGCTTGGAGTCGATTACAGTCGAATCGGTCGAGCTGGTGATGTTGAAATCCGAGTTGTAAACTCCTCCTCCGGAATAGATCAGGCGGCCGAATATCTTGGTATTGACGCCGCCGCGCAAATCCTCCCAGGCAACCAGGAACTTCTTGCTGATGGGATCGAATGCAGCAGCAGGCTTGTAGGCAGTGCCGGAGCTGTTGCCACTGTCAAGCCATTTGGAAGGAATGACTGTCTGGGTTACCTCCTTGCCAAATAGTGCATAAATATGTGAAACACCGCCATTTTGCGCTGCCGAAGTGAACTTGTCGGTGGTTATCGATTCACCGGCATCGCACACGTTGTTGCTGTTGTCATCCTTGCAGTCGATCTCAAGGGTCCCCTTCTGTTTGGCACCTTCCCAACTGAAAAGGACTTCCGGTGAAGTCGAATCGACGGCAATCGTAAGGTTATTGATGCTGGTATAATAATCGTATTCAAAGATTTCCTGAAGGCCGGTTCCTGTATGCGTTATCAGTCTGTTTTTCCTGGTCACCCCGTTGCGGAGAATGTCAGCCCCGATTTTCCCCGTCATGGAGTTGGTTTGCGACAGGTCGTCCCCCTTCAGAATAACGTAACCAGGAAGCGAATTGTCCCCTATGGACCAATGAGTGTGATAGTTGCGCAATCCTTTGCCGTTAAAAGCGAGTTCATCGAGGCTGTTCAACTGGCTCCTTGATTCTACCCAGGCAAGCCAGAACCGGTCCTGGACAGGATCATAGACGACCTTGGGCAATTTTCGCGAAAGTAGCGTATCTGTATCATCAGCAGTGGTATCGTAACCACTGACCACATTATAAGAATATTGCGCAGTTATCGGCTCATTTGCTGCAGGAGCCGCAGTTAAAGAGAGAGTCAATATGCCAGTGTTGTAATCGATTGTTCCGGTGCCGCCCGCACCTGATAACTTACCAGAACCGTCATCAGTAAGAGTATCCCCGTTGGTGGCCGTTACGGTCAGAACTGATAGCTTCGGATCAGCCATGGCCACTACTTGTGTAGCAGTTAAAACGGGGGAATGTAAATAAGCCGTAAAGTTCTTTGTACTGCCGTCACCAGTGCCGATCACTCTGTAATCTGTAGCCGCCGTATAAAGCGGCAAACCGTTATCATATTTATCAACGGAATTGAAATTGACCGGCGTTGAAGCTGCCACTGCGGGGGGGGGAAAAGATGTTCCCGCATTGCTTGCAGGGATGTCTCCTTGCGGGATGTGCGTATAATAGACGTATCCGTTGCTTGCAGTCCCCCTGGTGTCCTGCCAGACGATCACGATCTTGCTGTCCGTGCCATTCGGATCCATTTTGTAGGCTGCCTGCGGCACGGTCTGATTGCCGGCATCATTGCAGATGGGAAATGCCGCTCCGATGACTGTCCCATTCGGTGCCAGATATTGGGCATAGATGTCGGCGCCGGTCGTATTTCTGTTGCGGTAGTCCTCCCAGACGACAAAATAAACGTTCTTGTCCGGCAGATATATGGTCTGCGGATTCTGCTGGTCTTCCTTTGTGGCGGATGTATAACTGCCGAATGCATTAGGACCTTGTCCGCTGATGAGGATCTCGCTTCCGGCAAGCTTCGCCATCCTTTTGGGGACGGCCGCACTGTTTGAACCGTTGCCACTGCCGGAACAGCCGAAAAGGAGACCAAGGCAGGTTATAATCAGCAAAATTCTGAAATATCTACTTAACAACATACTCCCTCCAATTATCGCAACTGACCATTTCCGTAAAAATGTAGAGATTACGTTCCAGACCGGTCAGCAATGGCTATGTTCATATTTGTTGAAAAATCCCGGCTTGGACCGGAGCCGCCTACTTCGGTACCAGTGAAGTTAATGGTCACATAGTATTCGTAAACTGTTGTTGAACAAGGTTGCAGATTCAGATTATTGACGAGCTGTATCTTGAGACTCTCGGGCACAACGGGCACTTGTATTGTTGTCGTGCCTGGCAAGATATCATCAGGGACGTTAAAGGGTTGATCCGGAATGGCAGGGGACACTGAATTGCGCGGCGCATAACTGACTGTCGCCTTAAATACCCTCACAGGTAAGGCCGGTATAGTTACGTTCTGATATTTGGTTGAGACCAAGTCAACATCTACTGTGTCGGTCGAGACAGTCCCTCCCGTCGTAACGTTGTTGGTGCAAGTATTCCCAGTAATAACATCCGACTCTAGCCTAAGCGTTTTTGCAGCAGCCGTCACAAAAACGGTGGTAAATTCCGCTGCTCCCCCACCGGCATTATCGCTTCCGCAGGATGATAACATTAAGAAAGAGCCTAAACATATAATGACCTTCATCAACTTATTTCCAAGCATGCACATCCCCCTCAACTGACTATCTTAGGCGTAATAAAAATCAACAATTCGTTCTTGTTCTTTGTCTTTGTATTGGATTTGAACAACCAGCCGAGAAGCGGAATGTCCTGCAAAAACGGGACACCCTGATCGCTCTCCGTATCGCTGTCAACATATATACCGCCAATGACCGTTGTCTCGCCGTTTTTCACTAGAAGCTCGGTCGTCGCTTCTTTTTTGTTGATGGGCGGCGGCGAGCCGGTGCCGGCCGAGTTGTTCGATGCCTTGATCTTCATGCTGATGCTGCCGTCAGAGGTGATATGCGGCGTCACCTCCAATGTCAGGGCAGCCTCTACGAATTCCGTTTTGGTTCCCTCAGCAGAGGTGGTTTGATACGGAATCGAAGTTCCCTGAGCGATTTTGGCCGGCTTGTTATTCAGCGTGACCACCCGCGGCGTGGAGATGATCTTTATCTGGTCGGCAGTAACTGCCGCAGATAGCCGCATATCGACCTGGATGTTGCTCGCCAGCCTGCCGAAAGACATGCCGGCTGCCGCACCTGGACCCGACGTGCCGGAGGTGGGCGGTGGGGTGACAATGCCGCCGAAACCGGTGTCGAACCGGCTTATCCCGGCGACGGACGCCGAACCATCAACGTAATGCAGTCCCCATTGCACCCCCAGGTCCCGCACGAAGTTGGTTTGCGCCTCTACGATCCGCGCCTCGATCATCACCTGCTTCTCGGGTGAGTCGAGACTTTTCAGCAGAGATCTCATGTCTTCAATGGCGGTCGGAATGTCCTTTACGATGACCCGATTGGTGCGCGCATCCGAGGTGATGATCCCCCGTTCGCTTTTCAGGGTGTTGAACTGGGTGACGATATCGCCAACAGAGGCATAGTTTACGTCAAAGACCTCCGTGCGCAGCTCCATTGCCCTTTCACGGGCCTTTTTGGCAGCGATCTCTTCGTCCGCCTGGGACTGCATCTTGGCCTTTGGCTTGATCAGAACAATATTCCCTTCCCGCTGCATCCCAAGCCCCTTGGTATCAAGTATCACATCAAGCGCCTGATCCCAGGGGACATTGACCAGTTTGATGCTGATCGTGCCGGTGACATCGTCGGCAATGAGGAAGTTCAGGTTGCTGACTTCGGCAATGAGCTGGAATATTTTGCGTATATCGGCATCGGAGAATTCCAGGGTCACCTTCCTGCCGGTATATACCTTTTGCGGCGGCTGATTGTCGGCAGCAGTTTTGGCGGGTTGCGGAAGTCCTACCGGCTCCTTCGTAGTCGGGGGGATGAGTTCCTCTTCGAATTTAGGCGCTGCCGGTGCGACCCTTACCTTTTTTACACCGGAGACAAGTTCCGGCGTTTCAGCCGGTTCGGGGTTCTTGATGTCCAACAGGAGCGTATCGCCCTCCTGGTTTAGCGTAAAAGGTGCCTTGCCGCGGAGCTTTACGAGGATTCTCGTATCAGTACCGCCGGCAACCTTCACCTGGTAAGGCGTCACACTCTGCACGAGGCCGGCAAAGCCTCTGGTGTCCAACGATCTCTGGAGTCTCTTAGGCACCTGGCAGTTCTTGATCGTGAGAGAGATGCCTTTGGCTGTTTTTACCACTTTGCCCGGGACGCAATCACCACTGACCTTGATGGCGACCCGGGAGTTGCCGTCAACGATCTTGAAGTCAATCGATTCAACAGCTCCCTTGCCAATTTTGACGGGTTTCTTAGATTCGGCGGCTACGGAAGGCTCGGCGGCGCTTTTTACCTGCTGTTCTGCGGGCGCTTCCGTGAAAAGTATCTTCAAGCCGTTGTCGGTCTTATTCACTTCATAAGTCGGAAGTTTTTCTCCGGCGGCGTCAAAAACTATGCGTACCTTTTCGGGCGTTACGCCGATACGCGCCTTACCGATGCCGAAACTGTTCACATTTACAGAATTGACAGGGATCGCACTCTTGACGTTGAAGATGTCAACGACCAACCGGTCAGGCTTATGCATCTTGAACGTATTAAAGGTGCCTACCCCGCCACTCACGATGACATCGATCCCATCGTTCATTATGTTGATGGCGTCTACGGCCTTCAACTGTGGAGCAATTTCGGATTTGGCCCCTGCTTCTGCTTTCGGCGGCTCATTTATCTCAGTACTTGACTGCGGTTCTGCAGATATAGCCTCCGGCGTGGTAGTCTTGGCATCTTTCTTGATCTCAGCCGCAACTTCAGGTTTAGTCTCAGGGTTTACACTTACTCCGGCACTCACTTCTGCAGCGGCCTGTTTGTACATTTCCGCGTTCAGAGGCTTCTCTTCCGGTTTCACTTCGGGTTTGACGGCATTTTCATCGGTCTTTGGCGCTGCCGGTGCCTGATTTTCAACCGCGACGACGGACGGCTTTTCCTCAACCGGCGGTTTGGCCAGACTGACTATCAACCTGCCCCGATCCGCTGGATCAGCGCTTACGGAAAAGTCCACGTCTTTATTGAGTGCAATCTCGACCCGGGTGAGAAAGCCGCCGCCGAAATCCTGCCTGATCAAATTGACGCTCTTTACATTGCCCGAAGCCGGTTCTATCGGCTTGGTCACGGCACCCGGCTCCGTCTGGGCAAGATCGATAAAAACCTTTGGGGGATCGCTCGTCTTGTACGAGGTATACGTTAACGGTTTATTGGTGGAGATTACTATCTGGGAGGCGTCGTCATTGACGGTAATTGCCTGGACTGCGGCCGCACCTGCCATTTCAATCCGGTTCACGTCTTTTGCCGCGACCATCCTTTTTGCACAACCAGAAGCAGCCACGATAAAGATGAGTATCAGCACATGGCAAATGATTCTGCTTGAATACATTCTCATCTGTAAATCTCCTTACTTTTTCTTGGCCAGTTGCAGCACAATTTTTCTTTTCCTCACATGACCGCGATCGTCACGGAACTGCTCAAGGACCTCGATAGATGATGGTGATATCTTACTGATATGACCTCCCCCATTACCGATCAACATCCCCTGTTTGACGACATAGCCCTTGCCGGCAGGGTCTACCAGCAGAGCCTTGTTTTCCCTGAGGCCGGTAATGATACCGGACACAGTAAATTTGCCCACCTCGTAGCTTTGGATCGGCAGCTGGTCTGCCGGTCTTATTTTTACTGCTGCCGCCTTGGGAGCCGATGGTTCAGCAGGCATTATAAAAGGCTTGAATGGGTCTTTTTTACTTTTGAAGTCGAATGTCTGCGCCGTAGTTGTCTGGGCCGACGACTGTTGCTTCTGCACAGGCACAGCCGGCTTGACGACGCTTATCGGTTTCGCGGCCGGTTGCACGGGAGGCTCTTCCTTCTTCTTGCATCCGGCATATACCATAATCGCCAGCATAAGAAGTAGTGCCGTTATGCGGAGTCTATTTCCCTTTCTTTTCATCCTTTATCTCTTTCTTGTCAATGAAACGGAAGGTTGTGGCAAGACAATTGACTTTCAAAGTCGTCCGGCCGTTAACATTCTTTATATCGGCAAAACTGACATTGCTGATATTCACGATACGGGGAAGGTTCGCAACAGCGGTAAAAAAATCGGCTATGTTGTAAAAGGTACCTGATACGGAGATATCCACAGGAACGGCGGCGTAAAAATCCTGAGGTTCTTCGGGTTTGGGCTTGAAGAGAAGAAAATCCAGACCGGCCCCCTTACCAGCACTCGATATACTGGTTAACAATGAAGGTATTTCTTTCTGATTGGGCAACTCGGTGAGGGCCATCGTCAGATCATTCTGTAATTGCTCATATTCTTTTTTGTATTTTGAGATATTATCAGCGACCTTCTTATCCTCGTTGATCTTTTTCTGTAACTCGTCGAGTCTGGACTGAACTTCCTTTAATTCGTTCATTTTCGGCTGATACAATCCGAAGAAAATACCAAGCCCTTCCAACACCAGAACAAGAATCAGCAATGCCACTTTCTGTTTGGTAGGAAGCTTTAATATCTTTTCTACTTGTGGGTCCATGAAAAGCCCTCAATATTGGACGCTTGATTTGCGCGCCTTTCACATATATTATTTTTTTACCGGTTTTACCGGTTCTTCCTTCTTCAATCCCTTGACAACAAAAGTGATATCGAACTTCTTAACTTTTGTCCCGGAAATTTCAGCCTGTTCGGAAACCTGAAGTTCAACATTGGTGAAATCGGTGGACGCCTGCAGATTGCGCATGAATTCGGCAATAAGGTCTTCACTTACGGCAAAACCCGAGATTGAAACATTACCTGCATTCTCCGTATATTTTGTGAGCCAGAGTTTCTCCGGCACGGCATCGCTCAGCTTTGCCAACCTGCTGGCCGGGCCGCTTTTTTCTTTTCTCAACTGACCAAGTACGTCGAGTTTCTTCTTCACTTCCGCCTGAAGTTTTTTGATATTGTCTATCTGGCCGATTTTGGACTTCAGTTGTTGCGCCTCTTGTTCAGACTTACTGACTTCCTCCTTGGTGGCACTGATTTTTGCGATGGTTAAACTGTACAAACTCAGGCCGACAAGAAGAACCCCCACAACTGAGATGATAAGAATGGAAATCTGTTGTCTGTTAGTTTCCTTCTTTTTAGAGGCCCTGACCGGCAGTAAATTGATCTTTATCATTTATCTCCAAGCCTCCTTGTCGCCAGCCCCATAGCAACAGTCACAAGAGGACCTATTTCCTGAAGATACTCTGGATCGAATTCTTTTTCACTGTATTTGATTCTTAAAAAAGGGTTCAGTATTTCTACGGGAAGACTGAGTTTCTGACTCACAGCATCCAGCAACATCGAAGTTTTTGCACCGCCGCCACTGAGATACACCTTGCCGATCTTCCCTTCGCCGGCCGTCGAGTTGTAAAAGTCCAGCGACCTGCGCATCTCCAGAGACAAGGTATCGTTTACACGAGAAATTATGTCGCTGAGTCTGGCATCATCAGGGGATTTACCGGATATTTTGATTCGTTCGGCATCTTCGTTGTTCACACCGAACTGCTTCTGGATCTCTTCGTTGTATAGGTTGCCCCCTATCTGCACATCACGGGTGAATAGGGAGATGCCACCCTTCACGATGTTCAGATTCATGATGCTTGCGCCGATATTCACCAGCGCCGAAACCTCTTCCGAATCAACATCGTAGTTCAGCTCAAAGGCGTTCTGCACGGCAAACGAATCCACGTCCACCACCATCAGCTTGATGCCGGCTTCATTAAACACGGCAAGGTAGTCGTTTATTATGTCCTTTTTGCTGGCAACGAGCAGAACATTCATTTTTGTCGGATCAAGTTCATCGGCTGACAGAATCTGAAAATCAATGTTCACATCGTTGATATCAAACGGGATATACTGTTCGGCCTCCCAGTGTATCTGGTCTTCAAGCTCTTCGGCAGGCATGACGGGTAAGGATATTTTCCTTATGATGACCGAATTGCCCGATATGGAGCAGACTGCATCTTTTGCCTTAAGCTCAAGGCTCTTGAAGAGATTTTTCACTGCTTCCACAATGGAAGAACTGTCCATGAGACTGTTGTCGACAATAGCCTCTGCCGGCAGTGGGAGAATTCCCACGTTCTGCAACTGGAATTGGCCCTTCTGCTCCTTGAGCTGCACAAGTTTTACGGAACTTGAACCGATGTCGATGCCGACCAAATCTTTCTTTTTTGAGAGAAACATGATTTTGTCCTATTCGAGGAATTAGTCCTGAAATACTTTTTCCTTCTCAGACAATGAAAAACCAAGTGCCAGAATAATTTTTCTCTTGGTTTCCATGCGGCACTCTTCACCACGTTCGATGCGGTCTATGGTAATCGGAGATACGTTGGCCAACCTCGCCAGCTCAGCCTTGCTCATCAACTTCGCTTCCCGAAATTGTTTAACATTGTTTTTAGTTTTCATGCCATCATCCCATGTCATACAACATCTAAGTATTTTGGCACAATTTACAATAATTATATTGATTGTCAAGAAGTTTAATATAATTATATGATGGTATCTAGTATTTATATGCAACTTTGTCAGAATTTGAGTTAATAAAAAAACCGGGCCGCCAAAATGAGATGATATTTCGGCAACCCGGCTGTCTGCGTGAGACCCTGTAGGCTTTCCGCCCCATCCTCGCGGATGGTTTAGTATTATCGTTATCT
>DAIEGL010000090.1 GCA_027356255.1 Geobacter sp. | reverse complement strand
ATAGCGGAGGAGATGGCACAGGAAACTTTCAGGATATCAGCACTGAGCGAATGCGAATTGATAGTAATGGCAATGTCGGTATCGGGACGACAACCCCAGGAGGGAAATTGAGTGTCCTCACCAGCTCACAGGCTGAATATGCTGGAACTGATACTCCATTTATTGGGAGCAACCTCGTCCTTCAAGGAGCTGATAGTGGAAGAAGTATCGGTAAAGGGGCTTCAGTAACTTTTGCACTTCCCGCCAATGCAGATGGATCGAATGTATGGGAGCAAGCTCGAATACTCGCAACTCCAGATAACACTAATAATGGGGATGCACATGGCAGACTCTATTTTCAGGTTCGTGATGCTTACGATCCCGGAACAGGTGGCACATGGAATTGGCGAACGGGGTTAATGGTGCAATCAAATGGTAATATTGGTGTCGGTACGACAAGCCCTGGAGCTAAACTCGATGTCAACGGGAATATGATCATCCAACCAACATCAGCGGCATGGGCCGAAGGGCTCCAGTTCTATATGCCTACTACATCATGGGGCGGTTTGAGATGGTCCAGAGGCAGGGGAAATTTTGATGGGAACTGGTACGTTGGTTATACGGCTCTTGATGGTACTGACGATCTGGTTATCGGTTCGAATAATGGTGGGGCTCAAGTTGATAACATTTTAAGAATGAAGAAAACAGGTGATGTTACTTTTGCTGGCAACGTCGGCATCGGAACGACAAATCCGGTGGCAAAATTCTCGGTTGCTGGCGGGGACATTCAAGTCGAGAACGGGATGGGTAGGTTCAAAGGATGGTATAATGCTGGGTTCGGACCGGGTGCGGAAATTGGAACTTCGGGTGGCACTGCCTATGTGGGAAGTTATGACCGGTCTGCATCTGCGTATAATCCTTTGCGACTGTATGGATCAACGATTAATCTGGGGCACTATGACCAGAACGGAGATTTGTTTATTAATTCATCCGGCAACGTCGGCATCGGAACGACGGCCCCGACTCAAAAATTGGAAGTTAACGGCATCATCAAGGCTGACAGCGGAGTGCAATATGGGGACGGGACAATTCAAACGACGGCTTATAGCAGGCCAATCGTATGTGATTCAGGCACTATTTCTTGGGGGCCTGCGTCCCAAGGTAATTATGCTTACAAATTCACTGCTGCAAACTGCACAGGTGGTGTTTTGCCAGACGCGACTTATGTGGGCAGTGCGTCGGTAGTCAGCGTATGCGGAGGCATGAGAAGCTTTACAGTTCTCAACGCCTCGGATGCTGGTGGGCCTGGAATAACAAGTTGGAACGATGGACCATGCGGATCAGCGCGGTTTGCGGCTGTCTACATCAAAAAATAAGATATTTTAGAAAGGTGGCTACGCCATGTATACCCTGAAAATTGTCATACTGACGTTTCTGGCACTCATCGCAGGCTATGGCAGCGTAAGTGCTGCAAGCGGCACTGACAGCAGCCCCGCCGAGCCGAACTCGAACGCGCCGCTCGGCCAGCCGCCAATAACGGGAAGAGCCTTTTCAATCGATATGCCGGTGGCCGGCATAACACCTACCAGCGTTGCAGTAGGATCCACGATGAATGTGGGCGCCACCGTTTACTACCAGTCGGGACAGGACAGCTACACCCTGACGTTCAGCATCGGTAACGACGCAACGAACATGGTCCAGGTGTTCCAGAAGACGCTGACCGGTACGCAGGGCGCTACCGGCGCCGGGAATACCATCTCCTGGTCGTTCACCAGAAGTGCGACCAAAACGATCGACACCGGCGACGGCAATCTCGTGGATCTCACCCCCGTGGATCTGACCAAACCGGTGTTCGGCTTCATCAATGCCTGCATCGCTGAACGCGACACCCTCATGAACAATCCGATGATATGCAAACAGGACTCATACCAGATCCTGATGCCGTAAAAATTGAGTTTTTTAAATTGACAGAATAACCAAAACTTCCACCAGGAAACTCCTCCGCCTTCTCGACAAACACCCTGAACTCCTCAAGGAAGTGGTAATCGAGTAAAACGGCGATTTCGATCCCATGCAGCATGAAAAATCAAGGACCTGGCTGAATAAGCGCCGGGTCTTTTTTTATTCTTCGGCGTCGGTTATGCAAGAATTGACGGAGTTTCCGCCCTCGTGGTATGTTATCATCTTTCTGAAAGTTCCCGGTCTGCGCTTCGGCATTCGTACAAATCCATGCCTCCCAACCCTTAGGGACAAACGCCATGTATCTCGAATATTTCGGCTTCAGGGAAAAGCCCTTTTCGGTCACGCCTAACCCGCGCTTCATTTTCCTCAGCAAGCACCACCGGGAAGCCTTTGCCCACCTCCTGTACGGCACAAACAACCATTCCGGTTTCATCGAGCTGACCGGGGAGGTGGGGACCGGCAAGACCACGGTCCTGCGCACGTTCTTGAACCGGCTCGACGAGGAGAGCCACCGCACCGCTCTCATCTTCAACCCCTGCCTTTCCTCCGAGGAGCTGCTGCGCACCATAAACAGGGAGTTCATAATTCCCTTTGAAGGGCTGAGTCGCGCCGAACTCCTGGAGAGCCTGAACATCTTTCTCCTGGAGCAGAAAGCGGCCGGCCGCAGCGTGGTGCTGGTGATAGACGAGGCGCAGAACCTGGCTCCGGAGGTGCTGGAACAGATCCGGCTCATCTCCAACCTGGAAACGGAGACGGACAAGCTGATCCAGATCGTGCTGGCGGGACAGCCGGAACTTGAGGGGATTCTCGGAAAGACCGAGCTGCGCCAGCTCAGGCAGCGGATTCTGGTGCATTACCATCTGCTTCCCATGGATTTCGAGGACACCAAGGGGTACATAGAACACCGGCTCGAGTTGGCCGGTGGCGGTGTGATGTTTGCCGAGCAGGCCCTCAAGCGGATATTCCGCTATTCTGGCGGGGTCCCCAGGCTCATCAACATCGTCTGCGACCGGGCGCTTCTGATCGCCTATACGGAGGGAAGCCGCGAGGTCAACGGCCGGATTGCCGCTGCCGCAGTGGCCGAGGTCCAGAGAAGGGGGCGGCCCAAGCGCCTCTTTACCCGGTTTCGCGCCGCCGTTCTCGCCGCCGTCGCGGTCCTGCTCATCGCCGGGACCTATGCCGCCCTGGGGACCAGACAGGTCGTATCCACCAGCCGGGTGCAGCCTGCCGCGGCGATTGTACCGGCATCGCTCGATGGGTTGCGTGCGGGTTTTACCGGGATGGACCGGGCGGAGAGCCTGGCAGCGTCCTTCAATGCGGTTGCCCGTCTCTGGAATGCCTCGCCGGTCGCAAAATCGCAGAAGATGGACGGCATCGGTGACCTGGAGAAAACGACGCGGCAGCGGGGGGTCCGTCTCACCCCGTTCAGCGGAAGCTTTGACCTCCTTCAGCGCATCGATGCCCCGGCCATTCTTGAGTTCAACCTTCCGGACCGACGCGGCAGGCGGTATCTGGCCCTGGTCGGCAAGGAGAAGGGACGGTTGCTGATTTCCCCATCCCTGGCCGGACGCGGTTCGCTCACAAGCGAGGAGCTCAAGGCGTTCTGGTCCGGGCGCGGTTATCTGCTATGGAAAAACTTCTACGGGATACGCCCCAACTACTCGCCGGGGAGCAGGGGATGGCGGGTGGGCCGCCTGCAGCAGCTACTTGCCGCTTCGGGGTTCTATAAGACTCCACCCACCGGGGTTTTCGATGCCGCCACCTTGAATGCGCTCAGGGAGTACCGGCTGGCCCGGGGGATCGATCGGCACGACAGTACCGGAGAGTTGACCCTCATCTCCCTTTACAACGAGGGAGACTTTATCACCCCGAAGCTTGAGAAGAAGGGGGGCAGGCGATGAGCTCGATCCTGAAGGCGTTACAAAAGGCTGAGGAAGAGAAGGCCGCCCGCCGCAACGCGGGGCCGCTCGCCGCAGACATCGGCAGAATCCGGCCTGACCGCGGGCGGAAGCCCCGCTGGGTGATGCTCGCCGCAATGGCTGCGGTCGCGGTGGTGGCGGTATTGGCTACATTCACCTTTATGGGGGGCTTTTCCCAACGGAAACGGGTTGCTGCGCAGACCGCGACCGGGAATGCTGCTCCTTCGACGCAGGTCCAGCCGGTGACCGTGACGATTCCTGTAACCACCTCCTTGCCGCGCCCTGATGCCGTGGCAGTGCCGTCTCCGAAGGAGCGGTCCGGCCCGGACAAGAGTCCGGCGGCTGTGATCCTCCCGCAGCAGCATACGGCTTATCTCCCCGCAAAGACCCCGGCTGCGAGCGCCGTTCCGGTCATCGGCAGTGAACATGCGCGACCGGCCCGGCAGACGGCGGTCGCGCCCCCTTCCGGGCAGCACACTGCGACGGATTTCAAGGTGACCGGCATCGCCTGGCAGAAGGAGAGCGCTTCCAGGATCGCTGTGGTGAACGGTGCTTCCGTTGTCCAGGGGGCGACGGTGGACGGCGCCAGGGTCGAGGAGATATTTCCCGACCGGGTGCGCCTGACCATGGACAACCGCAGCTTCGATGTCCCTCTCGGCAAGACGGAGACCGAACAGTGACCAAACCGGGGCGGGGCACATCGGCAAAAATGACGGGAAAAGACCGGCAACATGCGGAGTGGGAATCCCTCTGCGAGCAGTGCGGCCTCTGCTGCTTCGAGAAGATTGAAGACGAGGACGGCACCATATTCTTTACGGCGACCCCCTGCCGCTACCTGGACGTGGTGAGCCGGGAATGCAAGATCTACGACCGGCGCTTCGAAATATGCCCGGAGTGCGTCAAGCTTACGGAAGAGCTCGTGCGGGAGATCCGCTGGCTCCATGACGATTGCGGTTACATGAAGGCCCTCGGCCTGAAGCGGCGGCGATGATGTGGTTGGTGATTGGTGATTGGTGATTGGTTGATTTGGAAATACTGATATTGGAAAACGGGAGTTTTTATCTTGAAGAAAACTGAAAAGAACGGCGCCGCAGTCCTTACTCTGGTAAAGGGGGGGAGCCCCGGCGCAAATGCCTTTGCAGCGCTTCCACTTGCCGAAAAGGAGCATTACCTTAAGGGGCTTCGCCCCAAGGAACGGATGGACCTCATGCTCGGCGACCCGGAAGGGAGGCTCCTCGTCCGCTCCATGGGGGAGCAGGAGTTTTTCTGGCTGTTCAAGGACATCGGCGAGACGGATGCCCTGGAGCTCTTGCAGCTCGCCTCGCCGGAGCAGTGCCTCTTCATGCTCGACATGGAACTGTGGTCCAGGTGGTCCTTTTCCAGCGACAAGGCCGTGGAATGGATCGGCTATCTGCTTGAGGGGGGGGATGACAGGATCGTTGAACTCCTGCCGCGGCTGGACTTCGAGCTGCTCCAGCTTCTCTTCAGCAGGGAGCTCCTGGTCGGCGGCGGTATCGGCGACCTGTCCAACGACGAGGAGCGGCTCGCAGACTGGGACCACAGCTTCGACGACACGTTCATGATCACCTTCAGGAATCCGAAGCATAGCCAGGTGATCGGCCGGTTCGTGGAGAGTATCTGTCGCCTGGACAATGCCCTTTACGTCGCCCTCATGGAGGGGGTGAAGAACGACATCGAAACCGAACTGGAAGAGGCCTGCTCCCGGTTCAGGGACGGCCGGCTGGCCGATCTCGGCTTCCCTTCCCTCGACGAGGCCCTCTCCCTTTACTCCCGCCTGAAGCCGGCCGGCTTCGCCCTGGAGGACGGAAAGGAGCACCTGACGACAGGTCCCGCTGCAACCCTTCCCGTGCCGGTCGGCGAAGAGACCTCCCTGTTGCTGAAGGCACTGGCCCTTGCCGGGTCCGATGATGTGCAGACGGAGCTGAACTATCTGATCAACAGCGCCCTGGTGGCGGACGAGACGGCGTTTTCCGATTCTGAGGCAATGCATCAGGTCGTACAGCGGGTCTACGGCTATCTGAACATTGCCCTGGAACATCTCTGCGGTGGGGATGCGGAGAAGGCGGGCGTTGTATTGAGCGGTGAATATCTGAAAAGGCTGTTCCAGCTCGGCTACAGCATCCTCCTTGAGGTAAAGGGGAGGGCGGAAAAACTGGAGAGCGACAACTACGCCACGAACAAGCTTCTCATGGGGCTCAAAAACAAACGCCCCAGGTTCTACCGCGGCCTCGATGCCGACAACGTGGACGGCTACCGGGAGTTCAGGTCAATGGCCGATGTGGCCAGGGTCGGGGGGGTTCTCCGCCATCTGGAGGGGTAATCGCTTGTCGGCGGGGAAATCTTGGCGTTTCCCCGGTCATGGGGTAAAATGGGCATCTGTTCCGGCGAACAGGGGAAGGAAAAGGTATGGCGATGAATTGGCGGAAGATGGGATACGTGGTTGCGGTCGGTTTGCTTTGCTGCGCGATGGCGGGGTGCGCCACGGCCAACCGGAAAGTGACGGTGCTTTATGAGCCGGTGGTGCACGACGGCACCGGTGCCGGTGAGCTTTACCTGGCCGGAACGCCGGCGTCGAAGGGAAATGCCGACATCCAGTGGGTCATTGGCTCGGTGAAAGACAGCGACGGCGAGCCGGTGGGGGACATTGTCTCTCCGATTGCGCCCGCCGATCTGGTGACGGATGCATTCAAGCAGGAGCTCACCACTGCGGGATATGCGGTAAGCACGGTCGCTTCGCTGCCGCCGCAAGCTGCAAAGGGGCTCGTCATCACCGGCGTGGAAATCCATCTGGATGATGTCACCAGCCTGGTCAAGGACGAGGGGGCCGGCCGGGTGAAGATTTCCCTGGAACTGTGGAAAAACGGCGCGATGTTCAGAAAGCTCTCGTACGAGTCGAGCTTTTCCGATTTTGCCGTCGAAGATCGGGACCTCCTCGACCAGGCCATTCTGCAGAAATCCCTGCAGGGTGCCATGAAACGGGCGATCCCGGAAATAATCGCAGCCTTTGGGCATTGACGTCCCTCACTGCGCTCCAAAAATAGAACGTCGCCAACAGCGTGTTGGTTAGCGGCTGAAAAATACCGGAGACCCCTGCCCGCATCGTTCCCTTGACCCCTTCCATCTCTCGTGGCGATTAGCATCGGCTTATTTATGCACTAATTGAACCAATCTTAAGTGCCTGAGATAGAATCTTCGTCGAGGGGCAGGCTTATGGATTTTTGTATCTACAATAATTTGCTACCTGAAAAGCGGCTTCATGGACAGTGGAGCGCGACCAATTCCCCCTTCACCTCTTCCCGCACCACCCCGGTTATCCGCACCGGCCGCTCGCTGTTTATGAGGGAGTCGTCTCCCTCCACATACACCGGCATGTAGTTGCGCGCCAGTCCCTTGAGCAGGCCGTTTTCCTCCCTGCTCTGGATGAGGACCGGGAGCTCGTGACCGACGAAGCCCCGGTAATAGGCCTTTTTCTTCTCTTCGGAAAGCTTGCGCAGGGCCTTGGCCCGCTCCTTTATGACGCCGCTCTGCACCTGATCTTTCATGGTCGCCGCCGGGGTGCCGGTCCGGGGGGAGAAGGGGAAGACGTGGAAGTAGGCGAGGGGGAGCGACTCCAGGAAGCGGAACCCTTCCTCGAACTCCTCCGAGCTCTCTCCGGGAAAGCCGGTGATGATGTCGGTGCCGATGCAGACGTGGGGGAGGGCGCAAACGAGCTTTTCCACCACGTCTCTGAAGAGGCTTGCGGCGTATTTCCGGTTCATGCGCTTAAGCACCCGATCGCTGCCGCTCTGGAGCGGGATGTGCAGATGCGGGCAGACGTGCTTCGACCCCGCGAGAAAGGCGATGAGGCTATCTGAAACTTCCGTCGGTTCCACCGAGCCGACGCGGACCCTTTCGACCAGCCGCTGTTCCTCAGCGGCGACGAGGAGATCGAGGAGGGTGAGCGGCGGCGTCAGGTCGAGACCGTATCCCCCCAGATGGATGCCGGTCAGCACCACCTCCTTGAAACCTTGCGCGGCAAAGGTCCTGATCCCGGCCAGCGCCTCGGCTAGCGGGACGCTGCGGCTCCTCCCCCGGGCGTATGGGACGATGCAGTAGGAGCAGAAGGCGTCGCAGCCGTTCTGCACCTGGAGAAACGCCCTGGTGTGCTCGGCAAAGCTCTCCAGATGGGCGCCGCCCGCGTCCCTTTCCAGCGATATGTCCGAAACCAGGGCCTTCCGGCCGTCGCCGACCTCCCTGAGCATCGCGGCGATCCCCTTCTTCTCGCTGTTGCCGAGGACCAGGTTCACACCGGGCATGTCGAGGAGTTCCTCGAATGCGACCTGGGCGTAACAGCCGGTGACGACGATTCTTGCGGAGGGGTTCTGCCGGGAAGCCCGGCGGATGAGACGGCGCGATTCGGCATCGGTCCTGGAGGTAACGGTGCAGGTGTTTATCACGTAGATGTCCGCAACGCCGTCGAAGGGGACGACCCGGAACCCCTCCTTCCCCAGGGCCTCCGCCATGGCCGCCGATTCGAACTGGTTGATCTTGCATCCCAAAGTGGTGATAGCCACCGACTTCAAACTCGATTCTTGTCTTTCACTATTCACTATTCACCGTTCACTATTCACTGCTTTTTCGATCCACCCGCCGCCGAGCACGGCGTCGCCGTCGTAAAAGACCACGGCCTGTCCGGGGGTGACGGACTTTTCCTTTTCTGCGAAGCGCACCTCTGCCCGGTTGCCGCCAATGGGGACGATGCGGCACGGGATGGGGTGGTGGCGGTACCTGATCTTGCAGCTCGCTTCAACGGCTGCATCGGGCACGGGGATGATCCAGTTGATGGCGGTCGCGATCAGGCCGTCGCTGTAAAGGGCGTCGCGCGGTCCTACCGTCACCTCTTTCCTGGCAGCGTCCACTCCCAGCACGTAGAGCGGCTCCGGGTGGGCAATGCCGAGCCCTTTGCGCTGCCCCACGGTGTAGCGATAGGTGCCGTCGTGTGCGCCCAAAACCTTCCCGGTCCTGTCGACGATGTTTCCGGAGAGGAGGTTCTTTCCCCGCTCCTCCTCGATGAATCGGACGTAGTCGTTGTCCGGGACAAAGCAGATCTCCTGGCTCTCCCCCTTTTCCGCCACCCGGAGGCCGTATGCGGCGGCGAGGGCGCGCACCTCCTGCTTGGTCATCCCCCCGAGGGGGAATAGGGTCGCTGCAAGCTGTTCCTGGGTGAGGGTGAAGAGGAAATAGGACTGGTCCTTTGCCGGATCGATCCCTTTCAGGAGCCGGTAACGGCCGTCCGTATCCAGCTCCGTTCTGGCGTAGTGGCCGGTGGCGATCATGTCCGCGCCGAGTCCGCGCGCCTTCTTCAGGAGAAGCTCGAACTTCAGCCACTGGTTGCAGCGCACGCAGGGATTGGGGGTGCGGCCGGCGAGGTACTCGTTGACGAAGTCGTCGATGACGAGGCGCTGGAACTCCTCCTCGAAGTTCACCACGTAAAAGGGGATATCAAGCTGTTCCGCGACCCGCCGCGCATCGTGGATGTCGTCCAGCGAGCAGCACGTGTCGAACTTTTCCCCTTCCTCGGCCGTAAACTTGGAGTAGTCCCAGACCTGCATGGAGATGCCGATAACGTCAAACCCTTCTTTCTTCAGGATGGCCGCGGCGACCGAAGAATCCACCCCGCCGCTCATGGCAATGACGACCCGTTTTCGCTTGTTGTGCTTTACCATTCTCTATTCACCAATCACCAATCACTGCTGTCCACGCAGCCGTTCGATAATCCCCGGCAACACGTCCAGCACAAAGTCCACGTCGCTTTCGCTGTTCTCCCTCCCCAGGGAAAAACGGACCGAGCCCCTGGCCAGGGGAGGTTCGACCCCCATTGCTGCCAGGACCGGCGAGCTCTTCAGCGTGCCGGAGCTGCAGGCGGAACCTGAGGAGGCGGCGATGCCGGCCAGGTCCAGGTTGAGGAGGAGCGAATCCGCTTCCAGCCCCGGAAAGGAGATGTTGGCGGTGGTCGGAAGACGGTTTTCCGGGTGGCCGTTGAGCTGCGCATCGGGAAACAGGGCCAGGATGCCGGATTCCAGCCGGTCCCGCAGGCTCTTCAGCCTCGCCGCCTCCGCGGCCATCTCCGCGCCTGCCATCTCGCACGCCTTTCCCAGCGCGACGATGCCCGCGACATTTTCCGTGCCGGCCCGGCGGTTGCGCTCCTGGGAGCCGCCATGGAGGAGGGGGTGGAGCTTGACCCCTTTCCTGACGATCAGGGCGCCGATCCCTTTCGGTGCACCCAGCTTGTGACCGGAGAGGGCCAGAAGGCGTATCCCCATGCCCCGGCAATCCACCGGCACTTTGCCGACCGCCTGCACCGCGTCGCAATGGAAGTAAACGCCGCGCCTTGCGGCGATTTCGGCGATCTCTGTCACCGGGAATATGACGCCGGTCTCGTTGTTGGCGAACATTGTTGAGACAAGGATGGTCTTTTCGTTGATGGCCGCCTCAAGCTCGTCGAGGTTGAGGGCGCCCCGGCGGTCCACACGGAGCCGGGTGATCTCGAAGCCGTTGCTCTCCAGGTAGAGACAGGCGTTTGTGACCGCCGGGTGTTCCACTGCGGTGGTGACGATGTGGTTTCCCTTGCCGCGCAGGGCCGCTGCAACCCCCTTGACGGCCATGTTGTCCGCTTCGCTGCCGCAAGAGGTGAAGACCACCTCGACCGGGTCGCAGCCGACCAGCGCAGCCACCTTTTCGCGCGCCTCTTCCAGTGCCCCCTTGACCATCCGTCCTGCCCAGTGGATGCTGGAGGGGTTGCCGAATGCCTGCCGGTAATAGGGGAGAAGCGCCTCCAGCACATCCGGGTGGACCGGGGTGGTGGCGTTGTAATCCATGTAAATCATGCTGAACCCTTGGATCGGTGAATGTCGGAACGGGCGGAGTCGCTCAGCTTTCCAGCTTGCCCCGCGCCTCCATGGTGAGGTCTTCCAGGGTGATGGCGTCGAGAAAGCCCCTGATCCGCTCGCCGAGCCCTTTCCATACGTTGTGGGTGACGCACTGGGAAGTCCTGGAACAACCGGCGCTCCCTTCGTCCATGCAGGCCACGGGGCTCAATGCTTCTTCAACGGTGACGACGATTTCGCCCACCTTGATGAGGGCGCTGTTCCGCGCCAGGACGTAGCCTCCCCCTGGTCCGCGGATGCTGCTGACGATCCCGCCGTTTTTCAGGCGGAAAAAAAGCTGCTCCAGGTAGCTTAGAGGGATGTCCTCCCGCTGGGCTATTTCCTTGAGCGACACCGGTTTGTCGTTGGAGTAGAGGGCGAGATCGACCATGGCCCGCACAGCGTACTGGGCCCTTGTAGAGAGGCGCATGCGGTTATTTCCCTTCGTCGAGCCGTTTTTTCAGCTGCTCGTATTCGTCTGAAAGAGCGGAATATTTGCGCTCCAGCTCGCGTATCTGGTCGAACAGGCAGGCGATGGCCTTCGCTTCCGGGTCGGGGAGCCGGCCGTGTTGCAGGTCCACCCGTTCAGCCGGTTTTTCCGTGGCCATGACCACGCGCCCCGGTATGCCGACAACCGTTGAATTGGGGGGCACCTCCTTGACGACGACCGAGTTAGAACCGATCTTGCTGTCCTTCCCGACGGTGAACGGCCCGAGAACCTTGGCGCCCGAACCGACCACCACGTTGTCGCCGAGGGTGGGGTGGCGCTTGGTCTTCTCCCAGCTCACCCCTCCCAGGGTCACCCCGTGATAGAGGGTCACGTTGTCCCCTATTTCTGCGGTTTCGCCGATGACCACACCCATGCCGTGGTCGATGAAAAAGCCTTTGCCGATGGTCGCGCCCGGATGGATCTCGATGCCGGTGAAGAACCTCCCCAGGTGGGAGCAGAAACGGCCGAGAAAGAAAAGCTCGTGCCTCCAGAGCCAGTTGGACACCCTGTAAAACCAGATGGCGTGCAGGCCGGGGTAGCAGAAAATTACCTCCAGAACGCTCCTGGCTGCGGGGTCCCTGTCAAAGACGGCTTTAATGTCCTGCTTCAATCGTGAAAACATCGCACCCCTTTCATGACTCCACGCGCAAGTAGTTCATGACTAAAAAATTTCTAGCATACTTTACTATTTTAGTCAATTATTAAGTGGGAGGCGTTGGCGAGTGGGCTCAGCGGGACAAGGGGAGGGCAAAGCTGAACGTGCTCCCCTGGTTGACGGCGCTCTTGACCCACATCCTGCCGCTGTGGGCGTCGACTATCCGCTTGCAGATGGCGAGTCCGAGGCCGCTCCCCTTTTTGGCGGAGCTGTTGGTGGATTTCAGATGGTAGAATTCGTTGAATATCTTGGTGATGTAGTTTTCCGGGATACCCTCGCCCGTGTCGGTGATGGAAACCAGGAGTTCTTCGTCGTTGACGGCGACCGAAATGCCGATTTTCCCTCCGCTCGGGGTGAACTTGATGGCATTGCCGATCAGGTTGGTCAGTACGCACTGGATCTTCTTGCTGTCGAAACGGGCGGAGACGCTGTCCCGCAAGGGTTCTATGTTCATCTGCAGGCCGTTTTCGCAGGCGAGCGGGGCGAGGACCGTATAGACTTCCTGGATGGATGCCATGATGTCCTTGTCTTCGCACGACAACTCTACCTCGCTTGAGTCGAAACTGGGGTTGTCGAGGAGCTCTTCGACGAGGTCCATCAGCCGGTCGCAGCTGTCGATGGCGGCATCCAGATGCTCTCGCTGCATCCCGGTGAGGTTGTCCGTTTCAGAATCCCTGAGCTGGGTACAGTTGCTGTGGATGACCGCAACCGGGAGGCGGAGGTCGTTGGTCGCGGTATAGATGAATTCCGATTTCAGATGGTCGAGCCCCTTGAGCCGCTCGTTTGCCTCCGCCAGCTGGTTCTGCGCCCTTCTTTCCTCCGTGACGTCCATGAAGGAGAGAATGGCGTAGTTCCCTTCCAGGCGGTAGTTGCTCACCGATACTGACACGCACCGTTTTTCGCCCGATCCGGTTTTGAAGAGGAGATCGTACTTTTTCCTGAAATCGCGGCCGAGGAAAAAGTTCATGTGGTTCTCCATCCCCGCCTGGAAGCTTTCTTCTGCCAGAAAGTCCGTCAGCGTCATCTTCAAAAGCTGCTCCCGCCGGTAGCCGAGGATGTCGAGGGCGCTCCTGTTGACGTACACCGCCTCCCCCCGCGCATTCAGGACCATGAGCCCTTCCGATGCATGTTCGAAGAGGCTTTCGTAGACGGCCTTTTCCGCCAGTTCTGTTTCCAGTTTCTCCTTGATTTCCCGCAGTTCGTCCGATTCTTCCAGGACCCTTTCGAACTGGGATGCATTTTTGATGGCGTTCGCCGAGGCGTCGGCGACCAGTTTGCAGAAACGGAGTTCACGGCTGTTTAAGGTATGCCTTCCGCTGGACGTCCTGACCATCAGCGCGCCGATCATCTCGTGCTGATGCATGATGGGGATGACCAGGATCGTGTCGAACTCGATGTCGGAGATGTATTTCTTCACATCGTCGAGCAGCGGATGGTGCTTGGCGTCCCTGACAACAAGCGGGGTGCGGGTGCGGACCACTTCCTGGAGTTCCGGGTAGCGCGAAAGCTCGATGCGGATCCCTTTGGCCGATGGGTTGTCGCTCGATGCCAGGACAAACCCGTACCCATCCTCGCTGAGCTTCACGATGGAGCAACGTTTGACCTCGATGTGGTCTGCAATTTTCCTGACGATGTGCTGGAGGATTTCCTGGGTGTTGAGGGTCGATGTGATGGTCTGGGAGATGACGAGGACCGTTTCCGCATCCTTGTTTTTCAGCTCCATGAGCGCGATGGCGTCGCGTCTGAACAGGTTGGCGCGGATTCTGGTCAGGAGTTCCTTGTCGGAAAAGGGCTTGGTGATGTAGTCATCGATCCCGGCTGTGAACGCAGCAAGGAGCTTGTCCTTTTCCCTGGAGGCGGTGATCACGATCACGGGAATGGCGGCGGTGCGCGCATCCTGTTTGATTATCCGGCAGGCCTCGACGCCGTCCATCCCAGGCATCACCAGGTCCATCAGGATGATGTCCGGCATGAATTCCAGCGCTTTCGATACCGCCGCGGCCCCGTTGGCAGCCTCTTCGATGACGTAATGGAGCGGGGCGAGTGTGTCCCGCAGCATCTGCAATGCGAATTTCTGATCGTCGACGATGAGGATTTTAGTTGCTTTCATAGCGTGCACCCGCTGGAAAACAGCAAATTACATACCAGTATCAATAAATGTGCAGAAGATGAACGGGGTATAATTAACCACGGGGACGGACGCCCAGGCGCGTTCCGGGCAAACATCGCACCTTGTACGGGAACTCAATGGAAAGGTTGCCGTTCTGCCGCTTATTTTTTAATAAATTTGATGATGTTCAGGGCTGTTGGATGGGCAGGTTTCAAAAGTATAGCGCAGATTTTCCGTGAAACAACAGATGTGACTATTCCTTACCGCCGGGGTCCGTCTGCATTCTCCGCAGGATTTCGAGCCCTTCTCCAATTGCGTCTGCCGGCCGTTCACCCGCTAAAAACAGCAGCGTCGGTATTGCCTCTTCGGCCTTGCAGCGCGGATAGTCGGTTGCGGAAAGGTGGTGGATCAGCTTCATGGTCCTGAGGGCGTCGAACCAGCCGTGAAATGCCGTAATCATTGCCCGGTCGTTTTTGCTGTTTGCCCGCAGCCTGTCCCATGCCGCCCTGAACCCGGCGCTTTCCAGGTAGCCGGCGAGCGCCGGCGATATCGCCGCTGCACCGGCCAGAAGCTCCACGCCGTCCGCCCCGGCGTTATGCGTGGCCATGTCCAGCCAATCCTTGAGGATATGGAAGCATTCCGGTCGATAAAAACTGATGGCGTCTTCTTCCCCCGCCAGGACCCTGGAGATCGACCTCCCGGTGCCGAAGGGGACCCGGTGGGAGGCCCTGGCCGATGGGTGGACCACGGTCCCCCTGACCTGCGCCACCCCTGAAGTCCGGTGCAACTGCTGGAGGAAATAGAAATCCTCCCCCGCGGCCCGGCTGTTCATCCCTCCCATGCGGGCATAGGCTGAAGCACGGCAGGCCATGGCGCTTCCCACCGTGTGGAATGCGTAGGGAGAGCCGGCAAGCCCCAGCCCCAGCACATAGCTGCGGAGAAAGAGTTCGTAGCGGTCGATGGCCTCCTGCTCCGCCTCGGAAGCCCCACGCTGGTGCCGGAAGGGGACCACCGCGCCGCCTCCCGCCGCTGCCTCGAAGTGCCGGACGATGGCTGGAAGATAAGAGGGGGCGACCAGTGTGTCGGCGTCGAGGGAGATGAGAAGCGGATCCGCATGGAAATCGAGACGCGTCAGGGCCAGGTCGGCGCCGATTTTTCTCGCCAGGCCGACCCCTCCCCCCTTGGCCGGCAGTTCCAGTCCCGGCGAGGCGGCGTCCACCCAGGAGAGTCTGAGCTCCGCCAGGATAGGGTCTGTTACCGCCAGGCGCCTGAGCGTGGCAAGGTTGTCTGCCTTGTCCTGTGGCGGGGCATCGGTCCGGTGGTTGACCACCACCAGCACCATGAAGCGGTCGAGGCATTCCGGCGGGTTTGCCGCCAGAGAGTTGAGCGTGGCAAAGAGTCGGGCGCTCTCCGCCAGGGCGGGGATGACCACCGCCCCGGCAAAGCCTTTGCCAGCGGGGCCGGATATGGCCCAGGGTGCGCTTATGGCGCGCCTTTTCAGGTATTGGGTGATGTCGGGAGGGATCATGGGACCATCTGCGGGCTTAGTTGCTTTATCAGATTTTTATCCGCGTTTAATTGCCTTTGACTTTCGTCGGACGCAAGGATTTCCAGCGCCTCCATGAGCGGGTCGCCGCTTCCTTCCAGCCAGTGGATGGTCGTCCCGTTCCGCTCCATGCGGCGGAACCAGGTTTCCTGGCGCTTGGCAAAGTCGTGGATGGCGCCGTTCAGCTTCTGGAACATGTCGTTTCTGTTAAGCTCCCCCTTGAGGTACCTCGCCGCGAAACGGTATTCGAGGCCGTAGAATTCCAGGGTCTCATAGGGGACGCCGGAGCGGTAGAGCCGTTCCACCTCCCCGATCATCCCCTCTTCAAGCCGTGTCCGCAACCTTTCCGTGATCCGCTCCCTGAGGACGGGACGTTCCCAGCGGATGCCGAAGACCAGCGGCGACAACGTGACGGGGAACGGTTCAGGCTCATGGCATTTCTCGTACTCGGCGATTTCGATGGCCCGCATCAGGCGGCCGCGCTCCTGTAGATCTGTGGTGTTGTGCAGGCGGGGATTCAAGCCTTTCAGGCGTCCGGCCAGTTCTTCATCGGATAGGAACGACAGTTCCCGGCGCAGGTCGGCGTCATCGGGAACCTCCATGAGCCGGTACCCCTTCAGCACCGCCTCCAGGTACATGCCGGTCCCCCCCACCATGACCGGCAGTCTTCCCTGGCCGTTTATTTCTGCGAACGCCTGCAGAAAGGAGCGCTGGAATGCGAAGACGTTAAACTCGCAGCCCGGCTCGATAATGTCGATGATGTGATGGGGAATCTCCCCGTACTCGGTCAGGTCCTTCCCCGTGCCGATGTCCATGCCCCGGTACACCTGTCGCGAGTCTGCGGAAATGATCTCGCCGGAGAGGCGGCGGGCAAGCTCCACACCCAGCCGTGTTTTGCCCGATGCGGTGGGGCCGAGGATGACGAGGAGGTTGCAGGGCATCAGCGGTTACTTGCCGAGCTTCAACTGCGACATCATGTCGATTCCCTTCAACAGGTCGAGGGCCCGGGAGAGCTGGTAATCGTCTTTAACCGCTCCATCGGGAGCGACGACCGGATGCGCTTCTTTTTTCGGTTCCTTTGCCGGTTTCGTCCCCGGAGTTTCGAAGTGGTTTTCCAGGTCCTTCTCCCGGATATCCTTGTCTTTTTCCGGCTCGCCCGTCTTGGGTTTCATGGCGCCCACCACGATGTCCGGGGTGATCCCCTTTGCCTGGATGGAGCGGCCGTTGGGGGTGTAGTACTTTGCCGTGGTCAGCTTCAGTCCGTCGCCGTTTCTCAAGGGTAGAATGGTCTGCACCGACCCTTTGCCGAAGCTCTGGGTCCCCATGATGATGGCCCTCTTGTGGTCCTGGAGTGCGCCGGCAACGATTTCCGAGGCGCTGGCGCTCCCGCCGTTGATCAGCACGACGATCGGGTAGTTGGGCTCCTTTTCCCCGACGAAGGCGGTCCAGCTCTTCTTTGCGGAAGGTTCGCGCCCTTCCGTGTAGACGATGAGCCCGTTGCTGAGCCCTTCGCCGATGAAACGGTCGGCCACGCTGAACGCCTGGTCCACGAGTCCCCCGGGGTTGTAGCGCAGGTCGAGGACCAGACCGTGCAGGTTGCCGCCGTTTTCCGCCCTGAGCCTCTTCAGCGCCTGGGCAAAATCTTCACCGGTCCTGGCCTGGAACTCGGCAATGCCGATGTAGCCGTAACCCGGCTCCAGGGTCCTCGCCTTCAGGCTCTTGGTCTTGATGATGTCCCGGGTCAGGTGGAAGGTGAGGGGGGTGGAGGAACCGCTGCGCAGGATGGTCAGGGTCACCTTTGTCCCCTTTTCGCCCCGCATCAGGCCGACCGCCTTTGATATGTCCATCCCCTTGGTGAACTTGTCGTCGATCTTCCAGATATGGTCGCCCGGTTTGATGCCGGCCTTGAATGCCGGGGTGTCTTCGATGGGGGAAACGACCGTCAGCCTGCCGTCAACGATATTGATCTCGATCCCCAGTCCCCCGAAGGCGCCGGCCATGTGGACCTGCATCTCCTTGAATGAGTCTGCGGCCATGTATTCACTGTGGGGGTCGAGCGACGCCAGCATCCCCTTCACCGCACTCTGCATCAGCTTTTTGCTGTCCACTTCCTCCACATAGTCCTTTTTCACCAGGGTGATCACTTCCTTGAAGAGGCGGATGTAGTCCTCGTCGCTCTTCTGCCGGGCGTTGTGTCTTGTCTGCTGGAGCGCGGTTATCCCCAGGGCCAGCAGGACGATGACGACGGTGAGCGAGATGATGATCTTTTTGGTGTTACTCATCTGGAAGGGCCTCCGGAAGGTGTTTAGTTGGCGGAAAAACGGGCATTTTCAGTCGCGGACTCCCTACTGTAAATGCTAGAGGGGGAGATTGTCAACTCGAAACCGGCATCTGTTCTTGTCCGGTTTTACCCGATCTTCAGTCAGATTGTCACGAAACCTTTCCCGAAACGAAACCCGATTGCAATAATTGTCCGCTAATGTCGCCATGTCTTGCGCGGCCCCTGCTCCGGGCCTGCACCCGGAGAGGGGTTTCCGCACGCGGGAACGCAAGATGTGAAAAAGTGGCGTTTCTAGAGCCGCCCTTGCGGACTCTTTACTGCGAAAGGAGAAAGGTACATGAACGTAGGTTTGAAGAAAAAGGAACTGCTGAAGAAATCGCTTGTGGTGATGGCACTGGTCTGTCTCCCCGGGGCGGCACTGGCCGCCGACAACAGCCAGGTGGCTCCCCTGAAGGTGTCTCTGCAGGGATTCGGAGAGTACGATGCGGGCCAGACCGGACAGGCCGGCGGCAAGCAGGCCAATTACAACCAGTTTACCCTGACCCGCGGCTATGTGACCGTGACGAAGGGGATCACCCCCTGGCTTTCCGGGCGGGTGACCACCGACATCTACCAGGACAACAACAGCGGCAACAGCAAGGGAAGCTGGAACATCCGGCTCAAGTACCTGTACGCCCAGGCCAACATCCCGGACCTCGGCTTTCTGACCAACATGAAATCCGAGATCGGTCAGGGGCACACCCCCTGGCTCGACTTCGAGGAGAGCATGAACACCCTGCGGGCCCAGGGCCCGATGGTCACCGACCGCGGCGGCATCCAGACCTCGGCCGACATCGGTGTGGACATCCTGGGTAACTTCGGCGGCAAACTGGCCGATGCCGGGTCCAGCGTCGGCAACACCCACTATGACGGCCGTTACGGCACCTGGCACCTGGGCGTTTACAACGGCGCCGGCTACCACGCATCCGAGGCCAACCAGAACAAGCTGGTGGAGGCGCGCCTGACCGTCCGTCCTCTGCCCGATGCGCTTCCCGGATTGCAGCTGAGCTATTTCGGTGCCTTCGGCAAGGGAAACACCACTGCGAGCCCCGATTACGATCTCAACCAGGGGATGGTCAGCTTCCAGCATTCCGATTTCATCCTCTACGGCCTCTATTTCCACTCCAAGGGGAACTTCGGCGGCTCACTGATCGACAACACCACCAACAACGCTCCCCTCACCGCCACCGGCTACAGCGTCTTCGGGAAATACAACCTGCCGGTGCTGGAGCACAAGCTTGCCGTCTTCGGGCGCTACGACCACGTCAATGACGACGACGACCACGTCGTTGCCAGCGATGCCGACTACAACATGTACGTGGGAGGCGTTTCCTACGATCTGTTCAAAGGGAACAAGGTCCTGGTCGACTACGAAACCGTCAGCTACGGCGCCAACAGCGGCGGCATGGGGAAGGCGCCTAAGGCGGCCAATAACCTCGGTAACGACAACCGGGTCCAAGTGGCCTATCAGTTCGAGTTCTAACGGCTCGTGGAGCCGCCAGCAAGGCAGCTCCACACCCGTTAGATTTCCCGGCTCTCTTCACGAGCCTCCTCATGGGGGGCATCGATCCCCCGATGTTTCCTGTTCAAAGACCCGCTCCGGCGGGTCTTTTTTTGGAATCTTCCGGCATTTTCGGGGACGGCGACCGAGCGAACGGACGAAGTCGTGGCAGGCGGCCGTTCCCCCGAATTTACGAAAGAACGCTTTTTTCTCCAACTTAACCTCCCCGTAACAAGAACGTCAGGTTCCGCAGGTAATATGGGAAAAAACGTAAAAGGAGAAAAGCGATGCGATTGATGCCCATGGGAGATTATTACGTCTGGTACTGCGAGTGGTGCGATTCGCGCAACCTCACGCTCTGGACGAGGATCGATGCGGAAAAGGTGTCGTGCGGCTGTTGCCACAGGGAGTTCGCCCTGTCCGGGCAGAGCCGGGGCGAAAGGAAGGCCGGAGGAGCTCTCTTCCGGGCGAATCCCCAGCAGCTCTGGTAGGGGCTCATCCCTATCAGATGCGCTCATTGCGGCCGGTTTTTGATCTGCATCAAGGGGAATATCCTTCCGTTCAGGTAAGATGCCTTAACGACGAAAGAAACGGAGGAGGACAACCGGATGGGATTCAGAAAAACTGCCGTCAGGGCCGGGATCGGCATCGGCGTCATTGCCGATGCGTGCTACCTGTATGCAAACCATTCCCCAAAGGGGGTTTCGGGGGGAATGTCGCCCCCCGATCCGGTATGGACGCAGTTCGTCAACGTGGCGCTGATCTCCTTTGCTGTTATCTATGCGGCCAATCTGCTTGGCAAGGGGCTTGAGCGGCTGCTGCCGGCCGGCAGAAGGGGGGAGAAGCCCTAACGGAGAGACGGCGCTTCCAGTTAGGCGCAATCCTCCCGCCAGAGGCAGTTTCCCTGTCCGCACTCATCTACCATGCCGCTGGCAAAACACGCCTCATTCCCTTCCGTCTGCTGAATCGTTTTGACGAGCTCGGCTTTCTTCATCTTTCCGGCCTTGATCCCGAATTTGCCGGCGATTTTCCTGATTTCCTCCACTTTCATTGTGCCCTCCATGGATTGGTTTCCCATCATTTGCTTTTTGTAGCGATCTCACATTTTAGCAGGAAGATCTGTCGCCGCAACCTTGCGGGCGAATTTTCCCATGGTTCCTTGTCACACAGCATTAACATAACCACAACGCCCGTTTAACAACGTTCCTGTAGCATGGTTTCACAGATAAAGAGTACGGAGGAACAGTTGCATCATAACCACAGCCGATTGCCGGGGCGACATGTCTTAGTCGCGGGGGAAGAGACGGACTCGGCGGCCGCCATTCTTGCCCGCCCGGGCTTTTCCCGGAATTTTCCCGACTCGCTCCCGTTTTCGTCCCAAGACACCACTGCCGGCACCGAAACCGAGCTGCAGGCGGTGGTGGCCGGCTGGCGGCACGACGTGGATCTCCCCCTCATCATCGAACAATCCAACTATTTTGCCAACATCCTCAAACGGGGGGCCGCCGGCGAAACACCGAGACGGCTGGCCGGCGACCTGGAACGCTTCATCGACGGCAACAGGGACAGGGTCTGGGAGAACAGCTGGGTGCGGTTTCCGCGCCGGGTCCTTTCCCCCTATGCCGACCGGGTCTTCGAAGGCGACCTCCTGGCCGACAAGGGGAATCCGGGGGGCGGAAGGCGCAGCGATGTCCCGCGCTTCGTCTTTCATGACGGCGAGGGGGAGGAGTACGTCCGGGTTCCGATCAGCTACCTGATCAAGCTGGCCCTCGCCGACCTGCTCGGCTCGCAGCAGGATCTGCCGGGGGCGGTGCAGCTGACCGGCCGGCGGCTGATGAACCACTACCTGAACGACAACACGTCCCCGGAGACCTTCTCGTTCCATGTGGTGCCGCTTCGTCCCGAAACCGGCATGGGGAAGGCCATCGCCCGGGAGACGGCCAAGCGCTTCCTCGTGACCCAGCTCCTGGTCATGTATGCCAACGAGGGGTTCGAACTGGCGGCGCGGGGACAGCGGGCGATGATCTATTTTTCTCCCCATCCGCCGCTCAGGCAGAAGGAGCTCAACGACCTCGTCCCGGACGCCTTCTACCGGGAGCTCTTCATGAGCCCGTGCCTGTCGGGGTGGCAGAAGGGGGAGGAAAAGTACCGCTACATGCAGCTCTGCCATCAGGTACTTTCCCGCAGCCAGCTGAACGGGGTGGCAAAATTGCGGGAAGCGGGGATCATCGTCAACAACCTGGTGGTGCTCCCCTCCGTATCGAACGTGAGCCTGGCCAACAACGGCACCCATCTGAGCCTCGGCAGCCGCATCCTGGGGCGTGCCCTCAAGGACGGCGCTTCCGGCTTCAACGCGGGACACGAAAAGTATCTGGGCGATCTGACGATCAAGATGGTCGAGCACTTCCTGCCGCTCTTCGTCGGGACTTACAGCGCGGCGCCTTACCGGCTGGGGTTTACGGATTTTCATCCCGAACGGGCGCTCGGATTTCTCGCCCATGAGCTGGATTATACCCATCTGCGCATGCTCTGGCGCCGCTGGCAGAAAAAGGCACACCTGACGGTGTTCGGCCGGCCCCTCACCCCCTTCGGCCCCAAGTGGCTCGACCGGGCGGTTAGCGGCGTGTTCTCACTCAGGGGAGATTTCATCCCCGATTTTCGGCTGGTGGATTACCTGGTATGTCTTCTCAGCACGAACCAGAGCCCGGCGCTGGACGGCATGCCCGGCAACACCGACCGGCTGCGGAAGGACCTCTCGGATCTGGGGGTGTTCGACAGCCAGATGTCGGTCTATCTCCTCTACAAGCTGCGGGAATTTGCAGCCATGGGGTTTTCCGGTTTTGAGGGGCGCCATTACAGCCAGTTTGCCGACCTGGAGGAGGACCTGGGGCGGGCGGCGGACCTGCAAACCCTGCTCAACGCCCTGGCGTTCAAGTACATGGCGGACGGCAGGCTCGACCACGCGCTTATCCCTGACGACCCGACCGTGGAGAGCGAGCGGCGGCAGATATTTTTCGGCGCGGCCATCGGCATCCCCACCTTTTACGTGCACCGGAGAAGCGGCAACCGTTTCCTGATGCGCATCCTGGCGCAGACCCGGAATGTCCGCCAGAGCCGCCGCTATCCCAACTACCTGCGGGTCCGGACAGCGGAATACCGCAGTGCGCTGGTCCGGCTGCTTGAAGAGGACGCGGCCGACCTGATCGAAGCGCTCCACCTCGGCGAGACCATGCGAGACCTCCGGGCGCGGCTTGACGCCCCCGACGACTGTTCGGCCCTGGGGAAGCTGACCAGGGGCATTCTCGCCGAAGGAGGGGCTTGCCGTCCCATGGCGCTGAATGCCGGGGATTTCAACCGGGCCGCCGAGAGATATTACCGGGAAACCCTGCGCAGGCGCCACATGGAGGAGGCGTTCCGTTTTCTGGAGGAAGACTTCCGGCGCCTCGACCGGGAGGGGCCAAGCCGCGAACTGCCGGGGGTGGCCGCACTCCGTGCCGCGACGCGGAACCGGTCTGCGTCCGATTTCCTGAAGCTCGTGAAGCGGGATGTGCTCAATGAAACCGCCTCGCTTGAGACCCTGCGGAAACTGACCAACCTCGTTCTCCTCTCCGTTTACCACGACGGGAGGGATGCCGCATCACTTATCGAAGAGAATAAACCTATAAACGGCAGTTGAACCGCAGAGGACGCAGAACTTCGCAGAGAAAACCAAATACATATATGGAACAGTCTCTTTCTCCAAAATGGTGAAACTCTCTAGAACCCTGACTTTTTGATTTTACTTCGCGTACTCTGCGTACTCTGCGGTAAAAAGCTCTTTTAGGATAAAGCCTATGAAAACCATGCAGCACCAGTATATAGAGCGGGATAGCGGCGCGGTCCGCACCGAACGGCTGTTCGGCGACCGGCTCATCGGGCTCCTCTACCACAGCGTCAGGGAGAACGCGCCGCTCCTTTTCCGGGCGTTGACCAGCGCCCGGAGTTCCGCCTTCCTCGGGCTTGTGAACTACGATCTGCCTCTTGGCTGGAAGAGCCGAAACAATAGTTTTTTAAGGGCATGCGGCGTCGATTTGACCGAGTGCCTGGACGGCCCGGAGACTCTGGACACGCCGCGCAAGGTGTTCGAGCGGAAGATCCGCTACCGGGATTGCCGCCCCATGCCGGACGACCCGGACGCCGTTGTTTCGCCTGCCGATGCGAGGGTGATCGTCGGCTCGTTCCGGGAGATCTCCGCCCTGTTCATCAAGGAGAAGTTCTTTTCCTATGCCGAGTTCTTCGGCCATGACAAGGGGGAATGGCTGGAACGCTTCCAGGGGGGGGACTTCGCGGTCTTCCGCCTGACTCCGGACAAGTACCATTACAACCATACCCCCGTCTCCGGCACGGTGCTGGATATTTACGAGATCGCGGGTGATTACCATTCGTGCAACCCGGGCGCGGTGGTGGCGGTCGCCACCCCCTTTTCAAAGAACAAGAGGGTGGTGACCGTCATAGACACCGATGTGCCGGGAGGTACCGGGGTCGGCCTGGTGGCGATGGTCGAGGTGGTGGCG
>DAIEGL010000185.1 GCA_027356255.1 Geobacter sp. | reverse complement strand
CCTGGGCCGCAAGCTGGCGGAGGAAAAGTCCTTTTCGGAGCAGATGGCCTGGCTCATCGATCAGGAGATAGCAGCGGTCATCAAGGAGGCGGAACTCAAGGCCGAAGGGTTGGTGTTTGCCAACCGGCCGAAGCTGGATGCCCTGGCGGAGGCGCTCCTGGAGGAGGAATCCCTGGACGGCAGGAGGATTGATGAGATTCTGGCGTCGGTTCAGTAGATGATGATGTAGCCATGGTCCTGGGCGATCTTGGATATCTCCAGGGTGTCCTTGATCTGGTATGTCTTCCCTTCCAATGTGAAGGTGAAGCCTCCCGTTTCGTTGGGGACGGCGCTTTCCACTAACGTCTCAAACATGGCTGTCTTGATGGTTTCCATATCATGTAACTCCATTTTCCCGTTTCGATTTTTCATGTATAGCACTTCCCCGGCCGTTAGTAAAGTCGCGACAGGGGGCGGCCCATGTTCCCCTTGCCGGTTTGCATTCGTGCGGCTTTATGGCATAGTTGACTACTATCCTGTTCCGTAAGAGAGGCATCCATGCAACGCAGAAGAAAGAGCGGCGTCCTGCTCCATCCCACATCTTTGCCCGGCCCGGGGGGGATCGGTTCGTTCGGCAGCGAGGCGCGCCGCTTCGTCGATTTCCTTCACAAGGCCGGTCAATCGATCTGGCAAATTTTGCCTCTGGGGCCCACGGCCTACGGCAATTCCCCTTACTCTTGCTATTCGGCCTTTGCCGGCAATCCTCTCCTCGTGTCGCTGGAATCGATTGTCGACGAAGAGGACCTTCCTGCCAGGGTGCTAAAGGTCGAATTGCCGGAAGGGCGTGTTGATTATCTCGCGGTTGAGCGGCACAAGCAGCGTGCGCTGCGCAAGGCGGCGGCATCATTTTTTTCCGCGGGCGAGCAGAGCCGCATGGACGCGTTCTGGCGCTTCTGCGACAGCACTTTTTGGCTCCATGACTATGCTCTTTTCATGGCGCTGAAGGAGCATTTTGAGGGGAAGAGCTGGTGCGACTGGCCGGAAGGCATTGCCCTGCGCAGACCGGAGGTCGTGGAGGAGTATTCGCGAAAGCTTGGAACCGCCATCGGCGAACAGAAATATATGCAGTGGCAATTTTCCCGTCAATGGCAGCGCCTGAAGACTTATGCCAATGAAAAGGGGATTGAAATCGTCGGCGACATGCCCATCTTTGTTGCCTTTGATTCGGTGGATGTCTGGGCCAATCCGCATCTTTTCCATCTGGATACTACGGGCCGGCCGACGGTCGTGGCCGGCGTCCCGCCTGATTATTTCAGCAAAACGGGTCAATTGTGGGGGAACCCACTCTACAACTGGGACAGGGTGGCGGCTGAGGGGTTCGGTTGGTGGGTAGCCCGCATGCGCAACGATCTTTCCCTTTATGATTTGGTCAGGATCGATCATTTTCGCGGTTTCGAGGCCTACTGGGAGGTGCCGGCTGCGGAAAAGACGGCAATAAACGGCCGCTGGGTCAAAGGCCCGGGCGAATCCATGTTTCATGCCTTGATCGGTCAACTCGGCCCATTGCCGCTCATTGCCGAGGACCTGGGGGTGATAACTCCAGAGGTAGAAGCTCTGCGGGACAGGTTCGGCTTCCCCGGTATGAAGATACTCCAGTTTGCGTTCAGCTCCGGTCCCGCAAATCCCTATCTGCCGCATAACCACATAAGGAATTGTGTAGTTTATACCGGCACCCATGACAACGACACCACCTCCGGTTGGTTCGACTCACTCAAGGAAAGAGAGAAGCGAAACATCCTCGATTATCTGAATATCGGCAGGGAGAATATAAGCTGGGAATTGATCCGGATAGCACTCGCATCGGTGGCGAACATAGCCGTCTTCCCTCTTCAGGATATCCTGGCGCTTCCGAGTGCCGGCCGAATGAATATCCCCGGTGTTGCCGGCGGTAACTGGTCTTGGCGCTTTACGGCCGATGCGCTAGACAGCAACGTGGCGAAGCGTTTGAAGGAGCTGACCGTATTGTATGGTCGGGGAAAGGGTTATCCCGGGAATTAAATGCTTGACAGGCTCCATGGGGTTTAATTACTATTCGATTCAATATTCTTGACTTAAATTGTAATGATAACCGGTGCGAAATAATAAGGCTAAAGGGGGATAATACATGTCCGAAACCAAATTTAACTTTGATACGTTGGCGCTGCACGCAGGCCAATCTCCTGATCCCGCAACGCTGTCCAGGGCTGTTCCCATCTATCAGACCTCGTCCTATGTATTTAAGAGTTCGGAGCACGCGGCCAATTTGTTCGGGCTGAAAGAGTTCGGCAATATCTATACGCGCCTGATGAACCCGACCACTGACGTGCTGGAGCAGCGTATGGCGCAATTGGACGGAGGAGTAGGGGCGCTCGCCGTGGCGTCCGGACAGGCGGCCATTACCTATGCGGTACTCAACATCACCCAGGCAGGGCAGAATATTATCTCCACCAATTATCTGTATGGCGGCACCTATAACCTATTCCACTACACTTTGCCTAAGCTGGGGATCAATGTTAAGTTCGTAGATACAGCAGACCCCGAGAATGTTCGCCTGGCCATAGACGACAAGACTCGCCTGGTATATTCCGAGTCGGTTGGGAATCCGAAAAACAACGTGGACGACTTCGAGGCGATTGCCAAGATTGCCCATGAAGCGGGCATTCCGTATGTCGTTGACAATACGGTGACGACACCATACCTTTTCAAACCGCTGGAGCACGGGGCCGACATAGTGGTCTACTCCTTGACCAAGTTCATCGGCGGACACGGAACGAGTATTGGTGGCTGCGTGGTCGATGGCGGGAAATTCCCGTGGGACAACAGCAAGTTTCCTGAATTCACAGAGCCGGACCCATCCTACCATGGTCTCAAATACTGGGAGGCGTTAGGAAATATCTCATACATCATCAAGATGCGAGTTAGTCTCCTTCGTGACATGGGGGCGGCGCTTTCTCCGTTCAATTCTTTTCAGTTTATTCAGGGGCTTGAAACCCTCCATGTCCGCATGCCGCGTCATGTGGAAAACGCCCACAAAATTGCCGAATGGCTCGAAAAGAATTCGCTTGTCTCTTGGGTCAACTATCCTGGGCTTGCAAGCCACAAGGATAATGCCCGCGCTAGAAAATATCTTGCAAAAGGGGCCGGCGCAATCATCGGCTTCGGTATTAAAGGAGGCATGGAAGCTGGTAAAAAGTTTATCGACAGTGTGAAGCTTCTTTCGCATCTGGCAAATATCGGTGATGCCAAATCGTTAGTCATTCACCCTGCGTCTACCACCCACCAGCAGTTATCTGAATCGGAGCAACTGGCCAGTGGGGTTACACCGGATTTCATACGACTTTCAATCGGTATCGAAGATGCCGATGACATAATGGCTGACATTGACCAGGCGCTGAAGGCCTCGCAGCAGTAACAAATGGGGTGCCGATACGTTAACAAATAATAACGAAATAACCGTTGACGGGCGAAGGATGGTTTGTTATAAAGGCCATCCTGTTGAACGGGACGGACCGGCGGGAAAGAAAAAAAGCTGGTTGATGAAAAAAACGGTTGACAGTAAAAAGAAGAAAGC
>DAIEGL010000184.1 GCA_027356255.1 Geobacter sp. | reverse complement strand
GCGTCGAAGACCTGCTCCAACGTCTCCTGCCACCAGGGAGAAACCACGGTGAAATGGGGGGCGCCATACAGGTGGTACTACGAGATAGAATGCGACAGGTGCCACAAGTATGGATATTGCCCCTGATGACGGGAATTTGCGGCCCGGAAAGAACCTCTGGAGGAAGTATCATGAAAAAAACGACGATTTGGGCGCTTGCCGCATTATTGGCAGTCGGCATGACAGGCTCTGCAGAAGCAGTCTCCACGGCCCACAAGCTCTGCAACGACTGCCATATGCGCGGCATGAAGCTTAAAGAGATGCCGCTGGACGATCTCTGCCTGGGATGCCATCCGGCCAACGAAACCGACCACAAACTGGGGGTCGTCCCCAAGATCCTGCCGAAAGGGCTCCCGCTGGACAGGGAAAACCGGATCACCTGCATCACCTGCCACGAGCCTCACGGCCGGGGAACAACCGGCAAACTGTTGCGGCTGGAGCAGAACACCCTCTGCGTTTCGTGCCATCCGGTCTAGCCTCAATCTCTTATAACGGAAAAAACCGGCGGAGCTTTGCAGCTGCGCCGGTTTTTTGTTTCTATATCGGATAAACCTGGAAAAAGCGGTTTTTCGCGCAAAGCTCGCAAAGAACGCAAAGGAAGAACAAACCGTTATCGGTATCTCGACTTTCACCCAACAGGTGCGGGTCCGATCAGCTGATATCTCCCGAGACGTTCCACAAAGGCTGAGAATACTTGCCGGTCCGAAGCGTTTCGGCAGCGGTCTGTTCCCGGTCGGTCAGCGCATCGGGGGAGAGAAGAACGCCAAGGCTCTCCTGAAACGATGCGGCAACGACGAGCTTCAGCTCCGCCGCAGAGACGTCCACCCCCAGTTCGGCGAGGCTGGCCGCGCTCCGCTCCACCCCATGCGGCGTCCGCCGGAGAAATCCAAGTGCCGCCGGTACGCAGGAGAGCAGCGGGATCGAGCCGTGCTGGAAGATCACCTCTTTCATGCGACGCTGGGCATTCCCCCCGATCTTGCGGCCGGCAATGACGATGTCGTACTCCTCCCTCCCGGCAAAACAGAACTCCGCCCGCCCCCCCAGCTTCACATCCGGACGGGGCTGCTCGACGGCAAACGAGGCGGCAAGCCCCAGCTTGCGGTAGGTAAGGAGGAGAAAGCCGCAGAGCCGCTCGAAGGATTCCTTTACCGTCCGCGCCCGGGGGAGGTGACTGGGAGCGCAGACGATGCTGTAGGTCAGCTCTTCCGCGTGGTAGATGACGCCGCCACCCGTAATGCGCCTGACCACCTGAATCCCCTCCCCGGCGCAACGCGCCAGATCGAGCACTTCGGCCGCCTTTTGATAGCGCCCCAGGGAGAGTGCCGGCGGGTGCCAGCCGTAGAGGCGGAGGACCGGCGGGGATTCCTCCGGTTCGAAGCAGGCAAGGAGGGCCTCGTCAACGGCCATGTTCCCCGCTCCGTCGAGCGTCCCCGTATCGATGAAGCGCCATCTGTCTCGGGCCGAGTCCATGGAACCCCTCAGGCGGGCATCTTTTGCAGAAATTCCATCACCGCAGCCGGATGCTCTTCGGCCTTGGCCACCCGGGTCCAGTGCCTGACGACAATGCCGTCAGGGCCGACAACCACCGTGGAACGGATAGTCCCCATGCTCTTCTTGCCGTACTGCACCTTTTCGCCGAATGCGCCGTAGGCCTGCATAATGGCTGCGTCGGGGTCGGAAAGGAGGACAAAGGGGAGGCCGAAATCCCTGATGAACTTGTCATGAGACTTCAGGCTGTCCTTGCTCACCCCCAGAAGCACCACGTCCCGGTCGAGGAGTGTTTTGTGCATGTCGCGGAAGCCGCACGCCTCCTTGGTGCACCCCGGCGTGTTGTCCTTGGGATAAAAATAGATGACGACCGTTTTCCCCGCATATTCCGCGAGTGTATGCCTCTTCCCGTCGCTTCCCTCCAGATCGAAGGACGGAGCCTTTTTCCCTTCCAGTGACATGCACACCTCCAGATAGTGGCGTTATTGCCTGCTCAATTGCGGCCCGCCCCGCCGGCAGAGCGGGCAAAGGAATATTCAAAGGAAGCGGGACCGCCCTCTTCTCCAGCCAGGATGGCGGCCACATCCTCGACAAAGACCAGCTCCTCGTCGGTGGGAACGACGAAGACCTTGACCGTGGAATCGTCGCTGCTGACCAGCATCTCTCCCCCGCCGGCAAGGGCCCGCCGGTCCCTCTCCACATCCAGCCTGATGCCGAACTGCTCCATCCCCTGGAGCGCCAGCCCCCGCACCGGCCAATCCGCCCACCCTTCACCGTAGGCAAAGACTATGGCATCTAGCGGCCCCGTCACCGCGCAGTAAGCGCCGATGTATTTCTTCAGCCGGTACGATTCCAGCTCCAGCGCTGTCTTGCAGCGAGGATCGCCGACGCGCGCCTCTTCCAGAACGGTGCGGCGACTGGTGTGACGGCCGGTTATGCCGATTACGCCGCTTTTCTGGTTGAGAACCATGTCGAGCTCATGGGGAGACATGTCCGTCTCACGCATCATGAACGGCGGGATGCCGGGGTCTATGTCGCCGCAGCGGGTCCCCATCATCGCCCCCTCCAAGGGGGTGAGCCCCATGCTGGTATCGACGGAGATCCCGTTCCTTATGGCGCAGAGCGACACCCCGTTGCCGGTGTGGACGGTAATCAGGTTGCACTGGTCGGCGGGCTTCCCCAGAAGGGTGGCTGCCCGCTTCGAGGCGTAGAGGTGCGACTGGCCGTGAAAGCCGTAGCGCCTGACGCCGTACTTCTCGTACCACTCGTAGGGGAGCGGGTAAACGTAGGCGACCGGCGGCATGGTCTGGTGGAAGGCGGTATCGAAGATCGCCACGTGCGGAATGTCCGGCAGGATCTCCATGGCGGCCCGGATGCCGGCCATGTTCGGCGTGTTGTGCAGGGGGGCCAGCTGCACCATCTCGTTGATGGCCTCCAGCACCTCGTCGTCGATGCGCACCGAACTGGTAAATTTTTCACCGCCGTGCGCCACCCGGTGGCCGATGGCGGCAAGCCGGGCGGGAGAGTCGATCACCCCGGCCTTCCCGTCGCTCAGGGTGGCCAGGATCAGCTCCACAGCTGCACGGTGATCGGGGCATTCCTGATCAAAGTGGTAAGGTGCCCGCCCGGACGCCTTGTGGGTGATGAAGGAATCTCCCACCATCACCCTTTCGACGGCGCCGCGGGCAAGGACCTTCTTCTGCGGCCAGTCGAACAGCTGGTACTGGACGGAAAATCTGCGACAATTGAGGGTCAGAATTTTCATGAAATCACTCCAGACAAAGATAGTACAAGATCAACGTGAAACTGGGAACCTCGAACCTCAAAACGGTTACTCCGTACTTTTCGGCGAGAGGACGACCTTTTCGGGAACGATCTTGACGAACCGGCTGCGGCAGGTGGCGATGATCCTTTCCAGCCGGTCCCCCTCCTCTTCCTGGTGGGAATGGAGCAGCTCCCGGTGATAGGGGAGAAGGAGCTCCTCGATGGATGCTACGTCCTCCTCTTCCAGGTCGCGGATCTCCACCCCTGCCCCCCTGGCGATGCGTCGGCGCAGGGCTTCGCGGGTCATTCCCATCTCCGTGTCAAGATGGCAGTAAACCGTGCCGCCGGTCATGCCGGAACAGATCCAGGGGCCGGGATCGCCGAGAACCACGACCCGGCCTGCGGTCATGTATTCAAAGGCGAACCCCTTGAGGTTGGCGCGTCCCGCCAGGTTGCCGCAGGAGTCGTCCAGCGGGGTGCGAATCCGCCCCCCCAGCACCACATCTGCGCCGGAAAGGCGGATGCAGGCGCGGCTGTCGGCATCCCCCTGGACGATGAACGAGCCCCCCTGGGCGCCGTAGGCGAGCCCCTTTCCCACCGAGCCCCCCACCCGCACGCCGTTCCGGTTCTCCCCCTTGAGGATGACGATCTTGCCGCCGCTGGCGGACTTCCCTACCCCGTCCTGGGCACCCCCTTCGATGCGGAGGGTGATGGGGGGGATGTTGAAGGCCGCCAGGCCGTTGCCCGGAATCGAGTCGCGCTGAAAGTGGAGGAGCGCCTTTTCCTCGCCGCTCAGCCGTCCCTCCTGAAGGGCGCGCACCATGGCCCCGGAAAGGTGCGTGCCGATGGCCCGGTCCGCACTGGAGGCGTCGCTGTCGTCGTAGCGCACCCGCTCCTCCCCTTCGGCAAAGGCTTGGCAGACAAGGCCCGAGACGAGCGCGGTGAGGTAGTTGAGCGGCTTGCGGATGATGCGCACCTTGCTGTCCCCTCTCCCCCCTTCGCCGCTCCTGGCGGGCGCCAGCAGGTCGGCCAGGTCCAGCCGATCATGGCCGCGGTCCTGAAAGAGGAGGTCGGCCCGGCCGACCAGGTCCTGGGTCCGCTTGAAACCGAGCTTGGCGGTGAGAATGCGGATCTCCCGCGCCATGCCGCGGAAAAAGGTGGTCTCGTAGATGACGCCGTTTTCCAGCACCCGCGGCACGAAGCGCTTGAGCCCCTTGGCCTCTGCCTCCGCAGTCGCTTCGATCTGGGTGGCGATCCCCACGTGGCAGGTGCCTAGGTGGCAGCCACGGCAAACGGTGCAGCCGATGATGACCATGGCCATGGTGCCGAAACCGACCCGGTTGGCGCCGAGGAGCATGAGCTTCAGCACGTCGCGGCCGGTACGCGCCCCGCCGTCCGCCCAGATCTCCACCTTGTGCCGCATGCCGGCCGCAACCAGCGCCCGGTGCGCCTCGGCTACGCCGATTTCGGCGGGGAGTCCGACAAACTTGATGGCGTGCCGCCGCGCCGCGCCGGTTCCGCCGTCGTAGCCGCTGATGGTAATGATGTCCGCCCCGGCCTTGGCGATGCCCAGGGCAATGGTGGCGATGCCCGCCACGGCCGGCACCTTCACCGAGATGCGCGCCTGGGGATTGGCGGTGCGGAGCTCCTCGATGATCTGGGCCAGGTCTTCGATGGAGTAGATGTCATGGTTGTTGGAGGGGGAGATGAGGCTCACCCCCGGCGTGGCGTGGCGGGCTGCGGCGATCTTCTCCGTCACCTTGAAGCCGGGGAGGTGCCCCCCTTCTCCCGGCTTCGCCCCCTGCCCCACCTTGATCTCAAGGATGTTTGCCGAATTGAGGAACTCCATGTTGACGCCGAAACGGCCGGAAGCGATCTGCTGGCCGCGGTTGTCCCGGTACCGGCCGAGCATGTCGGCAATCTCCCCCCCCTCGCCGTTCATGCAGACGATGTTGAGACGCCGGGCAGCCTCGGCATAGATGCGGAACGGCGTCTCCCCCTGGGAACCGAAGCTCATGGCCGAAAAGAGGATGGGGAGATCGTGTCCGCCGACCGTTGTATCCACCTCTTCCGGGTCGACGCTGAGTTCTTCCTGGAAACGGAAGTCGATGAGATGGCGGATGGCCAGGGGATTCTCCCCCTCCAGCTGGCGGATGAGGCGCGACAGGTCGGCATAGGTCTCCTCCATCTTCGCCACGGCCCCCACCATTTTCCAGATGCGCGGATAGAGGCGGAACTGGACCGGCACCGGCTGCTTTTCCAGGCTCCGCGCCACGCTGCTCCGGCCGCGGTTCTCCTCTTCGAGTCGGACGAGGGTCAGTCCACCCTGGCCGGAGCCGCAGAAACTGGGGGTTTCGAAGATCTCAGCCAGGTGGCGGCAGAGGCCGATGGAGGCGAAGTACTTGCCGTACCCCCCTATTTCATGGGTCCCCATGGTGGAGATGACCTTTTCCAGCCCCTTGACGAGGACCGAGAGGAGGTTTCCGACGCCGTTCCCCTCCGCTTCGGCCAGCTCCCACATGAGGTAGGGGCAGAGCGCGTCGGCCCCCATGCCGAGGGCGAAGATCAGGTCGTGGAGATTGCGCAACGCCCCGGAGCGAACCACCAGCGAGACGCGCCGGCGCAGAGACTCGCCGTTTGCAGCGGTCTCCTCCTTGAGCGCCTTGTGCAGGACCGCCACCACCAGAAAGGGATCGAGAAAGCTCCTTCCCGGGCCGAAGGCCGCACCGTCGTCGAGGATGAGGAGCCGAGCGCCGTTCCGCGTCGCGGACACCGCTTCCTCCGTCAGGCGTTGCAGGGCTTTGTGGATCGTCTCATTGCGCAGCATGGCGCATGAGACGAGGCGGCTCCCCCTCCCCCTGAAGCGACCCATGAGCGCCTCAATGGTACAGGTTCCGAACTCCCGGGCAAGCGCTGTGTCGGCCGCGACCGCATCGCCGCGCCGTCCGCCGGTCAGGAGCGGGACGGCGAGTTCGATCCCGGGTGTGGCCGGGCCGGAAAGGGATGGGCGGGGACCCAGGTAGACGCGGATGGAGAAGTGCTCCGACTCCCGCTCGCGGTCGATGGCCGGGTTGGTCACCACCGCCACCTGCTCCTTGAAGTAATCGGAGAGGTTCTGCCGGGAGAGGGAGAGCGCCGCCAGCGGCCCGTCGTAGCCTAGCGAGGCGATCGGGTCCTGGCCGCTTCGGGCCATCTCCCTAAGCCCCTGCACA
>DAIEGL010000004.1 GCA_027356255.1 Geobacter sp. | reverse complement strand
CGTCTTATCAGTGCTGTTGTCCACCACAATCGGTGATTGGTCACCACCGGTTGTTGCATCGTCCAGAGCGAAGGCTTGCGTTCCGAGTCCCAAAGCAAGGGCAAAGGCCAATGAAACAATCAATCTTTTTTCTCTCGTTTTCATAACAATTCCTCCTTGGATAGATTTTGGCAAGGCGCGATGCCATGCTCTATCACCTATAAGGCAATTGCTATGCCACCAACCGCATTTATTTGTAACGTGTCGATATAATTCATATTTATTTTATGCACCCATAATTGGGCTGTCGATGGGGCAATGATTTTGTAAAGATTGTTAAAAAAGTGTAATTTTACAGTTGGTCGAATTGGAAGGTCGAGGAGAGGTTGTTTTGTGTTTTCAGTGGGTTACTGGAATTTACGAAGGAGAGTGACTGTAAAAATCTGATACAGTTCACTCTCCAACGGCGCCTAGTCGATGCCGTAAATCTTCATGCGACGGTACAGCGTGGGACGGCTTATACCAAGCATCTGGGCAGCAGTGGATATATTATGGCTGCATCCTTTGAGGACCTGTTTTATCTTTTCTTTTTCAATCTTGGCCAGCGCATCGCTCAGCTGGTTGTTTTCCGCACCGGTTTCCATCCGTGCCACATCCAGGATCAGATCCTCGGGGGTGATGTTCTTGCCGCCGGCCATGACTATAGCCCGTCTCACCTTGTTGATTATCTCCCTAACATTACCCGGCCAGTCGTAATTGCGGATGGCGTCGGCAGCCTCTTTGGTGAAGGTCTTCGTCAGGCCGACTTCCCTGGAAAACTTGTTCAGGAAGTACTTGGCAAGGATTACCGTGTCTTCCCCCCTTTCCCGGACCGGGGGTAGATTGATGGTAAACTCATCCAGCCTGTAGTACAGGTCGCTGCGGAACTTACCCTCGGCGATCGCGGCATCGAGGTCGCGGTTGGTGGCGGCAATAAGCCGCACATTTACCTTCTTCCCGCCGACGGTGCCTATCCTCTCCACAATCTTGTCCTGGAGAAAACGCAACAGTTTTGCCTGGAGATTGGGGGGCATATCGCCGATCTCGTCCAGGAAAATGGTCCCGTTGTCTGCAAATTCGAATTTCCCCTTCTTGCTTATGTGTGCCCCGGTGAACGCCCCCTTTTCATAGCCGAAAAGCTCCGCTTCAAGGAGATTGTCCGGGATAGCAGCGCAGTTTATCGCCACAAAAGGTTTGTCCTTGCGGTTGCTCCGATCGTGGATTGCCTGTGCCGTCAGTTCCTTGCCGGTGCCGCTTTCTCCCAGGATCAGGACGGTAAGGTCGGTGGGAGCCACCTTTCTGATATTGGCGAACACTTCCAGCATGGCGTTGCCTGTGCCGACGAATTCCTGGATTTCTTCACTCCCCACAACCTTTGCAATATCGATGTCGATGAAATTGACGATCTTCAGCAACTGCTCCATATCCAGACCGGTCAGCCTTTCGTGCAATTTCTTGATCGTGCAGTTCTTTTCATAATAGTTGAAGTATCCGGAAGGGTTGAAGTTCAGTTCCCAGCCGCAGCGGTGGCAAGTTGTCGGCATCGTTATGTAACTCTCGCCACAGAAGGGGCACTCGTTCAGATCGGACAGGTTATCGACGATAAAGTCCCAAAGCTTGCGCTTCGTGGCCAGATCGAGCCCTGGAAAGCTAACGGCATAACCGGCGTCGTCCCTCCTTATTATATTTCCGCGATGCTCTAAAAGCCCTTTTCCGAAGAGGTTGTATTGCAGCAAAACGGGCGTTTCCACTCCGAGCTTCTTGCTGGAGAAGGGAGAGGACGCCCTGAGATAAGCGCCGTTCAGGCCGAGGTCGGTAATTACCGTCTCTATTTTTGAAGACGGCGTATCAAGTGTTGCGGGAAGAGTAGCAATGATTCTTGGACTTAGCCGCGGCATAGATATTCTCCGTCACATTGTGTTAAATAATTTTTATTAGAACATTGTAGCACGCTGCAAATTATTATCAAACGACATGGACGTACAAAATCAATGCTAACCTTCTGATTTAACAATGCTATGGATTTCTGAAGCCGGTAAAATCCGCAAAAGACGCGGCCAGGAGAGGAAACCGGCCAATGGGGGCAATTTTCAGCTTACCTTACGGTTTTGTGGAAACGCTGGACAGCAAAGGAGAGGATGATGCATCCGAGAACGGCGAGGGCGGACAATTGCGGCCAGAGGATATCGGCCCCCACTCCCTTGAGAAAAATTCCGCGGATGATGACGAGGAAATAACGGATCGGATTCAGATAGGTGAGCCACTGGACCGCCGGCGGCATGTTCTCTATGGGAAAGGCGAAACCTGACAGGAGCATGGCGGGAAAGATGACGAAGAATGCGCTCATCATCGCCTGCTGCTGGGTGCGGCTCACTGTCGAGATGAGCAGACCGATGCCGAGAGAACTCATGAGAAACAGCGCCGTGGCGCCGAACAGGAGCAGGATGCTCCCCCGCATGGGGACCTGGAACCAGAATGCCGAAACCGCGGAAATGAGCCCCACGTCGATGAAGCCGATCAGGACGAAGGGGACCGTCTTGCCGAGGATGAATTCGCTCCTGGTGATCGGGGTGACGATGATCTGCTCCATGGTGCCGATCTCCTTCTCCCGCACCACCGCCATGCTCGAAAGAAGCATGGTGACGATAAAGACGATGTTGGTAATCACTGCCGGCACGTAAAAGTTGCGGCTCTCCAGGTTGTCGTTGAACCAGGCCCGGCTTTCCAACCGCACTCCACCGAGACGCGGCGGCCGGCCAATACTTGCGGCCACCTGTTTTGCCCGGAGGTCCTCTGTGTAGCGGGCGGCGATCCGCCCCGCATGGCTGAGTACGATGGCGGCGGTATTGGAGTCGGTGCCGTCGAGGATCAACTGCACCGGCGCAGCCCTTCCCGCGACAAGGGTCCGGGCAAACCCGC
>DAIEGL010000290.1 GCA_027356255.1 Geobacter sp. | reverse complement strand
ATATAATAGGCAAATTCTTCCTTGAACTCTTTATCGTTTTTGTAATGATTGTAAGCCTGCTCCAGCTCGAACAGCGCCGGCATCAATGTTTCCGACACATATCTGCCGCCGAACTGGCCGAAATGCCCTTGTTTATCGGGTAATCTCACTGAAAACCTCCAGGTCCTGTAATGAAACTGCATAATATCCCCGGAGTGAACAAATTGCAAGACCGGCGCGTTGAAACAGCGTCTGAACGTCTAACCCCGATGAACGGGATAAGTCCCTTCACGAAAAATTCTTCGCAAAAAACATGCAAATAATTTTTCTAAGGGACTAAACATCGGCAGCGGCGGCCGCCGGGACCTTTTTCCGCGAACGCACCTTTGCCAGCAGCAGATCCATATAATAGTAGACAACCGGCGTGATGTAGAGGGTCAGGAGCTGCGAGGTGAGCAATCCGCCGACAACGGCCAGTCCCAACGGTTGACGCGATTCTCCTCCGGCGCCCAAACCGATGGCGATTGGCAGCGTTCCCATCAGGGCAGCCATGGTCGTCATCATAATCGGCCGAAAACGTACCAGCGCCCCTTCATAAATGGCATCAAGCGGCCGTTTCCCTTCCTTCCTCTCGGCTTCCAGGGCAAAGTCGATCATCATGATGGCGTTCTTTTTGACAATGCCGAGCAGCATGATTATCCCGACAAATCCATAGATATTGAGATCGCAGTGAAAGATCATCAGGGTGATCAGCGCCCCGAAACCGGCGGCCGGCAGTCCGGACAGGATGGTGATCGGGTGAATATAGCTCTCATAGAGAACGCCGAGCACAATGTAGATTACGAAGACGGCCATCAGCAGCAAGATCAGCAGACCGTTGAATGAGGACTGGAATGCCTGGGCGGTCCCCTGGAAACTGGTACTCACGGTTTGGGGGAGAGTCGTGTGGGCAAGCTCGTCGACGAGGGTCATTGCCTCGCTGAGGGCGACCCCCGGGCGGAGGTTGAACGAGATCGTCACCGCCGGGAGCTGTCCCAGATGGTTGACCGTCAGCGGGCCGATGGTTTTGCTGATGGTTGCTATGGTGTCGAGCGGCACCAGTTGCCCGGACTTGCTGTGGATGTAAAGCATGCCCAGTGCCGCCGGGTCTCCCTGGTAGAGCGGGTCGAGTTCGAGAATGACCTGATACTGGTTGGCCGTGGCAAATATGGAGGAAACCTGGCGCGAGCCGAAGGCGTATGAGAGTGCGTCTTCCACCTGCATCACGGAAAGCCCAAGGCTGGCAACCTTGTCACGGTTGATTTCCACATGCACCTGCGGGTTACTGATCTGCAGGTCGCTCGTTACATCCTGCAACTCGGAGAGCTCACGCAGCCTGGTCTCGAAGTCATTGGACGCACGGTACAGTTCCTCCGTGTTCTGACCTTGCAGGGTAAACTGGTACTGGCTTTTTGAGGCGTTGCCCCCTATCTGGATCGAGGGGATGTTTTTCAGAAATGCCCGAATGCCCGGGACGTTGGCCAGTTTTGGGCGAAGCTCCTGAACGATTTCATCTGCGGAGAGTTTTCGCGCGCTACGCGGCTTGAGACGGATGAAAAAGCGACCGGTATTGCTCGCCCCGCTGCTCCCGATGGATGACATGAATCCGTCGACATTCGGATCTTTGGCAACGATGGCAGCGAGTGCTTCCTGGTGACGCTTCATCTCCGCGAAGGATGTCCCCTGGGCCGTCTCGGTGTCGGCGTTCAGCCGGCCGGTGTCTTCAATCGGCAGGAATCCCATGGGGATTTTGGTAAACAGCCAGCCGGTGATCAGTGTGACGAGTATCGTCACGACCATGGTTGTCCGACGAAAGCGCAGGACCTGTTTCAGTGAACGCTCGTAAAGATGGAGCATGCGGTCGAAGAAGCGTTCCATGAAGAGGTACAGGCGTCCGTGCCGCTCTGCTGCCGGCGGCTTCAGAAATCGACTGCAAAGCATCGGGGTCAGCGTCAGGGAGACGAAACAGGAAACCAGAATTGCCACGCTGATCGTTATGGCGAATTCGTGCAGAAGACGACCGAGTATCCCCCCCATGAACAGTACCGGGATGAAAACCGCCACCAGCGATATGGTCATCGAAACGATGGTGAAGCCGATCTCCTTGGAGCCCTTGAAGGCAGCATCCATCGCGCTCGCACCCTTTTCCATGTGGCGGACGATGTTTTCCAGCATGACTATGGCGTCATCCACGACGAAGCCGACCGCCAGGGTCAGGGCCATCATGGAGATGTTGTTGATGGAGAATCCCAGCAGATACATGACGGAAAACGTGCCGACGATTGACATCGGCACTGCCAGCGAGGGAATGATGGTGGCGGACAGGTTGCGCAAAAAGAGGAAAATCACCAGGATGACCAGGCCGATCGTCAGGCAGAGGGTGAACTTGACGTCGTGCATCGATTCACGGATCATGTTGGATCGGTCAAATAGAACGCCCAGTTCCACCGAGGCCGGCATCTGCGAGCGGAAACTCGGCAGCAGCTTCTTCACGCTGTCCACCACTTCGATGGTGTTGGTTCCCGGCTGGCGCTGGACGGCCAGGACTATGGCGCGCGTGTTGTTGTACCAGCTGGCAGTCTTGGTGTTCTCCACGCTGTCAAGCACCTGGCCGACTTCCTCAAGGCGGACCGGCGAGCCGTCCCGGTAGGCCACCACCATGGATCGGAAAGATGCTGCGTTGAACATCTGCCCGTTGGCTTCGATGGTGAACGCCTGTTTTTTCCCGTCCAGCATCCCGGTCGGCATGTTGACGTTCGCATCGCCAATGGCCGTCGCCACTTCGTCGATGCCGATTCTACGGGAGGCCAGGGCCTTGGGATCGAGTTGGGCGCGCACGGCGTACTTCTGCGAACCGTAAACCGACACCTGGGCCACGCCGCTGATCGTCGAGATACGTTGCGCGATGAGGGTCTGGGCATATTCGTCAACCGCGGAAAGGGGGAGTGTGGGAGAGCTGAGCGCAAGGTAAAGGATCGGCTGATCGGCGGGATTCACCTTCCGGAAAGACGGCGGCGTCGTCATGTTCGCCGGTAACTGGCGGGTAGCGAGCGAGATCGCAGCCTGCACGTCCTGGGCGGCCGCATCGATATCCCGGTCGAGGTTGAACTGGATCGTGATCCTGGTCGAACCGATGCCGTTCGCCGAAGTCATCGAGTCGACGCCGGCAATGGTCGAAAACTGCTTCTCCAGCGGTGTGGCTACAGCAGATGCCATGGTGTCGGGATTGGCGCCGGGGAGGTTGGCGCTGACCTGGATGGTCGGGTAGTCGACTTTCGGCAGGTCGTTCACCGGAAGCAGTCGGTACGTCACCACACCGAAGATGAAGATGGCGATCATGACCAACGAGGTCATGATCGGCCGGCGCACGAAAATATCGGCGATATTCATTACTTCCGCCCCTCCGCCGCCGGGTCGATTTTCACGTCCACCTTGGCCCCCGGAACCAGGCGCAGCTGGCCGTTTACAACCACGGTCTCACCGGGCGCAACGCCTTTCTCGATAACGCTTGCCCCCCCCGATGCCACACCGGCAGTTATTGGCCGCATCTCCACCGTCTTGTCCGGCTTCACCACATATACGAACTGCCCCTGTTGGCCGACCTGGATTGCCTGGGTCGGGACGACGACCGCGTTCTGCCGGGAGGAGAGTGTCATCACCACATCGACAAACTGCCCCGGCCAGAGCTTTCTGGATCTGTTGGCAAAAACCCCGTTCAGCTTGATCGTGCCGGTAGCGGCATTCACCATATTGTCCAGAAAACTTATCGTCCCGATTTCCTTACCGCCCGGCTCGTCAGGGATAATCGCCTCTATATTCAACTCGCCGCCGGCCATCGCCCTCTTTACCTCAGCGAGTCTTTTTTCCGGGATGGAAAAGGTGACGTAGATCGGGTTTATCTGGTTGATCGTCACCAGCGGCACATCGTTGGCCTTCGCAAGATTGCCCGGTTGCAGCAACAGTTTCCCGGTCCGGCCGGAGATCGGGGAACGGATGTAGCAATAACCAAGCTGGATTTTGGCGTTTTTGACTGCGGCACGGTCAGCCGCAACAGTCGCTGCAAATGATGCGGCGTTGGCCTGCAATTGATCAAACTGATCCTGGGTAACGATGCCGTCCTTGAGCATCAACCCGTAACGGCGAGCCTGCTCATGAGCGAACTTCGACTGGGCCAGATCCTTGGCTAGCGCGGCCTCGCACTGGCTGAGCGACACTTCGAACGATTCCGGTGCAAGGGTGAAGAGCAATGAGCCCTTCTGCACGTCACTACCCTCCTTGAAATGAACGCTGTCAATCTGCCCGCTTACCTGCGATTTGATTGCGACGCTGGTGTACGGCTCAATGTTGCCGATGGCCTTAATCTGCACCGGCACGTCTTTCCGGACCGCGGTTGCCACCGTTACCGGCACCGGGGGCTTCGCTTTGGGTTTCTCTTTTTTTGCGGTGCAGGCGCCACAGACAAACAATGCTGCCGCCAGACATCCGCCAACGAGCAGTTTTGCTTCGAACATCATTATGCGTTTCATTTCCACCCTCATTTTGTGGTATTGATGACAAGTATATTCATAAGCGGATGGACGCCTCGCGAAAGCCGCTCTTCCCCTCCATCAGCGACAATCTAGCAAAAATTGTATGGATAAAATGTGAAATAAATAAGGAAATGCAGTGAAGATCAAGATCAAATACCGGCTATTTCTGGCGATGCTCGCCGCCACCGCCGCCGCAGTCGTCTGTATGCTTCTCATCATGCAGTGGAGTATCGACCGGGGCTTTCTCCGGTACGTCAACACACTCGACCAGGAGCGGCTCGAACGGCTGGGCGGTGCCCTTGAACAGAGCTTCGCAGAAAACGGTAACTGGGATACGATGCGCACTGATCCGCTCAAGCGCTCCGTGCTCATAGAATCGACCCACCCCAACAACCACCTTGAGCCACAGGAAAAGCTCCCCGCGGGAGCATCGGGTAGCACCAAGCCATTTAAAGACCTCCCACGGGTCATCCATCAGTTTGAAATGCGCATCATCCTGCAGGATGCCGGACGCAACCCTGTATTTGGCCCGGTGCAAAAAGGAGAACGGGTGGAGTTCAAACCGATCATCCACGGGCAAAAGATCGTGGGCTACCTGGGGCTGCTGCCGAGAAACAGCCTCACCGATGCCATCCAGCTGCACTTCGTGCAACAGCAGAAACTGACCCTGGCCATGATTGCAGGGGCCATCCTCCTCGTCTCAATGGGGCTCTCCCTGCCACTGGCAAGCCGGCTGGTCCATCCCATCAAGAACCTTGCTGCGGCCACACATCGCCTTGCCTCAGGTGAGTTCGACACGCGCGTTCCCGTCGGCTCTTCAGATGAGCTCGGTCATCTTGCCAGGGATTTCAACGCACTGGCACTCTCCCTGGAGAAGAGCGAGCAGTCACGCCGTGACTGGGTGGCCGATATCTCCCACGAACTGCGGACACCGCTGACGATCCTGCGCGGCGAGATCGAAGCGATCCAGGATGGCATCCGTCAGATGACCCCAGCGGCCATCGACTCCCTCCACTGCGAAGTCATGCGGCTGAACCGGATGGTTGACGACCTCTACCAGCTCTCCCTTTCCGATGTGGGTGCCCTGACTTACCGCAAAGAGGAGCTGGATCTTGATGCCATCCTCAACCGGGCGCTCGACTCGTTCCAGGCCGAATTTGCCCAGAAACGAATCTCCCTGCGGACCGAGTTCCAACCCGGCGCGGAGTTCCCGCTCTTTGCGGATTCTGAGCGGCTGCAGCAACTTTTCGACAACCTGCTGGAAAACTCTCTGAACTACACCGATCCGGGGGGAGAACTCTTTGTCCGCCTGGCTCGACGGGACACTTTGGCAACGGTACATTTTCAGGACAGCCCTCCCGGTGTGCCCGAGGACGATCTGACGCGCCTCTTTGACCGGCTCTATCGTGTGGAAGGTTCGCGTAACCGCACGTCAAGCGGTGCCGGGCTGGGACTGGCGATCTGCAAAAACATCGCCACCGCGCACGAAGGAACCATCGAAGCGCTGCCGTCGTCGTTGGGCGGGGTATGGATCAAGGTGGAACTCCCGTTAATGGAGAGAGGGGCATGAGTGGCGCAATACTGATAGTGGAGGACGAAGGGAAACTCGCCGCGCTGTTGGCGGATTACCTGAAGCAGTCGGGGTTCAATTCGGAATGGCTGGCGGATGGACAGGCTGTGGTACCGTGGGTCAGGAGGCACGAGCCGGCTCTCATCCTGCTCGATTTAATGCTTCCCGGGCGCAGCGGCCTCGATATCTGCAAGGAGATCCGTTCCTTTTCCGCTGTTCCGATCATCATGATCACCGCCCGTATCGAGGAAATAGACCGGTTGCTCGGCCTGGAACTGGGAGCGGACGACTACATCTGCAAGCCGTTCAGCCCGCGTGAGGTTGTAGCCAGAGTCAGGTCGTTGCTCCGCCGGACCGGCGGCGGGCTGATCGCCTCGGTTCAGGGCCTGATCCTTGACACTTCGCGATATCAGGCTACATTGCACGGTCACGTCCTGGACCTGACCATCGTGGAATTCAAACTCCTGCACCTTCTCTTCTCAAATCCGGGGCAGATCTATTCACGCTCCCAGCTCATGCACAGGATTTACCCTGACGAACGGATCGTAAGCGACCGGACCATCGACAGCCATGTAAAGAAACTGCGCAAAAAAATATCCCTGGCTGCGGCAAATCAGGAATTCATTCATTCGGTGTACGGAATAGGATATAAATTTGAAGCGCCCCAGGAGTAAATTTATTCCAAGACCGATGGGCGGATTTCATGCTATACCATTGGCAGAAAATCAGGGAGAAACAGCTTGGAAACCATAAAACCATTTCATATCGTCCTGGTGGAACCGGAGATTCCGCCCAATACCGGCAATATTGCCCGACTCTGCGGGGCAACCGGCACCGTTTTGCACCTGGTGGGTAAACTGGGATTTTCCACTGATGACCGCGCCTTGAAGAGAGCGGGGCTCGATTACTGGAGCGAGGTGGAAATCCATTACTGGGATGACCTGGACGCGCTGAAAAGCGCCTATCCTGACGGAAGGTTCATCTACACCAGCAAGAAAGTGCCGCGAAGCTACATCCAGATGGAATTCACGGCAGGAGATTTCATCGTCTTCGGCAAGGAGACCAAGGGGTTGCCCGACGAACTGATCGATGCGAACCCGGATACGTCTGTGCGCATCCCCATTTTCGGCCGGGTCAGAAGCCTCAATCTCTCAACCGCCGCCGGGATCGTCCTCTACGAGGCACTGCGCCAGACCGGGAGGCTTTGATGCTCCTGAAAGCCGTCATCTTCATGAACCTGGCCCTGGCCTTCTATACCTACGCCGTCTTCAGCGGGAGAAGGGAGGGGTTGCACCGCAAGCACCTGCTGGTCTTCGGCATCGGTCTCTTTTTCGACTACCTGGGGACCAGCCAGATGAACCTCTATGCAACGACCACGGCCCCTGCCCCCGCTTGGCACAACCTGACCGGCATCCTCTCCCTGGCCGGGATGGCCTTCCACTTTCTTCTCGCCCTTGTAGCTGCATTTTGCCAAAAAGCCGATGCCGTCAACCGCACATTCCACCGGGTGAGCCTCACCATCTATTCCCTCTGGCTCATGGCGTTCGCCAGCGGGGCGATATTCGGCATGATGCGGATTTCGTGAAAAAGAAAGGATCATCCGGGAATTCCGGGAGAAGGCCGTCTGACGCGGCTTCGTCCGTTCGTGTAATTTGGCAACCGGTGGCAGCATAAAGTGGCAATCTGATCATGATGGACCAGAGACCTTAACCTTTTGCTCTTCTGAGAGTTTTCGCTTTATTCCCCTCCCCTTTAGTTTCCCAGACCCAAAAGTGTAAATTTTTTTTACAATAACTCCAAACCCTTGCAGGACAATGGTTTACGGGCATGTGTAAAAATTTTTTACAAGAATGCAAACCCTTATCCCATGGGCTTCTAAGGGGATTTGTAAAAATTTTTTACAATAAGTGCCGTCGGAAAAAGCCCCTCCTCCAAACACCATTCCCTTATCCTGGAAATCCTGAAAATCCAATATTATAAAATAGTTTTTTATATTCAGTCGGTTATTGATAGTTTATCAAAAAAAATCAATACTCCTACCACTTTGGCATGCAATGTGGTTAAGGAGAGTCCAGCAATGGGGGTTAAACGGGATTCATTTATTGAAATGGAGGCTGGGATTAATATGACTTGGCAAAAAAGCCTGTTATTTTTGTTCGGTTTGGCAATTTTTCTGGTATCACCGCATAATCTGCAAACCGCATTTGCAGGATATTCCATCCCGGCAAACAATCCCGGTATTGTCCGTTGCGGAGCTACGGCTACCTTGCTGCAGAGTGGCGAGATTCTCGTAGTGGGCGGAACCGTTTTCGTTTATGACAATGGCAACTTTGGCACCAAGATGCTGGATACAGCGGCGCTTTTTGATCCCGCTACCAATACTTGGTCAGACGCGGCAAGTCTGGGCTCCCCCCATAGTCGTCACTCTGCGCAACTTTTACCAAGCGGCAAGGTTCTTGTAATGGCGGGAGCGACTACGGGAGGGACCTACAATCCGCCAATGATTTACGATCCTTCAACCAATACGTGGTCGAGCTCTGCCTATCCGTGGGGGGATGCCCCATACACATTTGTGACAATGACGCTGCTTCAAAATGGTAAAGTCCTTGTAGTCGGAAATTGTTCCACTGCCAGACTCTATGATCCGGGTTCAGACACATGGACTGCAGCGGGGACCCCGGCAGTCAAACGTTATAAACACACAGCCACGTTGTTGCCAAATGGCAAGGTTCTCGTTACTGGAGGGGAAAACATTGATACGGGTGAAGTAACAGCCGTAAGCGAGATATACGACCCTGCCAGCAATGCCTGGAGTGCAGCTGGGAGTTTGTCAAACGCAAGATATGACCATACTGCGACGCTATTAACCAATGGCAAGGTCTTGATCCAGGGGGGACGGGCGTATTCCATCGTTTATGCGGCTGAGCTGTACGATCCTGCATCTGATTCATGGTCATCTGTCGGCGATAATCCTGAGAGCACAGCACATGCGACGGCTACGCTTTGAATCTCCCCCGGTATTGTGGACAGTCCGAAAAGCTGCTACAACAGCAGATGGAGGACAGTCATGGTATCGAAGAGGAAGTCGTACACCCGCGAATTTAAGATCGAAACGGTTAAACTGGTTACCGATGGTGGCGCCAA